>NZ_JBQQCG010000061.1:0-71888 GCF_052245575.1 Streptomyces sp. 2A115 | reverse complement strand
ACGTCCGTCATGAACATTCCTCCCGACGCGGAACCTACGCACCAGCCCCCGAACCTCACGCCAGAACCCGCGAGAACGCCCACGCCAGACGATCTCGTGCTAACGATCAGGCCACCTATCAGCGTGAGTACCTCACCGGCGCATCACACCAGCCCCACTGAACTGCGGAAACGAGCTTGGCGCAGCCTCACTGGGAAAAGGTGACTTGCTTCTCCATGATCGCCGCCCACCAGTAGTACTCGGGCTTGGACGGCGGGTATCCGAAGAGCATGCACACCAGCGTCAGTGCCACCGGTGGCAGCCAGGACATGGAGGCGTATCCGGCGGCAGCGGTAAGGACGGCGAGAGAGGCGTGCAGCAGCGTATTCCTCGCGCCTGCCTCCCATGGGACCGCAGGGCCGACGAGTTGGCCGAGGCCGGCTGTCGCGACTGCCAGGAGTGCGAGCGCAATGAGCCAGACCAACCGGGCGCCGATGAAACGCGCCGGTGTCGGCAGCGGAAGCCGCGCGGGGTTGTCACTCCCGACGGCGACCGCGATGCCGGCCATGGTGGGTACCAGGAGAAGCAGCGAAACCGAGTCCAGTCCGCCGCTCAGGATTGGTGAGCCACTTGATCTCCTGGTTGGTGACGGTGCCTACATATGTCGCTGCAGGTCGGTGTGCATAGGATCGCGGGCATGACATTACGGCTTGTTCAGATTGCGATGAATGCTCGGGACGACTCCGCACTCGGCCGGTTCTGGGCGGAGGCGCTCGGCTGGAGTACCTCCATCGAGGAACCCGGCGTGACCAACCTCGAACCCGAGGGCTTCGCCTATCCCGACCCCGCCGCCGTCTGCATCGACATCATTACCGTCCCCGAACCCAAGACGGTGAAGAACCGTGTGCACATCGACCTCGCCGCCACCTCTGCGGCCCACCAGGCGGACCTGATCGCGCGCCTGAAGGAACTCGGCGCGACGCCCGTCGACGTGGGCCAGGGCGACGTCCCGTGGACGGTCCTGGCCGATCCGGAAGGCAACGAGTTCTGCGTGGCGGAGCCTCAGGACCTCTACCGCGACACCGGACCGATCGCCGCGGTCGTGGCCGACTGTACCGATCCGCGGGCCATGGCCCGATTCTGGGACGAGGCGATGGACTGGACCCTGCACGAGGTCACCGACGATCATGCGATGCTGCGCTCCGCCAAGAACGTCGGCCCGTATCTCAAGCTCCTCCGCGCACCCGACGCCAAGACCGTGAAGAACCGCGTCCACCTCGACCTCCGGCCCTACCCCAGTGACGATCAAGCGTCGGAAGTGGCCCGGCTGCGGGCCCTCGGCGCCACCGACATCGACCTCGGCCAGGGCGACGTGTCGTGGACGTGCCTCGTCGACCCGGAGGGCAACGAGTTCGACGTCCTCGCTCCGGGCTGACACGGAGCCTTGACGACACCACGACACGTGAGCACACGGGGGTGCCGGCTGGCGCTCACCTCGCCAACCGGAGCGCTGAGTCACAGCTTCGTTGAGCCGAAGCTCAGCAGTTGTCACCGGCAGAGCCGGATGAGCTGGCGAATGGGGCCGGTCGAAGCAGCCTGGTTGTCACCAGCGAGGCACCCTGCTTGCCACAAATATGCATTCGGCAGCCTTTCTGCCCACCAGTACCGAAGACAAGGATCAGAAGTCGCTGGCCCTGACACACTGGGGCGCCTGGTGCGTTTGGGTGGGCATGAAGTCCGTCGAGAGTTGCCCCGGTGGGTCGAGCCTGTGACTCGGTAGCTCCGCCGTACTCCGGACGTCAGGACTCAATCCATTGGCTCCGAGCGGACCGACAGGGCAGGATGACGGCATGGAACGCGTGACGGGCATCGGCGGCATCTTCTTCCGTGCCAGCGACCCCGAGGCACTGGCCAGTTGGTATGAGACTCACCTCGGCGTAGGACGCCCACCGGATACCTACGATGAGCGGTCCTGGGAGACCGAGACCGGGCCAACTGTGTTCGCGCCCCTCCCGAGTGGGTCGGAGCATTTCCGCACGCCAGGACAGCAGTGGGCGATCAACTTCCGGGTTCGCGATCTCGATGCCATGGTGGCCCAGCTGCGGAGCGCGGACATCCACACCGATGTCCATGAGCAGGACTACCCCAATGGCCGGTTCGCCGAGCTCAGCGACCCGGAGGGCACCCCGATCCAGCTCTGGGAACCCGCCGGTGCGGACGCTGTACGAGCAACGGACTGAACAGCCGTTGGGGTACCGATCAGCGTGGTCAGCTGTGATGTCTCACGCGGACTGAACCGCCGCCGCAGGACGGGGAGTTCGACGGTGGGGCGGACGGGCTGCCGCGTGAGTCGGCGGGTCATGAGCGCAATGGCCGCAATGGTGAGCATCGCCTCGCTGTGCTGCGGCAGCGTCTCGTAATCCCGCACATTTCGGCCTCGATCATCTGCCGGTCCTCGGCCACGTTTTCCTCGTACCGCGCCCAGGAAGTGTTCCCGGCCTTCGTGCCCGTAGTCATGGCACTCACCGTTGCCTTGAGCCTCAGGGACTCTCAGCCTTCCGGGCGTTTCGGCCCGGAAGGCCGGTCTCGTTACCAGAGCGTGAGAGTGCTTCGGTGTGAGGACGGTTGCCGCGCGAGCGGCGAGGTTGCGGGCCGCGTTGTCGTCCCGGTCGATGACGAGGCCGCAGGTGTCGCAGTGGCAGGTCCGGACGTGCAGCGGGCCGATCCGGACCCGTCTGGTAAGCGGATCCGGTAGGAAAACGACCGTGACGCGCGGGCAACTTACTGACGGGCAATGGAAGTTGATTGAGCCGTTCCTGCCGATAGACGAGTACGGCCCGTACCTCGAGCGGCTGCGGGAGCAGTTCGAATGGGTGATCTGGCGGTTCCGCACCAGCAGTCAGTGACGGGAGATGCCGCGTAAGTTCGGCCCGTGGCCCACGGTCTACGGCCGCTTCCGGGTCTCCGAGCTCCACCGTGTACGCCACGGTCGACGACGCATACCAGGCCAGGCCGTCGGCGTTCGCTGGTCGGCGTGAACGCGCGGGCCAGATCGGCCTGACCAGCGGGTGAGCGATGGATGGTCGGCTGCGTGGTTGGTGCCACGCCGTCTGGCACTCCCCCGCGCCAACAATCCCGGCCATGCGACGACGGCCTCACCTGAGGACTGGGCAGGGCCGTCTCGGCGGCGCGGGCCGGCTGCTCGTATGCGTCGCCCCGCCCGCGCCGCGCCCTCGGCGCCGGTTCGCGGTGCCGGGCACCGGTGTGGCCCGCCGAGAGAATGTGCGCGGGAATGTCGATCCAGGCAGGCTCTGTACGACGCAGGAGTGAGAGAACGACATCAATACGAGAGGTGAAGGCCATGCCCAAGGTCCGCGTGCACAACGTGACGATCTCCCTCGACGGCTTCGCGGCCGGCGCGAACCAGCGACTGGACGCCCCGTTCGGCGACGGCGTCGGCTGGGGTGACGACCTGCACAGCTGGTTCATCTCCGCGACGGAGGATTCCACCGCGGGGAAGACCGGAATCGATGTCGACTACTTCGTGCGCGGCGAACAGAACATCGGCGCCACGATCATGGGGCGGAACATGTTCGGGCCGCAGCGCGGGCCGTGGGAGGACGAGTCCTGGAAGGGCTGGTGGGGCGACAACCCGCCCTACCACCACGACGTGTTCGTACACACCCACCATCTGCGCCCGACGCTGGAGATGGCCGGCGGAACGACCTTCCACTTCACCGACGCGCCGCTGGAGACGGTGCTCCAGCACGCGTTCGACGCCGCGGGCGGCAAAGACGTCCGGATCGGCGGCGGCGCGGCAGTCATCCAGCAGTATCTGCGCGCCGGGCTGATCGACGAACTTCACCTGGTGATCGCGCCAATGCTCATCGGGCGCGGGGAGCGGCTGCTCGACAATCTGGGTGACGGGATCGACGGCTACCGGGTGTCCGAGATGGTCGGCTCGCCGACCGTCACGCACGCGATGCTGGTCCGCCGCTGACGCGCGGGTCAGGGTGGTCCGGGGGCGGGTGTGCTGCCGCGCCCGCCCCGTGGTTCGTCGTCGTGGCACCGGGCCCTCGGTTCCCGCTGAGTACTCTTCAGTTTTCGCGAACTCGCGGGGCTACTGCGGCATGACCCAGATACGCCACACCCGCCACGGGATGATCTAGGAGCCCGGGCAGCTCGTAACGCCTCGCCGCCCGGCGTGAGGATGCGGACCGGACGGGCAGGGGGATGTCGATGCTGGGCTCGTTTCGCCCCGGGTGGCCTCTGCCAGGAAACCGCGTGTGTTGATCCCTGTGGCCCTCCCTTGCTGCGGATCTCAGGTGTGTCGGCCTTCAGTCGAGGCCCTCGCGTTCGGCCTGAGGCTTGGGTGGCGGAGCGGTGGTGCCGCGGGGTATCAGGTGGGTGGGCAGGACGATGTGCCGGGCGTGGTCCGCGTCGGAGTCGTTGATGAGTTCCAGGGCCAGTTGGGCGGCGGCGCGGCCCATGTCGGAGGGTGACTGGGCGACGGTGGACAGGTCGAGCCATTCCGCCATCAGCTGGTCGTCGAAGCCGAGGACGGAGATCCGTTCGGGCACGTCGATCTGTACGGTGCGCAGGCTCAGGATGAGGGAGGCGGCGAGTTCGTCCTGCTCGGCGAAGATCGCTGTGGGCGGTTCGCGCAGGCTCAGCAGGTTGCCGACGGCCTGGGTGGTGCCGCGTTTGTCGCGGGGCGGGGTGGTGACGACCAGGTCGTCGTCCAGGGGGATACCCGCCTCGGTGAGCGCTTTCCGGTAGCCGAGGAGGCGATCGCGTGAGCTGAAGCTGAAGCCGCGGGCGTTTACGGTGTGGGCGAAGGCGATCCGGCTGTGTCCGAGGTTGATCAGGTGGCGGGTGGCCTTGCAGGCGCCGGTGACGTCGTCGACGTAGACGCTGGGGCGGCCCTCGACGTGCTGGCTGATGTAGATGACCGGCATGCCGAGACCGTCCAGCCGCGCGGTCTCTTCCTTGGTGAGGTCGAAGCAGAAGACCAGTAGCGCGTCCGCGTTGCGCCGGGCCGGCAGCCGCTCGAAGAATTCGGCCCGCTCGGCCAGATCAGGCACCACGTAGACGGTCATCTCCATGCCCGCGCCGCGCAGCAGCGGGCCCAGGCTGGACAGCGCCGCTCCCATGAACCACGAGTCGAGCGTGGGCACGAGCACCGCCATGACGCCGGTTCTGCCGGTGACCAGGCTTGACGCTTGCCGCGAGACCGCGAAGTTGAGCTCCCGGGCGGCCTCCTCGACCCGGGCACGGACCTCGGGTGAGACCGATGTCAGGCCGCGCATGGTGCGCGAGACGGTGGACGGAGAGACCCCCGCCCGTTCGGCGACGTCGGCCAACGTGGGGTGCCGCTGAGCTGGAGACATGAGCGGAAGTTAGCACAGATTTGGTCCTCGGCGAGACCCTTCGTGACAGCGCTGTCACGACCCAATCTCGTGACCGAATGACCGATTAATCCCCAGAAAGGGATAGTGCGAGTCGCGTAAATCATCAGCGCTACCGCGACGTTACGCATTGACTTCCACCGAGTGCGCTCCTACGGTGCAAGCGTTGTCACAACGGAGTCGAAGTCGTCGCCGTGAATCAATCCTTCACAGCCTTGACCTGCTCTTTTGATCCACAAGACGCGATGACAGCCCAGTCTCGTATCAGAGCCGTCTCATAGTCATCTCGGTAGCTGCTCCCTACAGGGCGACCACGCCGAGACTTCGGTTCCGCACGTCCAGGAGAGACAGTGAACGCAAGAACCAGCAGAGTCCTTCAGTGCTCGGCCGTGCTCGCCGCCGCCGGGCTCGTCCTCACCGCCTGCGGCTCCTCCGATGACAGCAGCTCATCGGGGCCGTCGAAAAGCCCGTCGTTCTCGGGCCGCGGCCCGATCACGTACGCGGCCGCCAAGGACAGCTCCGGCGTCGTCCAGAAGGTGATCGACAGCTGGAACAAGCAGCACCCCAAGGAGAAGGTCACCTTCGTCCAGCTGCCGGCGGACGTGAACCAGCAGCGCCAGCAGATGATCCAGAACGCCGAGACGAAGTCCGACGCCTACACCGTGCTCTCCCTGGACGTCGTGTGGACCTCGGAGTTCGCCGCCCATCAGTGGATCGACCAACTGCCCGCCGCGCAGTTCCCGCTGGACACGATGCTCAAGCCGACCGTGGAGACGGGCAAGTACCGCGACAACCTGTACGCGGTCCCGCAGGCCTCCGACGGCGGCGTCCTGTACTACCGCTCCGACCTGCTGAAGAAGGCCGGCGTCAGCGCAGCGCCGACGACATGGGCGGAAATGCAGGCCGCCTGCGCCAAGGTCGTAAAGCTGCCCGAGGCCAAGGGCATGGACTGCTATGCGGGCCAGTTCCAGAAGTACGAAGGTCTCACCGTCAACTTCGCCGAGGCCGTCAACTCCGCCGGCGGCGTCATCACCGACGCCGGCGGGAAGCCGAACGTCGACACGCCCGAGGCGAAGAAGGGCCTGGACTTCCTCGTCGACTCCTTCAAGGATGGCACGATCCCGAAGGAGGCCATCACCTACCAGGAGGAGGAAGGCCGCCAGGCGTTCCAGTCCGGCAAGCTGGTCTTCCTGCGCAACTGGCCGTACGTGTACTCGCTGGCCGAGAAGAGCAAGGTGGCGGGCAGGTTCGCGGTCGCGCCGCTGCCCGGCCTGACCGGGGCCGGCTCCTCCAGCCTGGGCGGCCACAACGTGGCCCTGTCCTCCTTCGCCAAGAACAAGGCCACGGCGCTGGACTTCATGAAGTTCTTCACCAACGAGGAGAGCGCGACCACGTTCCTCAAGGACGCCTCGCTCGCCCCGCCGTACGAGGCCCTCTACGACGACCAGGCGCTGGTCAAGCGGTACCCGTACCTGCCGGTACTTAAGAAGTCGATCCTGAACGCCGTCCCCCGCCCCCGGGTGGTCCAGTACGGCGACGCTTCCTCCGCGATCCAGCAGGAGGCGTACGCGGCCCTGAACGGTGACAAGAGCAGTGCGCAGGCGCTGAAGGACCT
Source organism: Streptomyces sp. 2A115 (assembly GCF_052245575.1). NCBI lineage: Bacteria > Bacillati > Actinomycetota > Actinomycetes > Kitasatosporales > Streptomycetaceae > Streptomyces > Streptomyces sp. 2A115. The sequence continues at coordinate 64,886 of NZ_JBQQCG010000061.1, read as the reverse complement.
GCAGGACGCGCTGCAGAAGTCCGCCGCACAGTGAGGAGGAAAGCCGTGGTCGACACCAAGATCCCACCCGGCGCCGCCGCGGACCGCCCCACCGGCACGGCGGGCGGCCGCGGCGGAGCAGCCCTCGCACCGGTGAAGGCAAGCAAGCGGGCCTGGGCGACCGCGGCTTCGGGGCGGACGGCGGCACTGCTCGTGTCGCCGACCCTCCTGGTCCTCACCGTCGTCGTCCTCTACCCGACCCTCATGGCGTTCAAGGAGTCGCTGTACGGGGCCAAGGGGCTGGACCCGGCAACCGGCTTCATCAGCGACACCGAGCCGTTCGTCGGCCTGCAGAACTACGCCGACATCTTCGGCGAAGCCGGCGCCCGTTTCTGGAACGCCTTTTGGAACACCACCTTCTTCACCGTCACCACGGTGGGCCTGGAGACCCTGATCGGCGTGGCCATGGCGCTGATCATGCACAGGGCGTTCAGCGGCCGGGCCCTGATCCGCGCCAGCATCCTCATCCCCTGGGCCGTGCCCACGGCCATCTCCGGCCTGCTGTGGCGGTGGATCTTCAACAGCGACGGCATCGCCAACGCCCTGATCGGCCAACAGGTCCTGTGGACCACCGAGGGCTTCCACGCCAAAGTCGCCGTCATCGTCGCCGAGGTGTGGAAGACCTCTCCCTTCATCGGGCTGCTGGTCCTGGCCGGCCTCCAGGTCATTCCGAAGGAGGTCTACGAGGCGGCCCGGCTCGACGGGGCCGGCCCGCTCGCCCAGTTCTGGCGGATCACCCTGCCCCTGGTCAAACCCGCACTGCTGGTCGCGGTGCTCTTCCGCTGCCTCGACGCGCTGCGGATGTTCGACCTGCCCTACCTCCTCATCGGCGCACAGAAGAACTCGGTGGAAACCCTGTCCATGCTCGCGCAGAACGAGGCGTCCAACGTCCGCTTCGGACCGGCCGCCGCCTACGCGGTGCTCCTCTTCCTCTACGTCTTCCTCATCGCGCTGGGCTTCGTCCGGCTGCTGGGCGCAGACCTCGTCGGTGACGTGGGCGGCCAGGCCAGAACCAAGCGCAAAAGCAGGCTCCGGCGCAGCTCGATCCGGAACAGTGCGGAGGCGTCGGCATGACCACGACCGTGAAATGGCGAACCTGGCTGCTCTACCTGGGAGTTGCCGCGGTGGTGGCCTACTGCCTGGCCCCCTTCTACTGGATGCTGGTCTCCAGCATGCGCCGCAGCTCCGACATCTTCGACACCTCGCTCCTGCCCACCTCGGTGTCGTTCGAGAACTACCGGGCGGTCTTCAGCCCCTCCCAGGGCTTCGGCCGCGCCCTGCTCAACAGCCTGATCGTCTCCGGCACCACCACCCTCCTGGCACTGCTGCTGGCCACGTTCACCGCCTACGCCATGGCCCGGCTGCAATTCCGGTTCAAGCGGCTGATCCTCACCCTGATCATCGCCACCTCGATGTTCCCGGTCGTCTCGATCGTGGTCCCGCTGCTGAAGCTGTTCACCGACATCGGCTGGATCAACACCTACCAGGCGATGATCGTGCCGAGCATGTCGTTCGTGCTGCCGCTGGCCGTGTGGAACCTGACCACGTTCTTCAAGCAGATGCCCGACGAGCTCGAAGAGGCCGCGATGATCGACGGCTGCACCCGGGGCCAGGCGTTCCGCAAGGTCATCATTCCGCTCGCCGCGCCGGGCATCTTCACCACAGCGATCATCTGCTTCATCGCCGCATGGAACGAGTTCCTCATCGCCCTGTCGATGACGAACCGGCCCAGCATCCAGACCGCGCCGGTCGCCATCTCCAAGTTCACCGGCGCCACCCAGTTCGACATCCCGTTCGGCAGCCAGATGGCAGCGGGCGTCCTGGTCACCGTCCCCCTGGTGATCATGGTGCTCCTCTTCCAGCGCCGCATCGTCGCCGGACTCACCGCGGGCGCAGCCAAGTAAGCGTCCCTTCTGGCCGGTTCCCCCACAGTCCCCTTCTCAAAGGACCTTCAGCCCCATGTCCTCCACCACGCCCTCGCCCTGGTGGCGCAGCGCCGTCATCTACCAGGTCTACATCCGCAGCTTCGCCGACGGAAACGGCGACGGCGTCGGCGACATCGCGGGCCTCCGCTCCCGGCTGCCCTACCTCAAGTCGCTCGGCGTGGACGCCCTGTGGATCAACCCTTGGTACAAGTCCCCGATGGCGGACGGCGGCTATGACGTGGCCGACTTCCGCGCCATCGACCCGCTGTTCGGTACGGTCGCCGACGCCGAGCAGCTCATCGACGAAGCCCACGAGTACGGGATCCGCGTCATCCCCGACATCGTCCCGAACCACACCTCCGACCAACACGCCTGGTTCCGGGCCGCCTTGTCGGCCGGCCCCGGCAGCCCGGAACGCGACCGCTACATCTTCCGGCCCGGCCGCGGCCCCGACGGCACCGAGCCGCCCAACAACTGGATCTCCGAATTCGGTGGCCCCGCCTGGACCCATCTGCCCGACGGCGACTGGTACCTCCACCTGTACGCCCCCGAACAGCCCGACCTCAACTGGCAACACCCCGACGTCCACGCCGAGTTCGAGTCCATCCTGCGGTTCTGGTTCGGCCGCGGCGTCGACGGCTTCCGTATCGACGTCGCCCACGGACTGGCCAAGGACCCCGAACTGCCCGACCTGACACGGGACCAGATCGTGCATCCGCACTGGGACCGCGACGAGGTCCACGACATCTACCGCACCTGGCGCCAGGTCGCCGACGAGTTGGAGGGCGACCGGGCCTTCGTAGCCGAAGCCTGGGCCGACACCCCCGAACGCCTCGCCGCCTACGTCCGCCCCGGCGGCCTGCACACCGCGTTCAACTTCGACTTCCTCATGGCAAGTTGGGACGCCAAGGACCTCCGCACGGTCATCGACGACTCCCTCGCCATGCTCAGCGGCGTCGGCGCACCGGCCACCTGGGTACTGTCCAACCACGACGTCATGCGCCACACCAGCCGCTACGCCCGCAAGACAGTCGCCCGGTGGGTGCCCAACGAGCGTTATCAGCCCCAGGGCCCCGTCGACCTCGAACTCGGCACCCGCCGCGCCCGAGCCGCCGCCCTGCTCATGCTCGCCCTCCCCGGCGGCGCCTACATCTACCAGGGCGACGAACTGGGCCTGCCCGAAGTCGAGGACCTCCCGGTGGACGTCCTAGAGGACCCCATCTGGGAACGCTCCGGCCACACCGACCGCGGCCGCGACGGCTGCCGCGTGCCGATCCCCTGGTCAGGACAGGTGGAGCCGTTCGGCTTCAGCCCCGACGACGCCCATGCCGGACCCTGGCTGCCCCAGCCCGCCAACTGGATCGAGCGCAGCGTGGAGGCACAGACCGGCGACGAGACCTCGATGCTGGAGCTGTACCGCACCGCCCTGCGCCTGCGCCGCGACAACCCGGCCCTCGGCGACGGCACCATGACCTGGCACGACACCCCCGCAGGAGTTCTCGCCTTCCACCGCGAACCAGGCTTCGCCTGCGTCGTCAACCTCTCGGATGAGGCGTACCGGCTGCCTGACCACACCACAATCCTGCTGGCCAGTGGCCCGGTCGTGGATGGACAACTGGGACCGGACCGGGCGGTCTGGCTGGAGGTATAGCGGCCCCCACCAGGGGCGACGCCCCTCAATCCGCCAGGGCCTGTCCGGTGTCACTCCCCGCTGACCGGACAGGCCCTGGTCATCCGTGGGAGATCGAGGTCGCCCGGCAGCCACGGCGCGATGCTGCCGACCTCGGCCTCACTCAGGCGTACACACCGCACTTGAGTTGACGTGGCCATCGCGGGATCGGTGCCAGACCGCGAAGTAGTCGGAGTGCAGCCGACAGAACCCGGTTGATCACAAACGACGCAGGACGCGACCACTTTGCCGAGGATCTGAGCCTGGTCTCCGGGGATCGGCTCGTACCCGCAGTTGCGGGGGCATGAGCCACACGTGGCCGTCCCGCTGACGCAGTGATTTGACCGTGACCTCGTCCTCGAGGAGCGCCCGGACCCACGCAGATGCCGGGGCCGGCAAGGCCCGCACTCCGTGCGGGTCGGCCCCCGGCGTACACTCACGGGCGCACCGTCGAGCGGTGGCGAACCCTGGGGGAGACAACATCCGTGCATGACTACGACGCCCCTGCCTGGGGGCCGCTTCCCGTCCGCCCGGCCGCACTGCGCTGGCTGCTGCTTCTCCCCCTGACCCTGGTGTTCCTGCCGCTGTGGTGGGTGGTGTGGGTCGTCCTCGCGGTCTGCGTCTACTTCGTAGCGCCGGTGGCCGAGCTGATCGTCTACATGGTGCCGCGTGCCGAGAACGGCGCGACCCGGATGCTGGACGCCACGCTGGGCCGGGTGCCGTTCATCCCGCTCTGGTGCGTGACCCCGGTAGCGCTGGTGCGGGAGGGCGACACGGCGTACTACCAGGCGCGCGTGGACCGGCGCATCGAGGAGCAGACCCGGCGAGTGGAGACCTCCCAGCAGCGTCGCGAGTACCACCGCGATCTGGAACTCGGAGCACACTACTTCCGGGGCGCCGGCGCCGGTTACGTCCTGCACGTCGCCTCGGAACGGGGCTGGAACCTCCATCCGGTGCTGCGCTCACACCCCCGGCGTCGGCTGCGGCTGCGCCACAACGGTCGGCCACGGGCCTGACTTCAGGAACTGACGGCCCCGGACGGTCCTCGCCAGGGGGCGGCGCGCTCCTGATTGGCCAACGGCGAACCAACCGGCGTACTCCGAGCCCGGGACTTCTTCACGAAGGTGCCGCGGGCCATGAGGAGGGATCTGTAGATCGTGACCTTCCTCGACGAGTGGCTTGTCGTCGCTGGTAGTGGCAGTGGAGAGCGCACGATTGTTGGCGGCACCGCCCGAGTGTCCCGGCGTAGATAGCATCACCTGGCCAGCGTGAGACGTCCGCAACTGCGCCAGGCGTCCCGGCCCAGCAAGGAGGCCACATGAGCGAGGCGTACTCGCCAATCCCGGAGCTGAACCTGCTCAAGGAGTTCGAGGACCGGATCGGTCCGGTCTACTACTCGGAGGGTTTCGAGCTGCGCGAGTACGGCGCAGACGCTGGCCTCCATACCTGGTCGGAGCATCCGGAGTTCCTGAGCCGGTTCATCCCCTTCGCGCAGGCCAACGGCTCCGGCTCCGACTACGCGCTGTGGCGGTGCGACGATCGGACCGACCTTGCCACTCTGCCTGTCGTCTTGGTCGGCGATGAAGGGCATCTCTATGTGATCGCGCGAAACCTGATGGAGCTGTTCCAGCTTCTGGCCATCGACAGCGATCCTGTCGCTGACTTCGGGTTTCTTGCCTCCGGAGACGTTGAGGAACACAGCGCTGGCCACCATGAGTTCCTCACCTGGTTGAACCAGAATTTCGGCCTTGGGCCGCCGGAGGACCTGCACGCGCTCTGGACCGGGCGAAAGAAGTCTGACGATCGGTTCAGGGCATGGGTGAGCCAGTTCGTTGAGTTGGACGATCACTGACAGCCCATCACAGTTCGTGATCTTCATGGCTGTGCGGCTTGTCGCCGGTAGTGGCTTACCTGGGCTCGGGCCTGGTGGCGGCGTCACCAGTCGGACCAGCTGAGCCGGTGGGCCGTGTCGTGGACGGGCTGGACGACGAGGGTGGTGAACAGTCGCTGATAATTCGCGGCATACAGCCATCAGAAGCGCCTCCACGTGCGAAGGCGCTTCTGAGTAACTCTCCGGGCCGATCCGCTGCTCACTCCTGCGCGGTGATCACCGCGGGATCGTCGCGGGCGCCACGCGATCCGGTGTCCGGGGCGGTCCGCCGCATGGTGAGCAGCGATCCGCACGCGATCAGCGCAGACAGGGCCGGAATGGCCACTGGTCCCCCCGTCGACAGGGCGAGCCCGCCGACGGCGACGCCCAGGAACTGCACGGAGAAGTGCAGCCCCAGAGCCTGGGACCGCTGCGAGGGCGCCAGGGATCGCGTTGGGCATGTCCTTAGGACGGCACAGCGCGGCCGCCGCGGCGGCCGGCCCGGCCAGCAGGGCCGCGCTCGCCGCGGCCAGCACGCGCGCCGCGGCGAGCACGGCATAGTCGAGTGCGCACGCCGCGAGGGCGTTGCTGAGCGCGAAAGCCAGCATGGCCCAGATCAGCACCGACTTCGGCGGCACCCTCCGGAACGCTCCGATCAGTGGCGGCCCGGCCAGGGCGTAGACCAGCGCGAAGACCGTGACCAGCTGTCCGCACACTGATACGGACACGTCCATGGCCTGCGCGACCGCCGGCAGTACGCCGGCGATGACATAGCCCCCGGTGCCGACGGTAAAGGTGGCCAGGGCCAGCACGTAGACCCGGGGGTTCATACCGGTCCCGCCGCGGTGGGAACCGGTACGGCCAGCCGCTGGCGCGCGAGGTCGTCGGCGGCCCGCGCTGTCGTGATCTTCGTGCGCGCGGCCGTCTCGAACAGGCCGGTCAGGGTGTCAGCGATCGACTCGATGCGCTTGACCGCTTCCTCCGGTTCGTCGCCAAGGACTTCGCGCGAGACCGCGTTGACGACACCGCCGGCGTTGGCGATGTAGTCGGGGGCCCAGAGGATCTCGCGCTCCCGCAACAACTCCGCCGCGCCGGGTTCGGCCAGTTGATTGTTCGCCGCGCCCGCGATCGCGCCGCATCGCAGTCGCGCCACCAGATCCCGGGTCAGCAAGCCGCCGAGCGCGGCGGGGACGAGCACGTCCACCTCGGCGGTGGCCGCTGCGTCGGGTTCGGCGAACACCGCGCCCAGTTCTGCGCCGAGCGAGCGCTTCGCCGGGTCGACATCGCTCAGGACCAGGTCGGCTCCCGCCGCCGCCAACTGCCGGGCTATCTGCTCCCCGACGTGTCCCAAGCCGATCACGGCGAATCTCCTGCCCGCCAAGGCCGGCGAGCCGAACAGCGCCAGGCAGGTCGAGCGCAGCGCGGCGACGACGCCCAGGGCCGTGAACGGCGAGGGGTCACCGCTTCCGCCGACCGCCTCCGGCCTGCAGAACACGTACTCGGTCCGTTCGCCGATTACCGCCATGTCGGCCGGTCCGGTACCCGCGTCGGGACCGGTCACGTAGGCGCCGCCGAGCTCCGCCACGATGTCGCCGACATCGTGCAGCGCATCGCGGCGTTCGTCCGCGGTAAGGCTCCGCCCGGCGGGAACGACCACGACCGTCTTGCCTCCGCCGTTCGGCAGTCCGGCGGCAGCGCACTTACGGGTCATGCCCTCTGACAGGCGCAGCGCGTCGCGCAGGCCGACCTCCCAGCTGTCGTACGTCCACATCCGGCAGCCGCCTACCGCACGGCCGAGAGCAGTGGAGTGCACTGCGACGACGATCGGCAGCCGGCTCCGCCGCCCGCGTCGCACCACGACCGATTCATGACTGAACTCCATCGGAGTCTCCACGCGTCCTCCAGTGCACCCGGATGCTTTCGACCCATCGGTGGGGAGCAGGCCCCCACGGCGTCCGCTGTCCAGCCTGCCGACGGCCGGTCCGCGGGACCAGAACCGAATCTGAGAACTTCCCAGCGTCGTCTTTGCGGAGTCCACAAAAGAGCAGCATGCGCGTTCTTGATCGCCTATCGTCGACGCTTGGTCGCAGCGAAGCTGCCATACAACCGCTAGAGAGATCACTACGAAATCCACATATCGGGAGGGGCGATGGTGGAGTCCGTGACCGAGGGGGCCGGGGCGCAGGCCGACACCGCAGCGGCGTGGCAGCCCGTCGTCGAACTCTGCGAATCACTCGCCGCAGAACTGCCCACGGTGATCCCGGAGATCGTTGACCGCATACGGCTCGAAATCCCGAGCTATCAGATCGTGGACCGCGAGCAGCAGGAACGCGACGTCACCCGCCACTACCAAGGACTGCTGACCGGCGTGGCCGCACGCCGCTCGCCCACCCGCGAAGAGGTCGAGGCCGCGCATGCACTCGGAGCCGAACGCGCCGCCACGGGCCTGCCGCTGCACGCCCTCGTCGAGGCCTACCACGTCGGCTACCGCGAGATGTGGAACGTGCTGCTCGCTCGTGCTCAGTCGCACGACACCCGGGTCGGCGCGCAACTCCTCTCGATCGTCGGGATGGTCTGGACGTGGGTGCAGCATTCCAGCAGCGCGGCCGCCGAGGCGTACGGCGTCGCCGTCCGCGCCGCCGATGCCACGCTCCTGAGGCTGACCCACCAGTTCCTCGACGGCCTGGCCACCGCCGCGCCCGCAGGCGTCGACCTCGAGCAACTGGCTGCCGCCCTCACCTTCGACCCGGCCGGCGAGTTCCAGGCGCTGTGCTCACCGGCCGAGGCCTGGACCGACGAGCGCATGATGGATCTGCGGCACCGCCGGTGGCCGGGCACGCTGCGCTGCGCGACCCGCGGCAACCTCGTGATCGCCCTGGTCCAGGACATCTCGCCGCAGGCCGTGGTCGAAGCGGCCCAGCGGCAGAACCCTGATGCGAGTTTCGGCATCGGTCTGCCGCGGACCGGGCTCCCCGGCGCCGCGATGAGCATGGCGGACGCGAGAGCGGCGCTGCCCCTGACGGATCCGGGCCAGGTGAAATCCTTTGCCGACCACTGGCTGCTGGCCACCTTGGCGCCCACCGCGCAACGCTTCGCGGTGCTGCTCGCGCCGCGCAGAGAGGCCGCGCAACAACACCCTGACCTGGCAGAGACAGTGCTCAGTTTCGCCGAGAACGGCTTCTCGCTCAGCGCGACCGCCCGCGTCCTGCACGTGCATCCGAACACCGTGAAGTACCGCCTGCAGCGCTGGCAGCAACTCACCGATTGGGACGTACGCACCTGGCAAGGACTGTCGTCCACCATCATCGCGCTCGGCCTGCCGACACTCTGAAACGCTCATCCGTCCAGGGCCGCAAGCGGTGGACGATGCGCTGGAAGGCGCCGTTGAACGCCTTCCAGATCGCCTTCGAGGGTCGCCTCTCCCCCGCCAACAACTAGTACTCCAGCAGGATTTCGAGGCTTGACCTGCGGAAATGCTGGGCGGTGGGAGTGCAGCGGGCGGGTCATGGTCACGGACGGCTGCCGGAGGCCAGGGAATGGGTCAGCTCGGTCAGGGCGGTGCAGCTCATGCCCGTCAGTGCGGGATGGGGTGATTCTTTACGGATCCCAAAGGAACGGCCTTGAAGGGGCGCGCCTGCGAGCTGAGCCGGCTGTGGGGCCGTCTTCCCCCGCAGGCACGTAACCGACGCTGAGGCAGCGATCCCACCAACCTGCGCACCACGCCGACGGACGTCCTCCTGGGAAATTGCGTGGTGCTCAAGCGCGGATCCCTGAGCGCGCAGGGTTCGATTAGTGCAGAGAAGGGTCTTCTCGCCCCAGGAACAGGAAGCGTCAGCCGTCGGGAGCGGGTAACGCTGTTGGCGTGCGATGCGCACCCGCATCGAGTCCTGCGCCGTCGCCGGGCTCCCCGGTCCGCGGATCCGCGTGCGCCGCGTCCTGCGCGAGGTGCTGCCTGGGTCACCCTTTCCAGGCATGCTGCCGCCGCACTTCGCCCAGGTACGGGGGTCCGACCCTGGGGTCAGCTGGTCGTGTCCGGTTCCGGCGTGGTGAGGTCGGCCGGACTGGCACGGAGCATGGCCTTGTGGAGGGCGTCGTGCTCGGGCGAGGCAGGCAGAGGTCCGCGGGCCGGGGCCTCCAAGGACTGGATGAACAGGGCGACGACGCGCCGCCAGGCGTCGGGGGCGGCGCCGCCGGTGGCGTTGACGACACCGGCGTTGGCCATGTGGAGCAGCACTATGTCCGAGGAGTCGAAGTCCTCGCGCAACCGGCCCGCGGCCTTGGCCCGGTTGATGAGCCGCACCATGCCCTCGTACGCCTCGCTGCGGCGCCCCTCCATGGCCTTGGCGGTGGGGAAGGACGTGGTCAGCACGTCGGCGAAGCCGTAGTCGGCGGCCTGCATCGCGCAGGCGGTCTCGATGTAGCCGACGAAACCGTGCCAGGGGTCGGGGTCGTCGAGGGCGACGGCGACCGCGTCGGCGTAGGCGTCCATGCGGTCGGCGAAAACGGCCGCGACCAGCTCTTCCTTGGTGGGGAAGCGACGGAACATGGTGGCGATGCCGACACCTGCCTCGCGGGCCACGGAGGCCATGGAGGCGTTCAGGCCGTCGCGGGCGAACACCCTGCGTGCGGCAGCGATGATCCGCCCCCGGTTGCGCTCGGCGTCGCTGCGCAGCGGCGGGGCAGCGGTGTCGTCGGGGTGCTGGGAGCCAGGGGTCATGCCCGCCAGTCTAGCAATCGGATTGACCTATCCACTTTTAGTGCCAGTCTGACCTCGTTGACCAGATAGACCTATCCGGTTCTCGAATTGGATGGGTCCATCCGAATCGCTCCTCCCTGCCGAGATTTACGAAAGGATCACCATGACCACCATCGCCATCATCGGAGCCGGCCCCCCAAACGGGTCTGGCCATCGCCCGCACCTTCGGCTCACAGGGCTTCGCCCCGGGGCCTGACAGCCTGGCCTGAGAGCCTGGCAGGCGGCCGGGCTCAGCGGGCGTTGCCGTAGAGCGTTACTACGCAGGCTCCACCCAGGCCGATGTTGTGTTGGAGTGCGGTTTGTGCGTTGTCGACCTGGCGGGCGTCGGCTTGGCCTCGCAGCTGCCAGACGAGTTCGGCGCACTGGGCCAGGCCGGTGGCGCCCAGGGGGTGCCCTTTGGAGAGCAGGCCGCCGGAGGGGTTGGTGACGACCTTGCCGCCATAGGTGTTGTCGCCGTCGAGGACGAACTTTTCGCCGCTGCCTTCCGGGGTGAGGCCGAGGGCTTCGTAGGTGATCAGCTCGTTGACGGTGAAGCAGTCGTGCAGCTCGACAACGTCGATGTCCTCGGGCCCGATCCCGCCCGCCTCGTACACCTGGCGGGCGGCCTCACGGGTCATGTCGTAGCCCACCACCCGCATCATGTCCCCCGAGTCGAAGGTGGTGGGCGTATCGGTGGTCATGGCCTGGGCGCGGATGACGACCGACGAGCGCACGTCGTGCCGGCGGGCGAAGTCCTCGCTGCAGAGCACGGCTGCGGCGGCCCCGCAGGTGGGCGGGCAGCACTGCAGTCGGGTCAGGGGCCCGTAGATGCGCGGCGAGGCGAGGACCTCGTCCTCGGTGACGGGGGTGCGGAAGACGGCGTACGGATTGCCTGCCGCGTGGCGGCGGGCCTTGACCGCGATCTTGGCGAAGGTGGCGGGGCCGGTGCCATAGGCGTCGGTGTAGGCGACACCGGCGCCGCCGAAGAGCTGGGCGGCGACCGGTATGTGCTCGTCGAAGCCCTGGAGTTCGGTCATACGGTCGAGGAATCGGCGCAGCGGGTCGGGACGGTCGTCCCAGATGCGGCCCAGGGCGCCGGGACGCATCTGCTCGAAGCCGAGGGCGAGTACGCAGTCGGCGCCGCCGGAGGCGATGGCCTGACGCGCGAGCCAGAGGGCGGAGGAGCCGGTGGAACAGTTGTTGTTGACGTTCAGGACAGGGATGCCGGTCAGACCGAGGGAGTAGAGGGCGGCCTGGCCTGCTGTCGAGTCTCCGTACACGTAGCCGGCGTAGGCCTGCTGCACGGCTTCGTACGGGATGCCGGCGTCGTCGAGCGCCGACCGGGCGGCGCGCTCGGCCATGACGGGGTAGCTCTCACCCGCGCTGGGCCTGCTGAACGGGATCATGCCTACGCCGGCCACCCGAACCGTGTCAGACATGCGAACTCCTTTGCAGCAGACGGGACTTGACTTCGCTCTTGAGGACCTTGCCGACCTTCGAGCGGGGCAGGTCCGGCCAGACTTCGACCTGCTTGGGAGCTTTGACACCGCCGATGCGGGCTTTCACGAAGGCGCGTATGTCGGGGACAGTGGTGTCCGCCGGGCTCAGGTCCGGGTGGAGCTGTACGACAGCGGTCACCCGCTCGCCCCATTTGCCGTCCGGGAGTCCGATCACCGCGCAGTCCTGGACGGCGGGGTGCTCCATCACCGCCTGTTCGACTTCGGCGGAGTAGATGTTGAACCCGCCACTGATGATCATGTCCTTGGCACGGTCGACGATGAAGAGGTAGTTGTCGGCGTCGAGGTAGCCGATGTCGCCGGTGTGGTGCCAGCCGTACCGGGAGGCTTCCGCGGTGGCGGACGGGTTCTTGTAGTAGCCGGCCATCACCAGGGAGCCGCGCACCACGATCTCGCCGCGCTCGCCCGGCGGCAGCAGCCGGCCCTCGCCGTCCATGATGGCGACGGTCACCAGGGGGGCAGGGCGCCCGGCAGACGTGAAACGCTCGACGGCGGGCGAGCCGTCGGGGCGGAAATGGTCCTCGGGCGCCATGGTGGAAATCATCATCGGTGCCTCGGACTGGCCGAAGAGCTGTGCCATCACCGGGCCGATCCGGTCGATGGCCTCCTCCAGCCGGGCCGCCGACATGGGGGCCGCGCCGTACCAGAGGCACCGCAGGGAGGTCAGGTCGGTGGTCGCCAGGGCGGGGTGGCCGAGGAGCATGTAGATGAGGGTCGGGGGCAGGAACGTGTGTGTGACACGGTGGCGTTCGACCTGTGCGAGGAAGTCCGTGAGGTCGGGCGTCGGCATGATGACGATCTCGCCGCCCAGCGTCATGACGGGGAAACACAGCACCCCGGCCGCATGGGTCAGGGGAGCCAGCGCCAGGTAGACCGGCCGGGTGCCGAACGGGTAACTCATCAGCGTCAGCGCCGACATGGTCTCGATGTTGCGGTCGGTGAGCATCACCCCTTTGGGGCGGCCCGTGGTACCGCCGGTGCCGACGAGCATGACGGTGTCATCGGCTGACGCTGCCTCCCAAGGCTCGGCGGACACGTCGTCCAGCCATCGGCCGAAGGGCGTGCCCAGGTCCGGGGATCCGTCGAGGCAGACCAGCGTGGTCAGTTTCGGCAGGTCGGGCAGGATCTTCACGATCAGGGGCGCGTACGCCTCCTGGAAGATCAGGCAGGTGCAGTCGAAGAGGTCCAGCAGGTCGCGGTTCTCGGCTGCTTCGTTGCGGGGGTTGACCGGACACCAGACCGCGCCCGCCCGGGAGATGCCGAAGACGCAGGAGAAGGCGGTGGGGTCGTTGGCGGACAGCACCGCCACTTTGTCCCCCGGCCGCACGCCTGACCGGTCCAGGGCCCGGGCAACCTGCCAGGACAATTCCTGGACCTCGCCATAGGTGAGGGTGCGGTCTCCCATGGTGAGGCAGGACGCCCCAGGACCCAGGGACGTGCCCTTGTCGAGGTAGTCGGTCAGACGCACGGCATCATCCTTGCTTTCGGGCGCTCTCAGGCACTTTCGGATGCTGTTGGGCCGGGAGAATCAGCTGTGGACGGTGAGCACCGGGTCGAGTACGAGCCCGAAGCTCTTGAGCGCGCCCAGCAGTTCGCGGTGGCCGAACGCCTGACAGCCCGAAGCCAGGCCGGTGCGCCTGGGCGGCTGCTGGATCAGGGAGTACGCGGCGTATGCCTGAAGCAGCCCGGTCTGCTTGTAGTTGCTGTTGCCGTGGATCACGCAGTGGGCGCGTCCCAGCGGGCCCGAGGCGTGGACGGAGTCCACCGAGGTGTTGATCCTGGGGTTCTCCCGGGGTGGCATACCGGCCTGAACGGAGGCGGCCACCGTTGCGAGAGCGTCGTCCTGCTCGTCGGCAGGGAGAGTCTTGATCTGGGCCTCGACCATCTTCACCGTGTCGGCGACGCCCTGCATGACCGCGCGGTCCATGACGCCACCGAGGGCCCTGCAACTCGCCACGCGCGGGTCGTTCTTGAACCACACGGGGTGGCTGGTGCCGCCCCATGGCAGGGCGAGGGCTGTTTCGTGCTGCCCCGGGACGACGACCTCGACGGCGGTCAGCGGGTCCCACTTCTTGTACTGGTTCTCCTCCAGGTAGTGCCAGTCGGCCTTGAGGATGGTGAAGATCGTCTGCGTCGAGGCGTAGGTCGGGAATCCCTTCCAGAGCACGAGGATGTCGAGGGTGTCCAGACCCGGTGTTTCGAGGCAGATGTTGGCCGCGATCTCGCCGGTGGTGTACATCTGCGCGAGGCCGGGTGACAGGAGCAGCCCATTCTCGGCGTACTGGTCGCCCCACCGGGCCTGGGCGTCCAGGACCCAGTCCTGTTCGCCGGTGGTGTCCAGGTAGTGGCAGCCGGCCGCGAGGCTCGCCTCCACGACCTCCGGCCCGTACTTGATGAACGGGCCGACCATGTTGCTCACGACCCTGGCGCCGCGGAAGAGCTCGGTCAGCGGTCCGACCGCGTGCTCGACCTCGACGACTTCGTGGTCCACGGTCTCGATGCCGGGGACCTTGTCAAGGACTTCCTGGATGCGGGCCTTGTCGCGGCCGGCGGCGATGAAGGGGACGTTGTACTCGCGGAGGTACTCGCAGACGAGGCGTCCGGTGTAGCCGGAGGCACCGTAGACAACAACGGGCTTGTCACTGCTCATGGTCATGCGCCTTTCACAGAGGGAGGAGCGGAGTCACATGCAGCGGGTCACATGCCCATGCCGCCGTCGACCGGCAGGCCGGCGCCGGTGATGAAGCGGGCGCCGTCGGAGGCGAGGAAGACCACGGCGTCGGCCATGTCGGCGACCTCGCCGAGCCGGCCGAGCGGGGTCAGGCCGATGACGTCGCCGACGGCCGCCTCGGCGCTGGGCCACAGGCCGAGGGTTGCCATGTCGGTCGCGAGCTTGGCGCCCATCTCGGTCGGTACGAGGCCGGGGTAGACGCAGTTGACGCGCACGCCGTAACCCAACTTCCCGGACTCCAGCGCGGCCACCCGGGTGAGCCGGTCGACCGCCGACTTCGTCGCCGCGTAGCCCGCGATGCCGGGGAACGGGATGGTCGCCGCGACCGAGGAGATGTTGACGACCGCGCCGCCGCCGCCGGCCGGGCCGCCGGGCCGCATCGCGCGGAACGCGTGCTTGATGCCGAGCGCCGTGCCGAGGATGTTCACCTCCAGCATCTGGCGGACGTCGGCCGGGTCGAGGTCGACGACCAGACCGGAGATCTCGACTCCGGCGTTGTTGACGACGATGTCCAGGCCGCCCAGCTCGGCGATCGTCTGCGCCACCGCCGATTCCCAGCTCGCGTCCTCGGTCACGTCGAGAGAGACGAACCCGGCGGTGGCGCCGGACTTCGCCAGCGCCTCGGCCGTGGCCTTGCCCGACTCCTCCTGGATGTCGCCGATGACGACGGCGGCGCCGGCCCGGGCGAGAGCCTCGGCCATTCCGGCACCCAGTCCGCGGGCACCGCCCGTCACCAGCGCCTTGCGTCCGGTCAGGTCGTACACACTCATGGAACATCTCCTCATTGAGATGACTGCACTGCGTGACAGCGCCACACGCTGAGCCGTGAGCCGAGAGCCCGGTCCGTGGGACGTGACGTCAGCGTAGAGATTTCTTGACAGTCGTCAAGACTTTCTTGGACGACTGTCAAGAATTTTGCTGAGCGCTGGTCACGCGCCGCGATAGCCTGGTTCGGTCCGTCCGCATGGTGCGGACGGGCGGAGGATTGAGGGAGACGGGGAGACGCGCTGTGACCCAGGTCGTGGGCAAGAACGTCGTGGGCAAGAACCAGGAGAGGATCTCCCGGCGACAGGTCGACAAGTTCGCCGAGCGGCGGGCCCAGCTGGCCGCGTCGGCGCTGCAGACCCTGTCCGAGCTCGGCTACGCCCGTACGAGTCTGCGCGAGATCGCGCAGAACTCCGAGTTCTCCCACGGAGTCCTGCACTACTACTTCCGCGACAAGGTGGAGCTGATCACCTATTGCGTGCGGCAGTACAAGGCCGAATGTGTCACCCGCTACGACCGGATCGTCGTCACGGCAGATTCCGCCGAGGAGCTCAAGCACGGCTTCGCCGTGGCGATGGCCGACACGTTGCGCGAGGACGCGCGGATGCACCGTCTCTGGTACGACCTACGGAATCAGGGCCTGTTCGAGGAGTCGTTCCGTGACGATGTCGTCGACATCGACCAGAGCCTGGAGCGGATGATCTGGCGCATCGTCAGCCAGTACGCCGAACTTGCCCAGTCGCCCCCCACGGTGTCACCCGCAGTGGCGTACGCGATCTTCGACGGGCTGTTCCAGCAGGCGCTGCTCAGGCAGCTGACCGGTCGCGACAGTGCCGGGGCCGACCTGCAGGCAAGCGTGGAACAACTCCTGGACCAGTTGGTCGCCCACGCCTGAGTGAGTCTGCGTGTTACAGGGCCAGACGGCTTCCAGACCTTCCGGCCCGTGCGATGCTCCAACGCCGTGAGCAGCCCTCGTGGGCGGCGCGCTCGCGCCCTGCGTGTCCGCGTCCTCCGGCCGGACCCCAGGATGCACCTGCGCTGCATGATGCCCTCGTATGAGACGGCTACCCGTGCGGGTGGAGGGCCTGCGGGAGGAAGTCGCGCGGCTGGCTGAGGTGTTGGAGGCCGCGGAGATGCGGCTGGACCGGGGGTTGTCGCGCGGGAGGCGTCGGCCGAGGAGTCGGCCGCCTCCGCGGCAGGGTGGGCGGCTGCGGTGACCGAGACCCAGTTGAGCAGGAAACGACGCCCCCACCGGTGCCGGGCCGACGGTGGCGCCCTGGCAGGACGGGCTGCCGGTGACCGTCCTGGCACCGGGCTACCAGCGCATTCTGGCGGTGCTGGACGAGCGGCGCTCGGCGGGCAGGGGGTCGGTGAAGGCCAGGGAGATCGCGGTTCAACGGGGTCTGGAGACGACGTCGGCGAACGTCGGGCCGTTCACCGGGGTCCGTAAGGTCATGCAGGGCTTCGCCCAGCCAGCCGACCTCGCCGACCGAATGGCTTCAACGCGGCCATCCACCACAGCACGACACCACCCCGGCGTCCGGCCGTCAGCGCAGGACCACCGTGCGCCTGCCCTGGACGAACACCCGGCCTTCGCAGTGCCACCGGACCGCTCGGGCCAGGGCCGCCGACTCCGCGTCGCGGCCGATGGCGGCGAGGTCGTCGGGGGTGTGGCTGTGGTCGACGTCGATGACCTCCTGGGTGATGATCGGGCCTTCGTCGAGGTCGGCGGTGACGTAGTGGGCTGTCGCGCCGACGAGCTTGACGCCGCGTTCGTGTGCCTGGTGGTAGGGCTTGGCGCCCTTGAAGCTGGGCAGGAACGAGTGGTGGATGTTGATCATGCCGCCGGCCAGTCGGGTGCACAGGTCGTCGGAGAGCACCTGCATGTAGCGCGCCAGCACGACCAGGTCGGGGTCGCACGCGTCGATGATTTCCAGTAGCCGGGCTTCGGCCTCGGATTTGGTCGCGGCGGTGACCGGCACGTGGAAGAACGGGATGTCGTGCCAGGCGACGAGTGCCTCGTGGTCGCGGTGGTTGGAGACCACCGCGACCACGTCGATGGGCAGGTCTCCGCTGCGGGTGCGGAAGAGCAGGTCGTTGAGGCAGTGGCCGTAGCGGGACACCATGATCAGCACGCGGCGCCGGGTGCTGACCGGTTCGAGGTGCCACCGCATGGTGAAGGAGGAGGCCACGGCGGCGAAGTCACGGCGCAGGGTCTGTGGGGTGTTCTCGCTGCCGACGGTGGCGAAGCGCACCCGCATGAAGAAGTGGCCGTCGCGGCGGTCTCCGAACTGCTGGTTGTCGATGATGTCGCTGCCGTGCTCGACCAGAAACCGGGAGACGGCGTGGACGATGCCGGGAGCCTCGGGACAGTCGAGGGTGAGTATGTGCTCGACCGGCGCCGTGGCGGGGTCGGTCCGTGAGTCGGAGTGGGCGGGGGACGCGGCGGAAGCCGGGGAATCAGTCATGGTGTCAGCATTCGGTGGCGTTGACGGCGAGGCCGCCGCGGGCGGTTTCCTTGTACTTGGCCTTGGTGTCCCGGCCGGTTTCGCGCATGGTCTTGATGGCCTTGTCCAGGGTGACCTTGTGCGTGCATGACCGACCACAGGTGCAGCAGTCCTGCACGCACCTCGGCCTCGGGCCGCCATGCCTGCTCGTTGGCGAGCATGATGTCGCTGATGACGAGGTCTTCCCGCGCGCAGTGCGCGAGCAGTTCGGCTGCCGAGCCGAAGGGAACCGTACGCGTGTGGTGTCCGCGACGACGCGGTCGGCGCCGGTGGCGTCCTCGTCGACGACGAAGCCGCCGCCCACGGAGTGGTAGATCCGTTCGGCGAGCACCCGGCCGTCGGCGGCGAAGGCGTGGAACATCATTCCGTTGGGGTGCGCGGGCAGGGACTCGCGCCGGTGCAGCACCAGGTCGGCATCGCCGTCGAAGCCGACCCGGTGCTTGCCGACCAGGAGCAGGGTGTCGCTGTCGCGTGCCTGCGCGACCGGGCCGTCGGCCCGGTCGGTGTCCACGGTGGCGGGATCCTCGTCCTCAAGGCCGAGCACGACCGCCTTGTCCGAGCCGTGACCGTGACCGGTCGCGCCGAGCGAGCCGAACAGCTCGGCCCGCACCCGGCTGACCGAGGGCAGGAGGCCCTCCTCGTCCAGGAGCCCGACGAAGCGTCGGGCCGCGCGCATCGGCCCCACCGTGTGGGAGGAGGAAGGGCCGATGCCGCCCGAGTACAGGTCGAACGCGCTGAACGCCATCAGGGAATCTCCGGGCCGTGGTACTCGCTCATCGCGTCGATGAGCCAGCGGGCCAGGTAGTCGGCGAACGAGGAGCGCGGGAGGAGCCGGTACGTCGGCGTGTCGGCGACCTGCCAGAGCAGTACGGCGACGGGTCCCACCGTGGTCGACACGGCCTGGCCGGGGCCGAAGGCCCGGGGGTGGAGGTCCAGTGGGCAGCCCTTTTCCAGCACGTGCCGGGCGGCCGGGCCGCTCAGCTCCAGCGTGGTGCGGTTCGCCGAGACGTCCACGACCGAACCCGGGTCTCCGCCGAGTGCCTCCCTCAACTCTGCGGTCACAGCGGTCGCGTCGGCCTGGGACAGCACGAGCCACTCGTCGGGGCCGAGCCAGAGGACCGTGTGGGGTCCGGATGCGGAGGTGTGGCCGCACCGCGGCGGGAGTGGCGCCCCCAGGGCCTTCTCGATACGGTCGGCCGCTTCGGACGCGGGGTCGACGCGCACGTTCACCATGGTGAGGAACGGCCACTCGGTCAGCGTGACGCCGCGGGTGCCGGTGACGGTGGCGGCGCGCATCCGTTCCTCCAGATGCGCCACGGGGCTGGTACGCGATGCGGCGATCAGCTCAGCCATCTCGCTTGGTCCCTTCGGGGTCGTAGAGGACGAAGTCGGCCACCTCGACGGGCACGAGATCCTCGCCCACCGGGGCGAGCAGGGTCTCGCCGATCCTTGCCCGCCCGTCGGCGACGAGGGCGAGCGCGAAGGGGCGGCCGAGGGCCGGGCTGTGGTAGCTGGAGGTCACGTGGCCGAGCATCGCAACCGGCCCGGCCTCGGGGGTGATGGGTACGTCCGGCGCGACGAGTTGGGTGCCCTCGGGCAGCCGGGTCGTCCGGTCGGCCGGCAGCAGGCCGACCAACTGCTTACGGTCGGCGCGGGCGGTGTCGGCTCGGGAGTAGGACCGCTTCCCGACGAAGTCCTTCTGCTTCGACACCACCCAGGACATACCCGCGTCCTGCGGGGTGACCGTGCCGTCGGTGTCCTGCCCGACGATGATGTAACCCTTCTCGGCCCGCAGCACGTGCATGGTCTCGGTGCCGTACGGGGTGATGCCGTACGGCTGCCCTGCCGCGTACACCTGCTCCCAGACGGCCAGGCCGTACCACGCGGAGACGTTGATCTCGTAGGCGAGTTCGCCGGAGAAGGAGATCCGGCAGATGCGGGCGGGGATGCCGGAGGCCAGGGTGGTCTCGCGGAAGGCCATGAAGGGGAAGGCTTCGGCGGACAGGTCGACTTCGGGTGCGAGGTGGGCGACGACCTGGCGCGACTGGGGGCCTACGACGGCGATCGTCGCCCACTGTTCGGTCACCGAGGTGCAGTGGACGTCGAGTCCGGGCCACTCGGTCTGGAGCCACTCCTCCAGCCAGTCCAGAACGCCCGCGGCTCCGCCGGTCGTGGTGGTCATGAAGTAGCGGTTGTCGTCGAGGCGGAGTGTCACTCCGTCGTCGAAGATCATGCCGTCGGGCTTGCACATGACGCCGTAGCGGGCCGTGCCGGGCTTGAGCTTCTTGAAGGCGTTGGTGTAGATGCGGTTGAGGAACTCGCCCGCGTCCGTGCCCCAGATCTCGATCTTGCCGAGGGTGGAGGCATCCATGAAGGCGACGCCTTGGCGGGCCGCGCGGCACTCGCGGGCCACGGCGGTGTCCATGTCCTCGCCGGGCCGGGGGTAGTACCAGGGGCGCTTCCACTGTCCGACGTCCTCGAACTCCGCACCGTGTGCCACATGCCAGCTGTGGATGGACGTGGTGCGCTCGGGGTCGAACAGCTCGCCGCGCTCACGCCCGGCCAGGGCGGCGAAGGCGATCGGCGTGTAGGGCGCCCGGTAGGCCGTGGTGCCGATCTCTCCCAGTGATCCGCCGAGCGCCTCGGCGATCACGCCGATCGCGTTGACGCCGGACGTCTTGCCCTGGTCGTTGGCCGTGCCGAGCGAGGTGTAGCGCTTGACGTGCTCGACGCCGCGCATGCCTGCACCGGTGGACCGCCAGACGTCGCCGACGGTGACGTCGCGCTGCAGGTCGACGAAGTGGGTGTCCCAACTGCCGGGGTCACCGTCGGGGGCGGGTACCAGCCACAGTGCACGCGTCGGGGCGGCTCCGGACCGCGCATCGACGGGCGCCGGTACAGGAATCGCGAACCCTGCGTCCGTCGCGGCCCGCGCACCGGCCCGCGCACCCTCGGACAGACAGCCGTCGAGGTCGTACGTCCCGCGGGCCGCACCGACGACCTGCTGGTCCCGTACGGTGCCGTCGGGGACGAAGGCGACCAGGTCCTCGTCCCAGCGCAGTCGGCCCTGGCGCTGGCTGTGCAGGTGCACCACCGGGCTCCAGCCGCCCGAGGCGGCGAGCAGGTCGCAGTCGAACGACTCGGGAGCACCGGTGAGTCGACCGCTCTCGTCGAGGGCCTGGACGGTGACGCCGGTCAGCCGACCGCCCCCCTGGGTGTCGACCACCGCACTGCCCGTCAGCACCCGCGCCCCCGTCGCCACGGCGACCTCGGCGGCCCGGTGGGACAGTTCGGGGCGGGCGTCCACGACGGCGGCGATGTCGATCCCGGCACCGTGAAGATCGGCGACCGTGTCGTAGGCACTGTCGTTGGTCGTGCTCACCACGGCCCGCGAACCCGGCGCCACGGCGTACCGGTTGAGGTACGAGCGCACGGCCGCGGCGAGCATCACTCCGGGGCGGTCGTTGCCGGCGAAGACCAGCGGACGCTCGTGCGCGCCGGTCGCCAGGACCACCTGGCGGGCCCGGATGTGCCACAGCCGTTGGCGCGAGACGCCCGCAGAGGCTTCGGGGGCGTCGGCGCCGAGGTGATCGGTACGCCGCTGGAGGGCCAGCAGGTAGTTGTCGTCGTACGAGCCGAAGGCCGTGGTGCGTTCCAGTACGACGACCTCGGGTGCGGCGTCGAGTGCCGCGCGGACCTCGGCGACCCACTCCAGGGCGCTCTGTGCGCCGACCCGCTCGGTGCGCCCGGAGAGCAGCGAACCTCCCGGCTCGGGCTGGTCGTCGACAAGGATCACGCGGGCGCCGGAGCCGGCGGCAGCGGCGGCGGCAGCGAGCCCGGCCGGTCCGCCGCCGACGACCAGGACGTCGGTGTGGACGTACTTCTTGTCGTAGACGGCGGGGTCGGACGACGGGTCGAGCCGCCCCATCCCGGAGAGTGTCGTGGCGGACAGGCCGTCGTACAGCTCCGTGGTCGTCGCGGGCAGCATGCCCTCCGAGTACGAACCGTCCAGCTGCAACAGGGCGTTCGGGTCCTCGACGCCCGCGGCGACGATGCCGCGCGGGCGACCGCGGTAGAGCGACGGGGCGACCTCGACAACGCCGTTCGCCAGCATCGCCGATGCGACGGTGTCGCCGGGGTGCCCGGTCAACTCCCGCCCGTCGACGGTGAACCGCAGTACGGCGTCGCGGTCGACGCGGCCGCCTTGCCGGAGCCGGAAGTGCTGGTCGGTCATCGCTGTCCTCCGGCCTGGGGCAGTACGGGGCGGGGCTCGTCGGGCCGGTAGGAGGTCAGTACCTCGTGGGTGGCGGTGTCGCGCAGGACGTTGAACCAGCGGCGGCAGCCGATGCTGTGCATCCACCGCTCGGCGAAGGGGCCCTTGGGGTTGTCTCGGTAGAAGACGTACTCGGCCCACTGCTCGTCGGTGAGGTCCGCGGGGGTGCCGGGGTAGGGGACGTGGGCCTGTCCCCCGTAGTGGTACTCGGTCTCGTTGCGGGGACCGCACCATGGGCAGCTGATCAGCAGCACGGTGTCCTCCTCAGTGGGCCACGGCTGCGGCGCCGTGCTCGTCGATCAGGGCGCCCGTCGCGAAACGTTCGAGGGCGAAGGGGGCGTTCAGCGGATGCGGCTCGCCCGTGGCGATGGTGTGCGCGAAGGTCCAGCCGGCCGCCGGGGTGGCCTTGAACCCGCCGGTCCCCCAACCGCAGTTGACGTAGAGGTTCTCGACCGGGGTGGTACCGATGATCGGGGAGGCGTCCGGGGTGACGTCGACGATGCCGCCCCAGGTCCGCAGTACGTGCGCGCGGGCGAAGACGGGGAACAGCTCTACGGCGGCGGCCATCTGCTGCTCGATCACATGGAAGGAGCCACGTTGTCCGTAGCCGTTGTACGAGTCCACGCCGGCGCCCATCACCAGTTCGCCCTTGTGGGCCTGGGAGACGTACACGTGCACGTGGTTCGACATGACAACCGTCGGGTGCACCGGCTCGTGCAGCTCGGAGACCAGCGCTTGCAGCGGATGGGACTGCACCGGCAGCCGTACGCCCGCCCGCTCGGCCAGCACGCTGCTGTGACCGGCCGCCGCGAGGCCGACCCGGCCGGCGAGGATGCGCCCGCGGTTGGTCTCGACGCCCACGACCCGGTCGCCGTCCTTGAGGAAGCCGGTGACCTCGCAGCCCTGGATCAGGTCCACGCCCATCTCATCGGCCCTGCGGGCCAGCGCCCAGGCGACGTGGTCGTGTTTGGCGATGCCGGCCCGCGGCTGGAAGGTGCCGCCGAGGACCGGGTACCGGGTACGGGACGAGACGTTGAGGATGGGGCAGACCTTGGCGACCTCGTCCGGTGTGAGCCACTCGGCGTCGACCCCGTTGAGGCGGTTGGCGTTGACGCGGCGCATGCCCTCGCGGACGTCCTGCAGGGTGTGCGCGAGGTTGAGGACGCCGCGCTGGCTGAACAGGAAGTCGTAGTCGAGTTCCTCCGGGAGCCGCTCCCACAGCTTGAGCGCGTGCTCGTAGATCGCCGCGCTCTCGTCCCACAGGTAGTTCGAGCGGATGATCGTGGTGTTGCGGGCCATGTTGCCGCCGGCCAGCCAGCCCTTCTCGAGGACGGCGACGTTGGTGATGCCGTGGTTCTTGGCAAGGTAGTAGGCGGTGGCCAGGCCGTGGCCGCCCGCGCCGACGATGACGACGTCGTAGGAGGAGCGCGGCTCGGGGTTGCGCCAGAGCCAGTCCGGGTGCTCCGGCGGCGGCTTGGTGGTCATGCCGCGTCTCCGTTCAGGTGGGGGATGGTGGCTGCTCGCCAAGGAGTGCATACGAGGCCGAATTGGCTCGATCGTGTGATCGTCCGCTTATTGGCTTGCGGAGTCTGCCCTGGTCCGACCGGGTTAACGTGATCCTGCGACCTGGGACGCCGGGTACGGCGTCAGAACGCCGGGGACCAGTGCGCCCACGACCGTTCGGGGCGTGCGGCTGAGCGAGCTCGCTCATGCTCAGTCCACAGGAACGGTCGAACGGCACCGCGTTGCGGTTGACGGTGATGCTGACGTGATGCAGGCCGGTCCTCGGCCTGCTTCCCGTCGAGCACGGAGTTGATCTTCTTGGCCAGGTCGGCGCGGCTGAGGATCACCCCGCCGCGCGGACCGCCGGGGCGGACGGGGTAGCCCTCGGCGTACTTGCTGGTCAGGACCGAGCCCTGGGCCCCTAAGACGGCGGCCGGGGCGAAGTTCTCCGAGGCGATCGTTTCGAGGGTGGACTGCTGACGGTGCAACTCGGCGTCCACCGCGGTGGCAACCTCCGGGTCGAGCTCGCCGAGCGGGAGGGAGAGGGAGGAGGCGACCGTGGTGATCGACGGGTTGGTTGCCATCTACACACCATTCTGAGAGCCGACTAATGAACGACTGATATATCAACCTCTGCGGTAAGGTATGTGAACGTGCTCGACGGGTCAAGGGGGCTATATGCAACAGGCGGCGACAGAGCCCGGGGGCGAGGAGCTGTCCCTCGCCGAGCGCGCATACCGCGCCATCCGAGACCGGCTCGTCATGCTGGAGATCCGCCCGGGTGCTCCGATCAACGAGGACCAGTTGGCGCAGTCCCTCGGCGTCGGCCGGACGCCGGTGCGCGAGGCGCTCAAACGTCTCCAGTACGAGCGCCTCATCGCGACCTACCCCCGGCGTGGCACCTTCGCCACCGAGGTCAACATCACCGACCTGGCCCACATCTCCGAGGTGCGCCAGGAACTGGAGCCCCTGGCCGCCGCCCAGGCCGCGCGGCGTGCCACGACCATTGACCGTGCGACGCTGACGGCCGTCCTACAGGAGCTGGAGAGCGTGGATCCCGGGCGGCGCGACGCTACCGAGCTCATGCACCTGGACCTCCAGGTCCACCGCGCCATCTACGCCGCCACGCACAACCCGTACCTGGAGGACACCCTCGTCCGCTACGACAACCTGGCCACCCGCATCTGGTGCCTGTTCATCGACCGGCTGTCCGACATGGCCGGCCACGTCGAAGAGCACGGACCGTTGATCGAGTCGATCGTCGCCGGTGACCCCGACAAGGCGGCGCATCTGGCCGGCAGTCACGTCGTGGGCTTCGAACAGGCCATTCGCGCGGCCATCTGAGAAAGCCCTCCGCGTCAGCAGTACGCGGCACCGCGCGCCGTTGCGCGGGCGACAGACCGTCGGGAACCGTAGCCGGATTTTTGACTCGGATGTATACGGACGGTCCAGCAGCGAAGATCGAGCGGTTGGCAACGCCGAGTGCAAGCCGAGTGCAAGTGGTTACGAAGCGGGTTGCGAGCGCGGGTGAAGCAGAAGCTGTCGGTCGGCAGAACCGCCCTGACCGAGAGACGGTCTCGGCCGGCCCTCGGCCGACTGGACCGCTCGCGGCGGGCGCCGCGCCAGCACGGCGTGGGCGGTTGCGGTGAGGTGGGAGGCGGCCCAGTGCGCGTCCGGGAGCCAGGCCAGCACCAGTCGGGTGTCCGGGTATCCGTGGACGGGCACTGCTCGTACGGATTCGCCGAGGCGGTCGCTGACGCTGTCGCCGACGACGACCACGAGTCGTCCGAGTGCGACGCGGTCGACCATGGTGTCCAGCGCCTCGTTGGGCAGTTGCGCCTCGTAGCCCGGCAGCGCCTCCACCTCGGTGGGTGTCAGGAACGGCCGGCCGGCCAGGGGTGGCCCGCCGGGAGCAGAACGACCGGCTGCTCCGGGCCGAGCTGCTTCGGACCATCTACTTCGAGCACCTCATCTCCCTCGCCCGTCCCGCCGGGTCTCCCGACCGCAGCGCGCTCCCGATCGCCGGCGACGACGAAGCGGCCAAGAAGTCCGTCACCGCTCTGCTCGACCGTCTCGGCTACGACACCGTCGACGCCGGCACCACGAACGAAAGCTGACGCATCCAGGAGGGCAGCCCCGCCTACGTCCTCCCCTACCTGTCGCGCCCGGCTGCCCGTGCCTCGGGACCCGGGGAAGCCGGCCGCCGCCAAGGGGATTCGTACGGCCCTGGAACAGGCACGCATCAGGCCCTGAACCGCGAACGGACCATGAGGAACTGCTCCATCGCAGCCGAATCACCGGATGTCGTCGGGGTCGAGGTCGGTGCCGATGACAAGGGTCACCACGCCCGCGACGGCGTCCGCCTGCCGCGTGGCCCGGGCGTCGGGCAGCCGCGACGCGAGTACCTTCGCCTGCTCGTCCATCTCCTGTGGGTAGGTGGCAGTGGTGGTGCGGGTGGTCTCCGGGGCGTTGCCCGTGCCGACGACGGTGAAGCCGTCCTCGCGTAGCTTCTCGGCGACGACGGCCGCGCGCCCCGTGACGCCGGTGCCGTTGAGGACCTGGACGCGCACACTGGACGCGTAGATCAGGTCCTTGGCGTCGGCTTGCAGTTCCTTCTTGTCGACCTCCTGGTCCTTGGCGAGGGAGGTGAACAGGCCGGCGGCCTGCGGGTACTGCCACACGACGTTGGCCTTGTCGGTGGCCACATCCGCCTCACGCGGATAGTTGGGCACAGTGAGGAACGTCAGCTTCTCGCTCGGGATGCCCTTCACCTCGGAGGCAAGGCTGTACAGCGGTTTGATGCCGGCCAGGTCCTCGTCCGTGGTCAGGGACTTGGTGGCCGACTGCAGGAAGTCGTACAGCGCGTTCGGGCTGGTCAGCTTGGACTGCGCCTTCTCGGCCAGCGCCTCCATGAACTCCTGCTGGCGGCCGATGCGCCCGAGGTCGGAGCCGTCGCCGACGCTGTAGCGGGCGCGCACGTAGCCGAGCGCCTTCTCGTCCTTGATGGTCTGGCAGCCGGCTTCCAGGTCCAGGCGGGCCTTCTCGTCACGGATGGCCTGCTCGGGGCAGACCTCGATGCCGTCCAGGGCGTTGACCATGCCTTTGAAGCCCTGGAAGTCGACGGACATGAAGTGGTCGATGCGCAAGCCCGTGGTCGCCTCGACCGTTTTGATGGTGCAGGCGGCGGCCCCGGCGACCTTGCCGCCGGTGCCGCCGAGCGCGAACGCCTCATTGATCTTGGCCTGGTGCGGGGCGGAGGTGGTGCTGTCACTCTTGTCGCATGCGGGTATCCGCACCCACGAGTCGCGCGGGAAGGACACCACGGTCGCCCACTTCCGGTTCGCCGGGACATGCATCACCATCAGGGTGTCCGACTGCATGGTGGTCAGGTCCTGGCCGTACTTCGCGTTGGCCCCGTCACGGCTGTCCGAGCCGACGACCAGGATGTTCTTCGAGCCCGGGCTGAGGTTGGCGGGACGGTCCTCGCCGAGTTTGTTGTCGAGGTCTGCGGCGTTGATGTTGTCGTCCAGGTCCTGGTATATCCAGGCGCCGACCCCGGCCACGCCGAGGATGAGCACCGCGAGCGCCGCGGCGGCCCGCGCGAGGATCCGGCCCCGCCGGGTCAGCCGCGTCCGCCTCCTGCCGGCGGGAGCGCCCCGCCGTTGTCCCGTACCGCCCACCGGCACCCCTTTCCTCCCGCTCGGCCGCATCCGGCCGGTCAGCCGCTCATGAGCGTTCGGTGCCCGTGCGTACCGAACGGCGGAACTCTACATTCATGTAGAGATACGGACGGGAGGCGGGTGCGTCTCACCGCACCCGGAACCGAGAACGCCGCAGCACCCGTCTCCGGACGCGCCGGCAGGCCCGGAAGGCAGGGGAGAGCACACCTGAGCAGCACCGACAGTGCGCAACCGGTGGACGGGGCGGGACAGCCTCGGCAGGGCTGAGGGCCGGAACCGGCCGGTCAGTGTCAGTGCGTTCTGCGCCCTCGGCGGCGTCGCGTTCCTTGGGAACTTCGTCACCGCGGCATCGTTGGGCCTTCGCCGCGCGGCCGGGGGGCCGCCGCCTCGATCGACCCCGGCGTCTTCGTCGGCCTGGCCCTGATAGCGCCCTGATCACCATCCCCGTCGGGCATGCAGGCCGTCCGCCACTCTCCGCTTCGCTCGAGCGGGAAGTACCCCCGTCGGGGACGCCGACCGGACGGGGAGGGCGCGGGATCGCGCTGACCGGCATCCTGACCGGCTGGCTGGTGCTGTTCACGATCGGCAGGCCCCATCTCGGCGGCCATGGAGACGAGCCGGGCATTGGGCATACCGGAGATGAGAGGCAGTACTGCACACTGGAGTTCGCTCAACTCGATCAGTTCATCAGCCCATTTGGCTGTCGGGCAGGGGTTGCCCCGCCACCCCGGCAGCCGTAAGGCTGATGGCCCCTCGGGGCGTACCGGAATTCCAGCGCGAGAGGACGGCATGCCGCAACAGGACGCCGGACCCGCCGGGGCCGCGCCCCGCAACGGCCCGGGAGACACTTCCCTCATCATGGGCATTGTCGCCCTCGTGGGTTCCTTCATCCCCGTCATCGGTGACTTCGTTGCCGCGCCCCTCGGACTCCTCGCCCTCCTTCTGGGAGTGCTGGGGGTCTGGCACAACGAGCGGGGCCTCGCCACGAACTTCGGACCCTCCCTCATCGGCGCCACCCTCGGTGCCCTGGCGCTCCTCATCGTCCTGCTCATGTTTGCCGTCACCCGCTGAACGGCGCCCTGAGTACGCGAGCACAACCACGGAAGCGTCTCTAATCAGCTAGTAGGGCTCCGTTAGGTGTGCGTATGAGTCCTGTTTGGGGGCATGCGGGGGATGTGGATGCACATGAAGTGGAGCGTGCTCGGGCGAAGTTGGCGTTATTCGTGGCGGATGTGTTCGCGTCGGTGCCGCGCAAGGATCAGCGGGCGAAGGGGGACTGCTATCTGCGGGGGCTGATGCTGGAGGGGCGGCGTAAGTCCATCCAGCCGATGGCGGAGCGGCTGCCGGACGGCAACGAGCAGAACCTGCAGCAGTTCGTGAACCAGTCGACGTGGGATCCGCTTCCGGTGCGGCGGCGGATCGCGGAGCGGATGGTGCCGCAGATCCGCCCGGGTGCCTGGGTGGTCGATGACGTGTCGTTCCCCAAGGACGGGAAGATGTCGGTGGCGGTCGCGCGCCAGTACTGCGGCGCTTTGGGCAAGCGGGCCAACTGCCAGGTCGCGGTGAGCGTGCATGCGGTCTCCGATGCCGCGTCCTGTCCGTTGCAGTGGCAGTTGTTCGTGCCCCAGGAGTGGGCGGACGATCCGGTCCGCCGGCGCAAGACGGGGGTCCCTGACGGGATCGGGCACCGGGAGAAGTGGCGCCTGGCGCTGGACACCTTCGACGAACTGGCCGGGTGGGGGCTGGCGCCGCCGGTGGTGGTGGCCGACGCCGGCTACGGGCAGAGCGCCGACTTCCGCGACGGCCTGAGCGAGCGGGGCCTCGACTATGTCGTGGCCATCCGTTCGGACGTGAGCGTCCACCCGCACGACGTCCGGCCCACCGCCCCGGCGTGGTCCGGCAACGGCCGCAAACCGCAGCCCCGCTACCGGCACAAGCCGTCCTCGGTCGCCGCGCTCGCGGCCGGTCATGGGCGGCAGGCGTTCACCGAGGTGACCTGGCGGGAAGGCTCCCGCGGGCCGATGCGCTCGCGCTTTGCGGCACTGCGCGTGCGGCCCGCCGGAGTGAGGGCCCGCCGCCTGGCCCAGGCCGCCGCCACCGCCCGCGAGGGCTGGTGGGACGGTGTCCTGCCTGAGGTCACGCTGCTTGCCGAATGGCCCGAAGGCGCCCAAGCACCCACCGACTACTGGCTGTCCAGCCTGCCCGCCGGCACTCCGCTGTCCGAACTGGTCCGCCTGGCCAAGATCCGCTGGCGCATCGAGCACGACTACCGGGAACTCAAGCACGGCCTGGGCCTGGACCACTTCGAGGGCCGCTCCTGGACCGGGTGGCATCATCACGTCACCCTGGTCACCGCCGCCCACGCGTTCCTCACCGAACAGCGTCTGACCCCAAAAGCCGATACAGCGGGCTCACCCTCTACCAGATCCTCGACGCCATCCAGGACCTGCTGAACTACTGGACCGGCACCTGCACCACCTGCCACCGCCCCCTGCCCAGAACAGCCACCACCAGCCCAAACCCAAGAGCCAGAACAACCTAACGGAGTCCTACTACGACCCGACACGGGTACCCGACGCACGGCATGACGTCGGCGGATGACGAATCACCAGGGATACCTAAGGAAAGACGTGAGCCTGACACCCCGAAGCGCCTTGCCCGTCCGCCGCCGTCCCCGAGAACACAAGGCTGCTCCGTGCGGCAGGAACAAGATCCTCTCTCAGAGGTGCGTCTCACAGGGGGGTCGCGGCGTGCAGGATGAGCACCATCGTCACCGCGGAGTTCGCGGACGACAGCGCGGACACCGCGGTGCCCGCCGCCGCAGCCCAGGCGGCCAGGCCCACCGAGGTGAACACCGACGGCCAGCTGCGCATCGCGGGCGGAGGGCCGAGCAGGGCGGCAACCCGGCGCGGCACCGGGCCCGGCGCGGCAATACCCGCGAGCGTGGGCACCGGGGTGCCCCGGGAGACCAGGGCCGCCTTGCCGATCGCGCAGGCCACCGCCCTGCGGCTGCCGACCGTTTGGGCCGCCTCCTCGTCCGCCCACCGCTCCGCCGTGTAGGACACGGCCGTGCGCAGCGGCCGCAGGAACGGGTTGGCGCGCGCGGCCAGCTGGACGGCGAGCAGGAACCGGTGGTGCCCGGCGGCGAGGTGGGCGCGCTCGTGGGCGAACAGAGCGCGCCGCTCGGCCGGTTCGAGGCAGGACAGCAGGGCGGTGGTCACCACGACCCGGTTCCGTAAGAGCCGGTTTCGTCGCCCGCCGGGGAGGGCGTAGGCGTACGGCACCTCGTCGGGCAGTACGGCCACCTCCGTGCCCGGCAGTCCGGCCAGGGCCCGGTGGGCGTGGCGGCGGACCCGCCCATGCCGCCACAGGGACCGGCCGCACGTCAGTAGCACCGCCAACAGCGCCGGAATGGCCAGCTTTCCGGCGACCTCGTCGTAGGGCACCGCCTCACGCACCTCGGGGTCCGACCAGCCGTCGGGTAGCGGGTTGCCGGGCAACTGTGCCGTGCCGACCACCATCAGGAGCCCCAGACACACGGTGCTGCACACCGCCATCACCACGGCCAGCCCGGTCAGCAGCCGGGTGGCGGTCCGCGGATGCAGCCGCTGCTCGGCCAGGCGCGCGACCGGCCACGCCGTCAACGGCAGGACCAGCGGCAGAAAGACGAACACCCCCATGACGCTTCAGTCTTCCCTCTCGCCCTTGGCGCGACCCAGCAGTTCGCGCAGCAGCCGCTCGTCGTCCAGTCCGAGGCCGGTGACGAAGCTCGCCAGCACCGCCTCGCGGTCGCTTTCCGCGTCGAGCACCTTGCGCATCTTGTGCGCGGCCAGGCCCGCCTGGTCCGACGCCGGGGTCCACGCGAAGGACCGGCCGGCGCGCTCGCGGGTCACCGCGCCCTTGGCCAGCAGCCGCGTCAGGATAGTGATCACCGTCGTATAGGCGAGGTCTCCGCCGAGACGCTCCTGCACCCACCCCGCGCTCGCCGGGCCGTCCGCCTCACTCAGGGCCGACAGGACGAGCGCCTCCAGTTCACCCTGCCCCCGCCGCCGGGGACGCCGCCGGTGCTCCGTCACTCCCTGTATCCCTTCCGCCGACCCCGGATTCACAGGCGGCCCATCGTATCGACGCCCCGCAGACGGCCACCGCATCGCGACCGGTATCCGCCGCCCCTCACCACAACATCTACATGATTGTAGAAGCTAGGCTGCCCGGACACGTCCTTACATGCCGCACCGACGGCAACCACACAAGGAGAGCCGGCAGACACGGGCGTCATCGCATGGCTGGTTCCGGGACCCCTCGTCGGGGCCATCGCCAAGGCCCTCCTGCCCAGGCGCGATCCGGGCGGACTGACCGGCACGACGGCCATCGGCACCGCGGGGGCCTTCCTGGGCGGCCGGCTCTCGGCGAGATTCCTCGACCGGCCGGTGCAGCCGGAGTTCTTCGACGCCACCACCTGGGGCTCAGCCATCGCGGGCGCACTGGTCCTGCTGATCGGCTACCGCCTCCTCTTCGGCAACTCCCGTGACTGACCGGCCACTTCGCCGCGTCCACCATTTCTCGGCCAGACGCGACACGGCCGGTCTCCGAAGCCGCGTAAACCCTTCCTTATTTTCTACAGTGTTGTAGATTTTACCCCCGGGTCCACCGGGCCCTGACCTGACGCATCGAGAAGGAGTACACAGTGGGAGTTTCCCTGGCCAAGGGTGGCAATGTCTCGCTCAGCAAGGAGGCGCCGGGTCTGACCGCCGTGCTGGTCGGTCTGGGCTGGGACGTGCGCAGCACCACCGGCACCGACTTCGACCTCGACGCGTCCGCCCTGCTGCTCGACACCTCCGGCAAAGTGCTCTCCGACCAGCACTTCGTCTTCTACAACAACCTGACCAGTCCGGACGGTTCGGTCGAGCACACCGGCGACAACCTCACCGGCGAGGGTGAGGGCGACGACGAGGCCGTCAAGGTGAACCTCGCCACCGTGCCCGCCGAGATCGACCGGGTCGTCTTCCCGGTCTCCATCCACGACGCCGAGAACCGCGGCCAGAGCTTCGGCCAGGTCCGCAACGCCTTCATCCGCGTCGTCAACCAGGCCGGCGGCGCCGAGATCGCCCGTTACGACCTGTCCGAGGACGCCTCCACCGAGACCGCCATGGTCTTCGGCGAGCTCTACCGCAACGGCGCGGAGTGGAAGTTCCGCGCGGTCGGCCAGGGTTACGCGTCCGGCCTGGCCGGGATCGCCTCCGACTTCGGCGTCAACGTCTGACACGGACAGCCCGCCCCCGGGCCTGATCCCCGGGGGCGGGCCCGGCGCAACCCTCGTCCAGCACCGAAGCGCCTCTGCCCGTCAGGAGGCCACGTGGCCGACCCCTCCGGCCTCCGCCCCGAGGACCGGGCGGACTTCGAAGCCGTACTGCACCTGGCGCTGGCCACGCCGGACATCCGCCACATCCGCCATGCCCTGCGCGCCGACCCGACCGGCCGGGCGGCCGCCACGCACCTGCGCCTACGGGCACTCACCGAAGCCGACGAGATCACGGCTGCAGCCGACGGCGAGTACCACACCTATCTCACCTGTTTCGCGATGAACGCGTCCGCCGACCAGACCACACCGCGCCGGCCCGCCGACGCCGGCCCGGTGGCCACCCTTGCGGTGCTCACGCCATCGGTGGCCACCTCGTCCGCCGCTGCCCTCGTCCTCGGCTACCTGCTCCAGCTGACCAACGTTCGGGGCGCACTGCCCGGCTCGCTCATAGCCGCCGGCTGGATCCTCGCTCCCGTCGCGGCCCTGAGCGCTCTCATCGCCCTTGCCGCGCTGCTGGGCACGGCGATACGCGGGCGTGGCAGCTCCGTGCCCCTCCGTCCGGCTGGAGCAGGCACGGCTGGACTGGCGGCAGGTCCTGCTGGAGCGCGGCTTGCTCCCCCACCTGCACCGGCAGATCGACGAGGATCCGCTCCTCCACCCGGCGCCGCCCACTGCCACGCCCGCCACCGGTTCCAAGAGCGGCCCTCCGCTCACCCCCTAGCAGCCGCACCGGTCCGGGCGGCCGAGCAGACAGCCCCGGACAGTTCAATCCACAGCGTCGAACCCGAAGGAGAAACACGCCCATGTCGGTCAACATGACCAAGGGTCAGCAGATCAGCCTCAACAAGGCCGACGGCAGCGCCCTGACCTCCGTCCGGATGGGCCTGGGCTGGCAGGCCGCACCCCGCAAGGGCTTCCTGGCCAAGCTCACCGGAGGCGGAGAAATCGACCTGGACGCCTCAGCCGTACTCTTCGCCGCCGGGCAGCCGGTCGACGTCGTCTTCTTCCAACACCTGGTCAGCGACGACGGCTCCGTGCGCCACACCGGCGACAACCTCACCGGCGGAGCCGGCTCCGGAGGCGACGACGAATCCGTCCTCGTCGACCTGGCCCGTGTCCCCGCACAGGTCGACCAGATCGTGTTCACGGTCAACTCCTTCACCGGCCAGACCTTCGCCGAAGTACAGAACGCCTTCTGTCGCCTGGTCGACGAGACCACGGGAGCCGAACTGGCCCGCTACACCCTCACCGGCGGCGGCAAGCACACCGCCCAGATCATGGCGAAGGTCCACCGCACCGGTGGCAGCTGGCAGATGAAGGCCATCGGTGAACCCGCCACCGGCCGCACCTTCCAGGACCTGCTGCCGTCCATCGCACCCCACCTGTAGTCCAGGGCTGCCCGCCCGTCTCCCCCGATGCGCTCGGCCTTACCCCGACCGGGCCACACAGCAGACAGGACCCGCATGTTCGGACTCAGCGAGCTCGCGATCATCCTTGATCGTCGTCATAGCCGCCCTCGCCGCCAAGAAACTCCCCGACCTCGCCCGCTCGGCGGGCAAGTCGGCACGCATCCTCAAGGCGGAGGCCAGGGCGATCAAGGGACTTGCCGGCGCCGTTGGGGCCGAGGAAGCCGGTCACCCGGCCGGGCCGGACCGTGAAGCTCAGCCGGTCGACGGCGGTCCGGTCGCCGTACCGCTCGGTGAGTTCGTGCGCTTCGATCATGCCAACGACGGTAGGAAGCACGGGCGTTGTGGACATCCGCCGCCGGGAGTCGGCGGCTACTCCCGCGGGAGTAGAGCCCCGCCACGTCTTGGCCGACTGATCGCGGACGGCACGACGGCGCCTCGAGGTGGACCAGCAGCTTCGGTGGAGCGGCTTCGGCACCCCTGACCTACCGAGGGTCTGTCGAGCGCGTTCGCTCGGCGACGACATCGCGGGCGCCCTGCCGATGCTGATCGCCTTCACGGTCGACCCCTGGTACGCGCTGTGTGTGCTGATCTACGCGGGCGTGCTGATGGTGCTTGTCTTCGGTGTCGGCACCGACTACGCGCTGCTGCTCATCTCCCGCTATCGCGAGGAGCTGCACCGCCACGCCGACCGGCACGAGGCGATGCGCATCGCGCTCGGCCGCTCCGGACCGGCGATCCTCGCCTCGGCCGGCACCATCGTGGTCGGCCTGACCTGCCTCGCCTTCGCCGACAGCAACTCCTCACGCTCGCTGGGACTGGTCGGTGCGGTCGGCGTGCTCTGCGGCTTCCTCGCGAGGGTCACGGTACTTCCAGCGCTTTCTCGTCATAACCGGCCGCTGGAAGTTCTGGCCGTTCGTCCCGCGCCACGGCACTCCCGCCCACAAGCTGCACACCGTCTGGTCCCGGATCGGAACAGCCGTAGCCCGGCGTCCGCGCTGGTCGTGGATGATGTCCGTCGCCGCCACCGGCGTGCTCGCCCTCAGCGCGGTCGGCATCAACATGGGCCTGAGCCAGGCCGAGATGTTCCAGGACAAACCAGAGTCGGTCGTCGCCCCATACCAGCGCGGGTCCAGGCCGTGCTCGAGACGCACAACGTCACGCTCCGCCAGTCCACGCCGCCGACGCCGAATGGATCCGGCTGCAGCGTGTCCGTCGGCACTGCGGCCGTCAGGTCCCCTACCGCGCCATGCAAGATCCGCGGTGCCGCCCATCGCCCTGACGTACTGCATCACGAGACGACATCTCGCACATTGACGATGCCCCAGACGTCTCCTAAGGTTGAGGCACTTCTCGAAAGGACGGGACCAGCATGAGGCCAGTCGCTCTGATCGGCGTCTTGCTCGTGTCGTGCGCCGGCCGCCGGACCTACGACGAGCCGCTCAGCTACTTCCCGCCGCGGAAGGGACTGCGCCCCGGCACAGCTGTCGGCGAGCCTCAGACTCCCTTCTGAGTGCAGCTCGTCGCCGCGCGACGAGCCCCCGCCACACCGAACGTCTGTCGTCCGTCAACGTTCGTCGTCCGTCGTGGCTTCGCCGACGGGCATTTCCATCACCTCTTCGAGGAGTGCATCATCGTGACCACCACTGTCGGCCTTCAGCCGATCTCCGGCCCGTCCGCCTGGCGCGGCGACGAGCTGTCGAATTCCACCGAATGGATCTACGTACTCAGCGACGCCGAGCGCACCGAGCTGGAAGACCTGGGACGGCGCTTCGTCGCCGACGACCCCGACCTGCGCACCGTCACCGCCGCCGACTACCCCTTCGACGCCTGTCGCGCCCTCAACGACGAGTGCGCCCACCAGATGGACGCCGGCCGGGGCTTCATCCTGGTGCGCGGCCTGCGCACCGAGGAGTACGGCGACCCCGTGGCCGGGGCCATCTTCTTCATCATGGGCCTGCATCTCGGCCGGCCGATCGGGCAGAGCCAGCGAGGCGACCTGCTCGACCACGTCATCGCCACGTCGAACAAGACGATGTCCGACGAGGGCGCCCTGCCCTCCCGCATCCGGGACCGGCTGCCGTTCCACTCGGACAGCTCCGACGTCGTCGCCCTCATGTGCCTACGCGGCGCCAAGGAGGGCGGAGCCTCCAGCCTGGTCAGCGGCACCACGATCTACAACGAGATGCTGCGCCGCCGGCCGGACCTCGCTGCGCGGCTCTTCGACACCTACCACTGGGACTGGCGGCGTCAGGACCCCGACTCCCCTGAACTCACGTATACCTCGCCGATCATCAGCCACGTCAACGGCATCTTCAGCACCTACGCGGGCAACTCGATGATTTTCAGCGCCCAGGAGTACCCCGGCGTCCCCCAACTGACGCCCGACCAGGCCGCGGCCATCACCCTCTTCGACGAGATCTCGCAGGAGCCCGGCCTGCCGATCGACATGGATTTCCAGCCGGGGGACGTGCAGTGGCTGCTCAACTACGCCGCACTGCACTCGCGCACCAGCTACATCGACCACCCCGAACCGGAGCGCCGCCGGCACTTGTTGCGTCTGTGGCTCAAGCGCGACGTCGGCCGACCGCTGGCCCCCCGATTCGGCAAGCACGTCGTCGTGATGGGTGAGCCCACTACACCCCTGGTGCCCGGCGGCCGGTTCCGCATCACCGACGCCGTCACCGTCAACGACGACTGGGGCGTTTGAATCCTCCCCTCCCTGAAGAGAAGGGGATTCCTGGCTCAGGCCGCCTCCTGGAGCAGCGCTCCAGGAGGTCTTCCGCCATCAGCACCAGCCGGGTTGAGACCAGCCCGGACGAGCATCACGCGTGCGGAGTTCTTGTCCCGTGGGGACACGGTTCCGCACGCGGTGCGGGCGCGGGCTTGGGTCAGCATCCTGTCGAGCTGAGCCGGGCCGCATGTGACCTGCTGGCCGGTGGACTCGTTGCGCATGTGTACGGCCCTGGACTTGGCGACGCATTCGTTCCACACCCAGCGTCATCGGTCCCACTCCGCCGCCAGGGCGGTGCGGGCGGTTAACGACACGCGCAGCCGGTAGGTGTAGCGGGCATGCCCGGCCTCCGCAGCCGCCGTCACCCGCGCCATCTCGCCCCCTCACGGCCCCGGCCAGGACACGGTGCCGTCCCGAACTCTCCGGAGAACCATATGTACGACAGCCGCACAAACGCACCCCGATCCCACAGCCACCACCCCGACCAGCGATCACAGGCACACCCGTTCGGATCACCTCGGCGATGCCAACAGCGGTACGGGCGCTACGCGCCCTGAACCGGATGCGCCGACGCTCCACGTCGCGACACCCGGATGCGATTCCTCCCCGGCGTGAACGCCGGGGCCTCCTCGCAAGAAACAGGTGAACGCCCACACGGCGGCGCCGGCCCCCGGCGCCCCTCGGACACCGGTCGCTCGACGAGCGCTGCTGACCGTCGTGGTGCCGTCGAGGAGAACTCCCGACCGCCACAGCCGTTGAAGCCCTCGACTGCGCCTGCGACCTCGCCTTGGCGACCCCACACCCTGGCCAACGGCCTCGTCACGAATCTTCCACGCGGGGACGTGGCTCCAACAGACCAGCGCCGGACGGCCAGTCAGCTCACCGATCCGACCACAGGTGCCCACTCCCGGATGCCCGCCACCTCTACCCCCTGCGTCCGGTAGTAGGGATCCGCGTCGAGGATGCGTCCCAGTTCCGCACGCTCGACATCGAACACCAGCAACGCCCCCGAGTCGTCTGCCCAGGGACCCGCCGCGAGCAGACGCCCCTCCTGGTGGAGCCGGGCAAGGAACGACCGGTGCGCCGGACGTGCGGCGAGACGTTCCGGGGAAGCAGTGAAGGCGAGCTCAAGGATCATCATGCGGCCGACGGTACGGTCTGACGATGACGAGTTCAGCATCAGCTGATACACCAGCGCCTTGGCAGGCATTGGCCACCGTGCCTCTGCTGGCCGCACTGCCTGAAGACCGGCTGCGCGTGCTGTGGTCCAGCTCAATGCCGCGCCGCTACCACGAGGGAGAGGTACTGCGCAGAGCCGGCGATCCAGCCGAGCACCTCCTTCTACTGCTGCGCGGCCGGGTGTCCGCCACCATCAGCACGGCCGCCGGCCGGGTCGTCCGCTTCGGCGACTGGGCCGGGCCTTGCGCACTGGACAAGGTCGCCGTGATCGACGGCCGCGGGCACACAGCCACCCTCACAGGGCTCACCGCCTGCACCGTGCGCAGTCTCCCGCGAACCCGGTTCGAGGAACTGGTCGACGACGTGCCTTCGGTTCGCAGACACGTACTGCGCCTCCTCGCCGACCAGGCCCGGCATCAGCAGGAGCGATTCACCAACGCCGCCACACTGCCCGTCGAGGCCAGGCTGGCGACCTGGCTGTTGGCGCAGGCTGCAGCGTCTCCCCAAGCGACGGTCGAGCTGCCAGGTACGCAACAGGAACTTGCCGACCTGCTGGGAACGACCCGGGTGACGATCAACCGCATACTCTCCCAGCTGCGCCGCGACGGCTTGGTCGAGGTCACCCGCCGCACTGTCGCAGTGCTCGCACCAGAGCTCCTCGCATTGCGCGCAAGTGCCCCCTTGCCGCCAGCGGAAACACGGCACCCAATCGAGCGATGACCATCAACACGTCATCAGTAGCCCCAACGCCCAACGCCCTCCACGACGTGCGCGGAACAGCACCAACTACCAGGTGGGTGTCTCCCTGCACCTGGCCAATGACCGTGCCTCCACGGCCGTGAACTGGCGGCTGTTCCTGCCTGCCTCGTGGGATCCCGCTTCGCCGGAGACCGATGCGGGGTGTGCGCCGGCACCGGAGCCGGCACCGCCCCCGGTGCGCGCAGTGCTCGGCGGGACAACGCCGGAATCTGCGGGTTACACCGGCAACTCGGTCAACAGCCTGCGGTAGATGCGCGCGTAGGCGGTCAATTGCCCCAACGACAGGGCATCGCGACGTGGATCGTCGACGGCCGGCTTCGCCTGCGGGCCGAGGCGCACGGTGTCGACTCCGCGGGCGCGCAGTACGACGCCGTCGGTCGAGCCCGTCCAGCCGGTGATCGGCGGCGGCTGCGTACCGAACTCGTCGAGCCAGGCCGCGCGGGCGGCCGTCACCACCGGGGCGTCGGCCGGTGTCGCCGCGGCTGCCGCGACCGGTTCGGTCTCCACCTCGACCGCGCAGTTGCGCAGCACTGACTTCGCGCACCGTTCCCGCAGTCGGTCGGCCAACTCGGCCGCCAGCACCGCCGGCTGAACCCGGTCACCGGCGACGACATAAAGATCGATCCGCAGTTCGGCCGGCAACAGGTCCGGCTTGTCCGGCCACCCTCCGCTGATCGCGCCGATGCCGCACGCCCGGCCGGTCTGCCCCTCCCGCGGGTCGGCGGCCAGGTAGGCCGTGCGCCAGCGGGCCAGCTCGTCCAGGAGGACGCCTGCCCCGGCGACGACTCCCCCGGGTGGTGTGGCCGACTGCGCCATCATCGCGGCCCCGGAGCGGCCGGTCAGGCGGACGGTCAGGTAGAGCGCGCCCGGCTCGTGCCACAGCAGCGTTGGCGGGCCGCACTTGGCGACGATCGCCGACCGCGGCAGCTGGTACGCGTCGGTGTAGGCCTCCAGGCCGGTGATCCCGCCGGAGCGGCGGTGCGTCCCGGAGCCGGCGAGCAGCAGCCGCCCCGCGCCCGCCTCGGCGAACGCGACCAGCGCGGCGGTCGCCGGCCCGCGGGCGACCCCGAGACCGAAGCCGGCCACCACGTCACCGTCCACGCCGAGCGGACCGACCGGCGCGGCGTTGCCGGTGACCAGCTGGTTCTGCGGCCCGCCGTCGTCCAGTGACGTGTCGAGGTGGGAATACAGGAGCGGGCCGGCCCCGTGCGCGGCGATCAGGCTGCCGCCCGCGGGGCCGTGCTCCAGTACCTGCCACTCGACGTGCGGCCACCGGTGTGCGCACCAGGCGCGCAGCCGGTGGGCCGCCGTCCGCTCCTGCCCGCGTGGAGCGGGGGTCGCGTCGAGCAGGTGCAGGACGTCGAGCAACTGCTGGCGCAAGGACAGCTGCTGGCTCAAGGGCAGCCGCTGGCTCAAAAGCGTCCCCAGTCGTCGGACGCCGGACGCCATACGTCGATGTTGCGCGGGTCGGCCGGCATCCTGCGGGCCCGGTGCGTCTCGTGCTCCTCCGGCGTGAACACCCGGTGCCGGTCGCACAGTTCGAACCGCGGGCCGAAGCGCGGGTCGTGCAGGTAGAACGCGATCGACGTCGACGCCGAGTGGTTGACGATGTCGGAGGCGATCGGCGCGCCCTTGTACAGCGCGCGGGCGCGCATCCGCATGACGTGGTCGAGGCTCTTCATCGCGAAGCACAGGTGCGCGACGTAGTGCTCCTTGTTGTTCTGCACCGCGAGGCTGTGATGGTGGCGGTCCTCGCCGCGGAAGAACGTGGTCGAGCCGACGACGTAGTCCGAGGGCAGGAACCTCAGGACGTTCTGGTAGAAGTCCTGCGTCTCCTGGTATTTCGTGGTGGCGATGAAGGGGTGCACCAGGTTGAGCGGCCGGATCTCGATGTGCGGCGGCTCGGCGTACTCCTGGAACTCGGTGAACAGCTCGATGATGAGGCCGTTGGGGTCCTTCACCGCGAAGCCGTTCTCGCACAGAGCCTGCTGGCGCTGCTGCAGCTCGAGAACCTCGAGGCCGGCTTCGAGGACGCTCTTGTGCAGCTGACCGAGGACCTCCTCGCTCTCCACGCTGTAGCCGACCGCGGTCGTCCACCCGTCGGTACGCTCGGGCGCGTTGATCAGCTCGATCGCGTGGTGCTCGATGTCGGCGCGCAGGTAGGCGTACTCGTCCGTACGCTGCTCCAGCTGCAGCCCGACGTGGTACTCGAGGAAGTCGATCGTGGCCTGCATGTCCGGAACCTCGATCCGGGCGTACTCCATGGCGTACGGGCCGTGCGGGCGGGTGCTCACGGGCGCTGTCCTTCCTGGGGCGAGCGAGGGACGCTCGGCGTACTCGAACGAGGTGATGGCCTGCCGGCCGATGACCGGTCGCCAGCGCGTGTGCACGAAGCTCTCGTGGGACTCGCTGCCGAGATAGGCCAGCAGGTCGTCCCGGCTGTCGAAGTCGACGGCCATGGTGTGGGTGAAGGTCCGGTCGCGGGTGCTGATGTTCTCGCCGAGGACGAAGCCGCGCATGGCCGGGTACCGGTCCGGGAAGGTGCGCAGCTCGGCCAGCACGGACTCCCGTGTGGCCGGGTCGATTCCGTCGGCGAAGCGGAAGGACAGGGTGTGTCGGATCATCGGGTCACCATCCGTCGCCGGCTAGAGGATGAAGCTGAGCCGGGCGCCTGCCGCCAGCGACTCATGGCCGAGGACCGAGCGCCGCAACCGGAAACGCAGTCCGTCCCCGGTCGGCACCAGCACATGCTCGTACCAGCCGACGTAGGCGTCGAAGTGCCCGTCGCGGGCGCGGTGCACCACGAAGGACGCCGCCACTCGGAAGGAATCCTCCGTGTGCTCGGACAGGCGCACGTTGGACACCAGCCGGTGTGTGCGCGAGTGCGGGTTCTCGGCGTGCGCCTTGCGGGACTTGAGGCGCTTGACCCGGGCGCGGATCAGGTCCCAGTCGTCGTCGACGAAGGATCCGGTCTCGTGCGGCGACCAGCCGGGGCGGTAGTCGGTCGTCGGGATCTCGTAGCGGGCGCCGGGCTCGAAGAGGGCCAGCCAGCCGTCGTAGTCCCAGTGGTCGAGGATGTCCGCCTCCGCGTAGAGGAAGTCCTCCACCTCCGGGCGGGTGACGGTGCGTCCCTGGCACTGCACGGAGTGGGTGTTGGCGATCGCGGTCATCGTACGTCCCTGCCCTCGAGGAAGGACGTCGGTCGCTCGCCGTGGACGGCGAGGCCGTCATCGAGGCCGACGGCTTCGATCCAGTGCCGCCAGAACCCCCGCATCGCGCCTTCGTCGGTCGACCTGCCCTGTACGCCCTTGACCTCGTCGGCCATGCCGCGCGACATGTCGCTGTAGTCCAGCTCGGGAACAGCGGTGCCCGCCGTGGCCTGGATGCCGCGCTGGACCGCCTCGTACGCCTCGATGTCGTCCGGCGTGGCGAGGCCGCCCGGGCCGACGAAGCTGACGACGGTCTTCATGCGCAGGGCGCGCGCTGCCGGATCCTCGTCGCGAGGGACCAGCTGCCAGGCGCGTACGTCGGTCTGGTCGGGCGCCACCGGTTCCAGTTGCCGGATCGACAGCCCTTCGATGTCGAACAGCAGCAGGTTGGGGAACACGAACAGGATGTGGCTCTCGTCGGCCACGTAGTGCGCCCGCTTCTCCCCCAGCCGCTGCGTCATCTCGTCCCGGTGCTGTTCGGTGCGCACCCGCTCGTCCTCGCCGAAGCGCGGTTCCCAGAGCATGCTGATCCGCCCGCCGTGGCCGGTCAGGACCAGCAGTCCGTGGCCGTTGCCGAGGTTGTACGCGTACTGGTTGTCGTCGGTGACGGCGAAGCCGCTCTCGCGCAGGTAGCCCACGAACGTGTTGTGGGTCGGCGCGAAGTGGTAGCCGTCCATCGCGTTCTCGACGGCGAGTTTCCAGTTGCCCCGCACGCTGTACTGCTGGGTGCCGGGCAGCGTGGTCATGCCCCCGACGTGCTGCTGCTCGATCATCGTCATGTAGTCGGCCGCGTCGCCGAGGTGTTCGAGCAGCGGCGGGACGTCGGGGTCGAAGGCGACGAAGACGTATCCCTCGTGGATCTCCAGGCGGGGGACGCCGCGCAGCCCCATGGACGCCTTGAACTCGTCGCTCGACTCGTACGCGTCGGCGTCGGGGATCGCGGCGAGGTCACCGTTGTTGCGGAATGTCCAGGCGTGGTAGAAGCACTGGAAGAGCCTGGTGGAGCCCTCGTTCTCGCGGCACAGCACGGTGCCGCGGTGCGGGCAGGAGTTCAGGAAGGCGTGCACCTCGCCGGCGGTGTCCCGGCAGAAGATCAGCGGTCGGCCACCGAGGGTGCGGACCTTGAAGTCGTTGGGGTTGGGGATCTCGGTCTCGTGGCCGAGGTAGAGCCAGGTGTGTGTCCATACCCAGCCGCGTTCCCGGGTGAAGATCTCCGCGCTGCGGTAGGCCTCGCGGTTGACCCGGAAGGTGAGCTGGTCCCAGTCCTCGACGATCATCGGTGCTGGGACGGTCCGGGGGTTGCTTCCCATTACGGCGTATGCCTCTCACAAGTCCCGACCCGAGTGGCGCGCTGTGAGACGCCATCTCGTATGTCGCATTAGCTTCCCCTAGCACGCGTGGCAGTGTCAAGCAATCACCGACGGTTGACACCCTGGGCCGACGCCACCATCATCCATTCCGTAATGGAAGACGCCATCTCGCATCCTGTGCGACCGCGTGAAGGGCAAGAAGCCCGTGCCGTACGTCATCACTGAGGCATGTCTCGACGTCATGGACAAGTCGTGCATGGAGGAGTGCCCGGCCGACTGCATCTACGAGGGCGACCGGATGCTCTACATCCAGCCCGACGAATGCGTCGAGTGCGGGCGCTGCGAACCCGTCTGCCCGCAGATCTCGATCTTCCACCACGAGGATCTGCCGGCCGAGGCCCAGCAGGCCGAGCGCATCAACGCCGAGTTCTTCACCCTCGGGACCCCCGGAACCCCCGGAACCCTCGGAATCGAACCGCTCGGGTCGCCCGGGGGCGCACGCAAGATCGGCCGGGTCGGCCGCGACCATCCCGAGGTGGGAGCGTGAGTGGCTTCCCGGCCGCCACGGGCGCCGGCCCCGAGGTGTCCGTCGACCTGCTCGTCATCGGCGCCGGCCCGACGGGGCTGTACGGCGCGTACTACGCCGGCTTCCGCGGACTGAGCGTCGCGGTCGCCGACGCCCTGCCCGAGGTGGGCGGCCAGATCGCCGCGCTGTACCCCGAGAAGCTCGTCTACGACGTGGCCGGCTTCCCCGCCGTCCGCGGCCAGGACCTGGTGGACCGGCTGGCCGAGCAGGCCGGGCGGTGGAACCCGGCCTACCTGCTCGGGCACGGGGTCACCCGCCTCGACGACGCGGGCGAGGGCATCGTCGCGACGACCGACGCCGGCGCGCGGATCGCCGCGGGGGCGGTGCTCGTCTGCGGCGGGATCGGCAACTTCGTCCCCCGCGAGCTCCCGGTGGGCTCCGACTACCTGGGCCGCGGGCTGCGGTACTTCGTGCCACGGCTGGACGAACTCGCCGGACAGGACGTCGTGGTGGTCGGCGGCGGGGACTCCGCGCTGGACTGGGCGCTGTCGCTGGAGCCGATCGCCTCGTCGGTGACGGTAGTGCACCGACGTACGCGGTTCCGGGCCCACGAACGCACCGTCGAGCAGGTGCACGCGTCCTCCGTGCGGGTCCTCACGCCCTACGAGGTCGAGAAGATCTCCGGCGACGGGTCGGTGTCGGAGGTCGTGGTCGCGGGCTCGGACGGCGACCGGATCAGCCTGCCCGCCCAGTCCGTCGTCGCCGCGCTCGGCTTCATAGCCGATCTCGGCCCGATCGAGCAGTGGGGACTGGAGCTGCGCCGCCGGCGCATCCTCGTCGACCGCACGATGCGCACGAGCCGGCAGCGCGTCTTCGCGGCCGGCGACATCGCCGACCATGACGGCAAGGTCAGCCTCATCTCGATCGGCTTCGGCGAGGCCGCTCTGGCCGTCAACCACATCGCCTCCCTGCTGGACCCGGCACGCTCGCTCACGCCGGGACACTCCTCCGATGCGTGAGGTCTTCGCACGGAGCCGGCGACCTGACGGGGGTGCGCTTGCGCGGCCACCGGGCAGTGTCCACCGCGTCCGGGCCGGTCGAGTTCGTGCTCGC
This sequence comes from Streptomyces sp. 2A115, assembly GCF_052245575.1. NCBI lineage: Bacteria > Bacillati > Actinomycetota > Actinomycetes > Kitasatosporales > Streptomycetaceae > Streptomyces > Streptomyces sp. 2A115. The sequence continues at coordinate 20,134 of NZ_JBQQCG010000061.1, read as the reverse complement.
ACGCGGCGACGCGAAGCCGGCCCGGCGCCTTCCGCTCGGCGCCCGCCTGCGGGTGCGAAAATTCCGCGCGGAGGGCCGGTCCCGGCGGCAGGGGATGCAGTTCCTGCTCGGCTCCCCTTCACCGCCGTAGCTCGCCGTGGTGGAGCACCTCAGCTCTTCCCGCACATTTGCACGGCCCTCAACGTTACGCTATCCAATACGGCGTTCCATTCAACGTCTTACCACCTTACTAAGTACGGGACAGGAGCAAGAATCCATGGCCACGAAGGCGCAGCCCGGCACCGGCGAGCGAGGCGGTCCCGAAACGACCGCGCCGACCATCCAGACGGTGCAGCGTGCGGCGCTGATCCTCGGCTCGTTCACGGTCGGCAAACCGCACATGAGTCTCAATGAGATCACCGCGCGCCTCGGGGCGAGCAAGGCGACCGCGCACCGCTACACGAAGGCGCTGCGGGCGGCGAACCTGCTGCGGTACGACGAGCGCACCTCGCTCTACTCCCTCGGCCCCCAGGTGCTCACGCTCGCCGCGGCCGCGCGGGCCGGCCTGCCGATCGTCGCCGCCGCCGAGCCGTACATGGAGGAGCTGGTCCGGCGCATCGACGAGACGATCGTGCTGTCGGTCTGGGACGGCGAGTCGCCGACCGTGGTGCGCTCGGTGGACAACACCGCCCACATGGTGCGCATCAGCGTCCGGGTCGGTTCGCGTCTCGACCTCACTTCCTCGGCACAGGGACGGATCTTCCTCACGTTCCTGCCCCCGGACCAGGTACCGACGCTGCCGCGCTCGGTCCGCAAGTCGTCCGAGCTCACCGAGGAGTTCGACGCCATCCGGCAGCACGGGCTGTCGGTCAACTCCCCGGCCGTCAACGGGGTCCGCACCATCGCGGCGCCGATCTTCGAGGGCGACAAGATCAGCGGGACGCTCGCGGTCGTCGGCACGACGGCGACCGTCCCCGACGACGTCAAGTCGCCGATGGCCCAGGCACTGCTGGAAACCGCCCGCGCGCTGTCGCAGCGGCTGGGCACCTCGGACGGCGAACCCAACGGCAGCTGACCCACGTACCCGGACGACAGCCGGCTCGCCGCGCAGGGCGGCGAGCCGGCTGTCGTGACGTGCACGTTGCTGACGCTGTGACAGATGGTGAGGGGCCTCCAGGCGGAGTGGACACGTCCGGCATTCGCCCCCGGAGGTCTCGGTGGCTCACGCCTTCGTTGTGCGCGCATCCACGTGCCGCCGCAGCCGCTCCGGCTCCTTCCTCTGACCGGCCGGCGCGCCCAGTGCAAACGGGGCGCGATGTCCGAACTGCCGCTTCACCAAGGTCCTTTCGGGGGCCGTCGCAAAGGGCCGGTTCCTGTCCCGGCACGGGATACCGCACATTCGGGCGGGGCAACAAGCCTGCTTCCCGGCCCGCCCTTCGGTCAGGGGAGCAGGTCGGCCCTCGGCGGGACGAAGAAGTCGATGTTCACGCAGGGGGCCTCCGTCGGCTCCACGTAGTGCTCGCTGCCGCGGGGAACCAGCAGGAACGACCCCGCACGCATGTCGTGCGCGACACCGTCCACGTAGTAGTTCGCACGCCCCTGGGCGATATGGACCAGCTGGTCGAACTCCTCGTGCCGGTGCGGGTTGAGTGTCATGCCGACGTCGAGCTCGTGGTGGCAGATCATCATCTCGTCCGTCGCGTAGACGCGGCGGCGGACCCCCGGCCGCACCTGGGTCACCGGCAGCTCGTCCCAGTTGAGGACGGTGTGGAACAGCGCCGCGTTGCGTGTGGTCACTGGTTCTCCTCTCCGGCGGCCGCGCGCAGGGCGGCCGCCAACATCTGCAGGTCCGAGCCGACGACCAGGTAGTCGGCGCCACTCAGGCCCAGGTCCACCGCGGCACCCGGGGCCGGCACCCAGCCGCCGAACGCCACCGCCGCCGAACGGGCAGCCTCGCGCACGCGGTCCACCGCGGCGCGCAGCACCGCCGGGTCAGCCGGTAGCCCCAGGTCGACCGCGAGGTCGGTGCTGCCGACGAAGCACACGTCGAGGGCGGAGAGCAGATCCGGCAGAGGATCGGTCCGCGCCGTCTCGATCTGGCCCACCAGCACCGGCGGGTCGTCCTGCTCGGCACGCAGGAAGGCGGCCAGCGGGACCGCGCCGAACCGGGCGGCCCGGTTGGCCAGGCTGACCGACCGACGGCCGGCGGGCGCGAACCGGGTCGCCGCCACGAGTGCCTCGGCCTGGGCGGCGCGGGTGAGCATGGACAGCTGGATACCCGCCGCCCCGGCCTCCAGCAGCCGGTTGACGACGGCGGCGTCCACCTCGGGCACGCGGACCAGGGCCGGCAGGCCGCATGCGTGGGCGTGGCGCACCAGGTCGACGGCGTTTTGCTCGGTGAGGGTGGAGTGTTCGAGGTCGACGACCACGAACGCGAACCCGGCCGCCTCGGCCAGTTCCACCACGTCGGGCGACGCCAGCTTGACGAACGTGCCGACGGCGGGTCCCCCCTTCGTCAGGGCCGCGCGCAGCCGGCGCCGCAGCAGGTGGATGTCAGCGAGGGTCATCGCTTCTTCCTCAGGACGGGAGGGCGCCTCACGCCGACGGCAGACCGCGCCACGGCGTGATCTCGACCTCCGCACCGGCGTGCAGCACGACGGTCGGCTCCAGGCGCGGCGCGACAATCGTGTTGCCCGCGGCGTCGGGCAGGGTGACCTCGTCGGTCCAGTCGACGACCGTGACGTCGGCCCGTCCGCCGACCGCCAGGCGCCCGTAGCCCTCGGCATCCAGCCCGAGCAGCTGTGCGGGGGCGACGGTGGCCCGCCGGACGCACTCCTCCAGCGGCGCGCCGAGCGCGATCAGCTTGGAGATGCTGGTGAGCAGGTCGAACACCGGGCCGCGCCAGTTGCGGGCGCTGGTGTCCGAGCTGAGGATGTCGGGCAGGAATCCGTCGGCGATCGCCCGGCGCGCCACCTCGAAGCTGAGGTTGCTCTTGCCGTGGGCGGAGTCGAACAGCACGCCGCGCTCGCGGGCCGCCGTGACCGCGGGGTGCACCTGGTCGCCGTCGAGGATGCCGTTCGGCTTGCCGGTGTAGCAGTGCGCCACGATGTCGCCGGGGCGCAGGAAGTCCAGGACGACGGGCACCGGCTCCTCGGTCTCGCCGATGTGCACCATCAGTGGCAGTCCGGCCTGTTCGGCCAGCGCCACGGACTTCTTCAGCAGCGACTCCCAGTTCTCGCCGACGACGTCCTCGGACAGCCGGATCTTGAAGCCGCGCACGATGTCGGGGTGGGCCTCGGCGGTCGCGAGCGCGTCCTCGGGGACCAGGGTGTCGGGGTTGAGCAGTTCGCCGAACCTGAAGTCGATCAGCCCGAGCACCGAGACGTTGAGGAAGTTGACGATGCGCAGCGGGTTCGCCTCGACCACCAGCTTGCGGAAGGCCGCGAACGTGGAGGCGCCGGCCGTGCCGGCATCCGCCGCGGCGACGACGCCGCGGCGCAGGTGGGCCTCCTCGGCCGGGGCGCCGACGGCGGAGACGTACTGGAAGATGTGGGTGTGGCCCTCGACGAGGCCCGGCAGCACGGTGGAGCCGGTGACGTCGATCGTGCGGGCCGCGCCCGCCGCCAGCCCTTCCCCGATCGCGGCGATACGGTCACCGGTGACCGCCACGTCGAGCCGGGCGTTGGTGCCCGACGCCGGATCGATGACGGTGCCGCCGGCCAGGACGAGGTCGTAGGACGACGCGGAGGAGTTGGGCATCGGTGTGTGCTCCAGGGTGAGGGGCGGTCAGCTGACCGGTTCGGTCAGCCGGTGGTCGTGCGATGAGGCGTCCAGGGGACGCACGATGCGGGTGACAAGGGGCAGTACGCCGTCCACCTCGACCTGTATCTCGTCGCCGTCGGCGAGGAAGCACGTGCGGTCCTGGCCGGTGCCGGCCGGGGTTCCGGTGAGGACGACGTCGCCGGGTTCGAGGGCGGTGAAGCACGAGAGCCGGCTGAGCAGATCGGTGACCGAGAAGATCATCCCGGCGCTCGTGTCGTCCTGCACGAGCTCGCCGTTGACCCGCGTCCGTACACGGATCGCGTCGCGGTCGGGGAGGTCGTCGGGGGTGCAGATGGACGCGCCGAGCGGCGTGAACCCCGGGTAGCTCTTGGCGAGGGCGGGCACCGCCGTGGTGCGCATCACGTCGCGTGCCGTCATGTCGTTGGCCGCGGTGATGCCGGCGACCGCGGGCCAGACCTGCGCCTCGGATGCCTGGTACAGCCGATGCCCGACGACGACCGCGATCTCGCCCTCGTAGTCGGGTTCGGTCGCGGCCTGCGGGATCACCACCTGCGCGCCGGGTGCCAGGACGGCGGACGACGCGGCCAGGTACAGGATCGGCTGCTCGGGCAGTCCCCGACCGGCCCGGGCCGCCTTCGACAGGTAGTTGAGCCCGACGCCCCACACCGCGCGGGGACGGCCCAGCGGCGCGACGAGCGCGGCCTGGTCGAGCGGGATCCGTCGGCGCACCGCGCACGAGGCCAGGCTCTGCAGCGAGCCGTCCTGTTCGAGGACCGCGCCGACGTGCGGAAAAGCCGTGTCCAACAGGGCGATGGCCCCATCCTCTATTCGGCCCAGGCCGGCCTGTGTCGTCACCAGTCGCATGACGGCATCTTTCAATGCGAGACGCCATCGTGTCAAGCAATACGAGACGGCGTCATGCGAAGCGATACGCAGGCCGGGCTGCGGACGCGCCGACACCCCGTCCGCGCGAGAGGCGGACGGGGTGTCAAGGAGCTGGATCCGGGCCGTCGGCAGGGGTATCAGGCGAGCTGCCGCTGCACCTCGCCGCTGTCCCAGTAGTCCGTGCGGCGGGTGATGAGGCCGTCGGCGACAGTGAACACGAAGACCCCGCGCACGCGGACGGGGCGGTCGCCCGCCGAACGCATCAGGAACGTCATGACGTACGACACCGCGGCCGACTCGCCATCGACGAGGAAGCTCTCGGGCGCGTAGTGCAGGTCCCCGAAGTTGTCGAGGAACCCGGTCAGCGCGGCGCGGTACTCGGCGCGGCCCCTGCGGCTCTGTCCCATCGACGACGTGTGCTCGTTGACGAAGTCCTCGGCCACGCAGGCGGCCACGGCGTCGGCGTCGTGCGCGTTCAGCGCCGCGAGGTACGCCTCGACGGCGGCGCGGGTGTCCTTCAGGACGAACCCCACTTCTCCCGAACCGAGTCGAACACCCGCTGGTCGTGGGAGATCTCGACGACGTTGCCGTCCGGATCCTTCAGCGCGCAGATGTAGCCGACGGGATAGGGCATCTGTCGGGGCTCCCAGTGCAGACAGCCGAGCTCACGGGCCCTGTCCGCGAGCGCGTCGACGTCCTCCCGCGCCGGCACTTCGATGCCGAGGTGTGCGAACGGGTGCAGCAAGCCCAGCTGGTTGCCCTTGTCCTTGTTGAACGACACCAGGACGAGCACGAACGGTGTCTCGACCTGCTGGTCGTTGGAGAGCCAGACGCTCTCGCCGTCGGCGTCCTTGAACCGCTCGACCACGACCAGCGGAGTCAGCGTGGTGTAGAACGCGATCGCCTTGTCGAGATCGCCGGTCGGCAGCGCGACGTGAGTCCAGCGTGCCGAGGTGAGGCCGGTGGCCACGGTACCTCCATGGTGAGTGGTTCGGATTTCTTTGAGCCTAGGTGCGCCCGCACCCGCGGGTCGATGTGCTGCGGACACAACACGCAGGCCAGGGATGCTGGCCCCGCGCGACATCGGTTTGCGGCCTGCCGCCGTGCGAGCCTGCGAGAGGACAGCGACAGGGCGTCGGCTGGGAGACGAGGGCGAGCGTGCACTACCGGATTCTGGGTGGGACGGGCATCGAGGTGAGTCAGCTGTGCCTGGGGTCGATGATGTTCGGCGCCTGGGGCAACACCGACGAGGCGGAGTGCCACCGCATGGTGGCGACGGCGCTGGACGCCGGGGTCAACGTCGTCGACACGGCGGACGTGTACGCGTTCGGCGAGTCGGAGGAGATCATCGGCCGGGCGGTGAAGGGTCGGCGCGACGACGTCGTCCTGGTGTCGAAGGTCGCGAGCCGGATGCCCGCAGGACCGCTCGACCGCAACCGGGGCGGCACTTCCCGGCTGTGGATCACGCGTGCCGTGGAGGACAGCCTGCGACGGCTGGGGACGGACCACCTGGACGTGTACCTCGTCCACCGCCCTGACCCCCACACCGACGTCGAGGAGACCCTCGGTGCGCTCAGCGACCTGGTGCGGGCGGGCAAGGTGCGCGCGATCGGCACGTCGAGCTTCCCGGCCGAGGAGATCGTGGAGGCGCAGTGGGCGGCGCGGCGCGGTGGCCGCGAGCGGTTCACCGTGGAACAGCTGTCGTACTCGATCCTGGCCCGGCACGCGGAGGCCGCGGCCCTGCCCACCGCGCAACGGCACCGCATGGGCGTCATGGTCTGGAGCCCCCTCAACGGCGGCTGGCTGACGGGCAAGTACCGGGCCGACGCCGAACCGGCGGCAGACTCGCGCGCTTTGCGAAACAGCGAGCACTTCGACTTCGCCGACGAGCAGGTACGCACGCGCAAGCTCGCCGTCGTCGAGGAACTCGTGCGCCTGGCCGCCGAGGAGGGCTGCACGCTCGTCGAGCTGGCGCTGCGGTTCGTGCTCGCCCATCCCGGCGTCAGCACGGCCGTCATGGGCGCGCGCACCCATGACCAGCTCCTGTCGCAGCTCAGCGCGGTGGACCGGCCGCTGTCGGCCGAGGCGCTGGACCGGATCGACGCACTCGTCGCGCCGGGCAGCGTGCTCAACCCGCTCGACGTCGGCTACACGCCGCCGGCGCTGGAGACCGCGGCGCTGCGCCGCCGCTGACAGCGGGAGTGCGCACCCGCGGCGGATGCCGGTCCCGCGTGTTCGCGGCACCGGCGTCCGTCCTCGCCAGACCTGGGCCGTCACGTCGACCCACGCTCGAAGGGCCGGCCGAGCGCGCCGGGTTCCCGGTGCTGGGTGGTGAACAGCAGCATGGCCAGGAGCGCGAGCAGGTACGGGGCCGCGACGAGCAGTTGGGCGTTGAGGGTGACGCCGAGCGCCGGGAGCGCGAGGCGCATCGCGTCGGAGAGGCCGAAGACCAGGCAGCCGAGCATGGTCCGGCCGAGCCGCCACGCCCCGAAGATCACCGCGGCGATGACGATGTATCCGCGCCCGGCGGTCATGTTCTGGTTGAACGATCCGACCTCGCCGACCGCGAGGTACGCGCCACCGAGTCCGGCCAGTGCGCCGCACCACAGCAGAGCCTGCCGGCGCCGCATGTTCACCTTGATGCCCGTGACGTCGGCGGCCTGGGGGTTCTCCCCCACCGCCCGCAGTTCCAGGCCCCAGCGGCTGCGCTCCACCAGCCACCAGGTGAGCGGTATCAGCGCGAGCAGCAGGAAGGCGGGCCAGCGTTCGGAGAACAGCGGCTTGCCGAGGAGCGGGATGTCCTGCAGCAGTGGGATCGACAGCATGTGGACCTGGTGCGAGACGAACTCGTTCGTCGTGATCAGGTAGCTCGTCAGCCCGAGCACCAGCGCGTTCAGCACCAGGCCGACGACGAAGGTGTTGATCTGCGCCCGGTGGGACAGGTTGCCGTGCACGAAGCCCAGGACGAGGCCTGTGACGACTCCGGCAACGAGACCGACGCTGGCGCTGCCGGTCGCGCTCGCGGTGGCGATCGAGGTGAACGCGGCGCCGAGCATCATCGCCTCGACGGAGATGTTCATCGTGCCGGCGCGCTCGGCCACGTACTCACCGCAGGCGGCGAACGCCAGGGGCACGGTCAGCCGGACACCGCTGGCGAGAATGGTGGTGGTGCTGTCCAGAACGCTCACGCGGCTGCCTTCACCTTGGTCGGGACGACGGACAGGTCGGGCGCCGCCTGCGGGGTGGCACCGCGACGCCTGCTGAAGAGATCGATGAGGACGGGCGGCGCGACGAACGCGAGGACCAGCAGTGCTTTGACGACATCGACGAGGTAGTACGGCACGCCCGTGGCCGAGAGGAAGTCGCCGCCCGCACGCAGCACGGCGAACACCAGCGACACCGGGATCGCGATTAGGGGCCGGTTGCGTGCGACGAGCGCGACGAGCAGGCCGTCCCAGCCGAAGTTGTCCGAGAGCCCGGCCTGCAGCCGGTTGGTGCCGACCGGGCTGACCAGCAGCAGCCCGCCCGCCAGTCCGGCGAAGGCACCGGACAGGGCCAGGGTGAAACCACCGAGCGCGGCCACCCTCACACCGGTGTGCTTGGCCGTCAACGGATTCAGTCCGAGCATGCGCACCCGAAAGCCCCACCGGCTGCGGGTGAGGACCACGGCGACGCCGGCCGCGGCAGCCAAGGCGATGAACAGGCCGATGTTCCACCGCACCGACGGGTACTGCCCGAAGCCGCCGAGCTGGGCGCCTGCCGGCAGGGGGTTGGACGCCGCGTCGGCGATGCCCGAGGAACCCTGCGCGCTCTCCTGCAGCCACGGCGTGCTGACCGCGAACGTGACGAGCTGGATGGCCAGAAACGTCATCAGCAGGGTGCTCACCGGGACGTTGACGCCGCGCAGGCGGAGCATCATCGCGCTGAGCGCGGCCCAGGCGCCACCGCCGACGGCCGCAGCGATGAGCACCACGACGACCAGCATCGGGCCGGGCACGGCCAGCCGCAGTCCGACCCAGGCTCCGAACAGGCCGCCGATGAGCACCTGCCCCTCCTGGCCGATGTTGAACATGCCGGCCGACGCGCAGATACACGCACCGACCGCGACCAGCAGCAAAGGCGCCGCGTTGAGCAGCGTCGTCGTCCATCCCGTGGCGTCGGCCAGACTCCCGGTCCATATCGCGTCGGCCGAAGCACTCGGCGAACCACCGGTCAGCACGAGCAGCAGCGCGGAGGCGCCCGCGGCGACGGCGACCAGCACGGCGGTCAGGCCCGCCGTCATCCAGCCGCCGCGCCCGGGCCGGAGCCGGGCGAGAAAGCGCCGGGCGAGGGCGTCCCCGTTCGTCAGCGAGGCGGCACTCATGCGGCCTCACCGCCGACCAGCATGCCCAGTCGCTCGGGGGTCGCCTCCGAGACGGGGAGTGCTCCGGTGATCCGCCCGGACGAGATCACCGCGATCCAGGTTGCAAGGGCCATGACTTCCTCGAGTTCGGTGGAGATGAGCAGCACTCCGACGCCGTCCGCGGCCGCCTGGCGCAGCCGGGCGTACATGTCCTCGATGGCGCCGACGTCCAGCCCGTGGGTGGGCTGCGCGGCCACCAGGACGCTGGTGTGACCGGACAGTTCCCGGGCGAGGACGACGCGTTGCTGGTTGCCTCCGGAGAGGCTGCGCACCGGCGCGTCGAGCGAGGGCGCGATGATGTTGAACTCGTCGGCGAGGCGACGGGCTTCGGCGTGCATCGCGCGCCGGCGCAGCAGGAACCGGCCGCTGAGCTTGTCGAGCGACTTCATGGTCAGGTTTTCGGTGACACTCATGTCCAGGACGACGCCGCTTTGGTGACGGTCCTCCGGCACGATGCCCAGACCCGCCTTCCCGAGCGCGCCGGGTCGGCTCACGTCGACCCTGCGTCCGGCGACCTCGACGGTGCCGGCGGTCGGCGCGAGAAGCCCGGCCAGTACCTCGCCGAGCACCGCCTGGCCGCTGCCTTCGACACCGTAGAGGGCGCAGATCTCGCCCGCGCCCACGGTCAGGTCGACATCTTGAAGGACATTCACCCCGCCTTTTTCGACGGTCAGTTGAGCCAAGCGCAGGACGGGCGGGGGCCGGTCGTGTGCCCCGCCCTGGCCCGTGCGGGTCGTGTTGACCGGCAGCAGGCCGAGGGCGGCTCCCTCCTCGTGCAGCGACACGTCCCGGCCCACCATCTGGCGGGCCAGTTCCGGCGCGGTGGTCTCGGCGGTGACCGCCCGGAAGGCGACACGGCCCTTGCGCAGGACCGTCACCCGGTCCGTGGCCTGCACGATCTCGGCGAGCTTGTGGCTGATGAGGATGACCGCGCGCCCCTCCTCCTGCACCACCCGGCCGAGCACGGCGAACAGTTCCTGCGACTCGGCCTGGGTCAGCACCGAGGTGGGCTCGTCGAGGATCAGGATCTGCGGGTTGCGCCGCAGACACTTGACCACCTCGACGCGCTGCCGCTCGCCCGCCGAGAGCGCGTCGACGCGCGCCTCGGGGTCGACCGGCAGCCCGTACCGTGCGGCGACCTCGGCGATGTCGGCGCAGATGGCCTGCTTGTTCACCGCGCCGGTGTCGCCGAGTGCGACGTTCTCCCACACGGTGAGCCCGCTGATGAGGCTGAAGTGCTGGTGCACCATGCCGATGCCCAGCTCGGCCGCTTCCTGTGGGCTGTCCAGCGCGACCTGTTCGCCGCGCACCAGCACGGTGCCGGCGTCGCGCCGGATCAGCCCGAGGAGAACCTTCATGAGACTGGACTTGCCTGCCCCGTTCTCGCCCAGGAGACCGTGGATCTCGCCGGCGTCGACGGTGAGGTCCACGGCGTCGCAGGCCGTGACGGACCCGTAGGACTTGGTGATGCCACGCAGCTCGAGGATCCGAGCCGCTGAGGTCGTGGGTGTCATCGCGTGTGACTCTCCTGGGTCGGTGTCGGCACGGTCAGCCGAGGCGCTTGACCTCGGACTCCGGGTCGATCTCCTTGCTGCCGATCTTCTTCATGAACTCCGCCAGCTGCTGGTCCTCGTCGCCCTGGCCCTTGCAGATCTTGACGGTCGGGAAGGGGTCGACGCCCAGCTGCCACACGCGCGGCGTGCCCATCTTCAGGTCGTCCTTCGCGAAGTCCTCCAGCGCGGCGCGGAAGTAGTCACCCGGGCTGAAGATCACCGAGATGTCGAACTTCGGGCTGGTCGAGTCGCACCGGTCGGTGCCCGGGGTGAGTGTCAGCACGCCCTTGGCGTTCGCCACCTGCGCCGCGGCGTCGGTCGCACCCCCGAGGTAGGGGTAGATGACCTTGGCACCCTGGCTGATCTGGGCCTGAATGGCCTCCTTGGCCTTCGCCGAGTCGTTGAAGTCACCGGTGTAGGTGCTCACCAGGGTGGCCTTGGGGACAACCTCCCGGATCCCGGCCAGGAAGGCCTTGGCTCCGAGGACACTGAAGTCGGCCTTGATGCCGGTGACGAACCCGGCCTTGGTGTAGCCGGCCGCCTTCATCTTCAGGCCCGCGGCGTAGCCGGCGGCGAGCATCGACTGGTTGGGGTTGTCGGAGGACAGCATGATCCGCGGCGTCTGGTCGATGTTCGCCGACGACGGCACGTACCACGCGGTCTTGGCGCAGACCGGCTCCTCGGAGGCCGGGATGGCGGCCTTGAGCTCGCTGGCGGCGAGCGCGACCATGTCGACGTGCTGCTGGCACAGCGCGCGTGCGGCGCTGAGCGCGTCGCTCGCGGGCACGCTGCCGCGCTTGATGACCTTCCAGCCCTTTTCCTTGGCGAAGGCGTCCGCCGAGTCGACGAAGCTCTCGTAGTAGCCGTGGTCGTTGATGTCTCCGGGGCTGAGGACACCGACGACGACCTTGCCGTCGCCGTTGACGTCGGGTTCGTTGAGGCCCGAGCCGCCGCTGCCGCCGCTCGCCGCGGCGGTCGTCTTGGGTGCCGTCGCGTCGTTGTCGGCGCAGCCGGAGAGCGCGAGGACTCCGGTGAGGGCGAGGCCGAGCGCCGCCCGACAACGCCAGAGAGATCTACCTGCAGTCATGGTGAGGTTCCGTTCGCTGGGTGGCACCGCCTCGTCGAGGCGGTGGTGAGTCGGGGGGTGGTTAAGTCGGGGAGGTCAATTGGCGGATGTGCCGGCCCGGCCGAGCTCGGCGTAGGCGATCCGCTCCTGGTGGAAGATGGACTGCTCACCCGCGGTGACGAACCACGGGAAACCCATCCGCCCCACCGCTCGTACCTGGGTGGGGTCGACGCGGCCCGGGGCGGACATGATCGAGTCGTCGGTGGTGATGCAGACGACCTCGGCGAGCAGGATGTGCACGCCCGAGAAGCAGGATGTGTGGTCGCCGCGGTCGATGACCTCGTGCACCCGGCACTCCAGATGCGCGGGGCTGTCGGCCAGCGACGGCGTGTCGACGACCTGTGAGGGCACCGACCGCCAGTCGGCGACGTCCATCTCGCTGACGCCGCGGGGATACTCGCGGGCCACCGCCTCGATGTGCTCGGCGATTTCGGCGGTGGTGACGTTGACGACGAACTCGCCCGTGCGCTCGATGTTGAGCCAGGTGTCCTTCGGCTCCGGAGTCGCCTCGCGCTGGGCGCCGATGGTGACCGCGATCAGCGGCGGTTCGCCGCTGACCGGCATGTAGTAGCTGTACGGTGCGACGTTGACCCCTCCGTCCGGGTCGAGCGTGGTGATCATCGCGATCGGCCGCGGTACCACCAGTTGCGAGAGCAGGCCCTGCTTCTGGGCTGGGGAGCGTCCGGACATGTCGATGACGTTCAACGGGTGGTCTCCTTTACGGGGTGCCCGCCGGCTTTGTCGGCCAGGTCGGGCGGGGCGTGATGCCGGCGCGCCGCAGGAGGGCGGCGGATCGCTCGGCGGCGGCCTCGGCGACGGCGGCGAGGTCGATGCCGGTCGGTCGCCGGTCGCGGACGACCACGCGGCCGTCGACCAGCACGTCACGGACGGTGCGCGATACGTGGCCCCATACGAGCTGGCGGGCCAGATCGCCGCGGGGCATCCAGGCGGGGTCGCCGGCGTCGAGCACGACGAGGTCGGCGGCCTTGCCGACCTCGAGGGAGCCGGTCCGCTCGCCGAGACCGATCGCCTCGGCGCCGTCGACCGTCGCGAGTGCGAACGCCTGCTCGGCGCGGATCGGGTCGGGCAGGTCGCGGTCGCGTTCGAGGCCGGCGAACAGGTAGGCGGCCAGGAGGACGTCCGGGGCGTCGCCGGCGTTGTGGGCGTCGCAGCCCAGTGCCACCCGGCCACCCCGGCGCACCAGTTCGGCGTGGCGCGACGCGCGGGTATATCCCTGGGCGAGACGCAGGTACGCCCCCGGGCAGGCGGCGACCGCGGTACGGGTCTCGAGGATCGCGTCGACCTCCGCGTCGTCGAGCCACACTGCGTGCCCCAGCAGCAGTCGCGGGCCGAGTACTCCCAGCTCGCCGAAGTGGACCACCGGTCGCCGGGCGCAGCGCTTGGCGTAGGCCTCGACGTCGGCGGGACCGGGCGAGACGTGCCAGGTCAGTCCGACATCGAGCCGCTCGGCCAGGCTCGCCGCTCCGGTGAAGAGTTCGTCGCTGGCGAGGTCGTGGCCGACGAGCGTCACCCACCCGGTGACCGGCCCGGTGACCGGCAGGGACCGGACGATGTCCTCCTGCCGGGCGAGCACCTCGTCGGCGGGCGCACCGAACGGCACGCCCTCGGCGTCCCAGCCCCAGCCGCCGACCCGCGCGCGGATCCCCGCGGCGGCGAGCCCTGCGGCGACCCGTTCCGGGTAGGCCACCGTGCCCGGCTCCAGCACTGTGGTGATGCCTCGGGACAGGCACTCGACGGCGGTGATGGTCGCGGCCAGTTCGTCGTCGTCACCGTCGGCGTGGGCGTGCAGCGGGACGATCCAGTCGAAGATCGACTCCTGTGAGCTGATGTGATCGGGGATGGTGCTGCGCACGAGGGGGTCGACGGTGGTGTGCTGGTGGGCGTCGACGAGGCCCGGGATGACGACACAGCCCGACGCGTCGATCTCCTGTGCACCGGGGAAGCGGGCGCGCAGGTCCTCGGCCGTGCCGAGCGCGGCGATGCTGTCCCCTGACACGGCGACCGTCGCGCCGGTGAGTACCCGCCGCGCGGGGTCCATGGTGACGATGTCGCCGCCCACGATGAGCAGGTCGGTCATGGCGCGATCACGACCTTGCCGATGGTGTCGCGGGCGTCGAGCACGTCCCAGGCGTCGGCGAGATCCTCGAGCGGGAACCGGGCGGCGGTAGGCAGGTGCAGGAGGTCGGCGAAGCAGGCTGACGTGGCGGCGACGAAGTCGGCTGAGGTGTAGCCGCCGGCGCCCAGCAGTTTGAGGCCGCGGTGGAAGACCTCTCTGAGCGAGAACGAGACCTCGTCACCGCTGGTGTTGCCCAGCAGCAGCAGACGCCCGCCAATGCCGAGGCAGTCCAGTGAGGTGCGCCAGGTGTCGGCCCCGACGTGGTCCAGGACCAGGTCCGCTCCGGCGCCGTCGGTGAAGGCGGTCACCGCTTTCACCGGGTCAGGTTCGTCGTTGCGCAGGGCCAGGTCCGCGCCGGCCGCGCGGGCCGCGGCCAGCTTCGCGTCGCTGCTCGCGAACGCGACGACCGAGGCACCGGCCTGCTTGGCCAGCGCGATGGCCGCCAGGCTGACGGGACTGGCGGCCGCGTGCACGACGAGGGTCTCACCGGCGTCCAGTGCTCCGACGGTGTGCACCGCGTGCCACGCCGTGGCGAAGGCGGTGGGCAGGGTGACGGCCGCGGCCAGCGGCAGGGATTGGGGGACCCTGACGATCGATTCGGCAGATGCCAGTACGTATTCAGCCAGCGCGCCGGGGGTGTTGCCGCCGAGGATGCGCGGGCTGACGCAGTACGCCCGGTCGCCCACCGAGCAGCGCGGGCAGTTGCCGCAGCCCTGGGTGGGATCGGCGATGACCCGGTCGCCGGGGACAACCGAGCTGACCGCGGATCCGGTCGCCGCCACCGTTCCGGCGAAGTCCATGCCCGGCACGTGCGGTAGGCGAAAGCCGGGGATCAGGCCCGGCCCTTGGCGCTGCAGCAGGTCCAGCCGGTTCAGCCCGCAGTACGCGACCTCGACGACGACGTCGCGCGCACCGCACACCGGCTCCGGGACTTCCTGCAGGGACACGACCTCGGTTCCCCCGAAATCGGTCTGCACCATCGCTCGCACCGCGGCCCTCCTCACCTCAGCCGTCTCGCATTGCGAGGCGGTGGAACGTATTGTGAGGCCACTCTGCCTATGCCAACCAGCGCTGTCAACGCTCCGCTGGAACAACTTGGTTTCGTCGACGTTTCGCCTACTCGTAAGACTCACGGCGCAGGAAACGGCCGGCTGGAAGCCGGTGCGGAGGCATGCGCCGCGCCATCCCGGCGGCGCAGCGAAGGGTGGTTCAGTGCCCCGCGGAAGCCGGCTCGTCGTCGCCGCGCAGCCGCTGGTCGTCGGCGGCAAGCAGGTCGAGCGCCGCGAGCGCCAGATGCAACTGCGCCGAGGCGGCCGGAAGCAGCGGGTCCGTGCCGAGGAGTGTCTTGATCTGGCGAACCCGGTAGCCCACCGAGTTGCGGTGGAGATGGAGCTGTTCGGAGACGCTTTGCCTGCTGCCCCGCTCGGCCAGCCAGGCACGCAGAGTGGCCATCAGTTCCGGACGCTGCCGGATCGGCCCGAGGTGCGCTTCGGCGTACGCCTCGAGCTCCACGCGTGGCAGGGACAACAGCACCTGGACCACCCCGCAGCGGCCGAAGGTGAGCAGCGGGACGCGCCGGCTCCGGGCCAGGCCGAGCAGCCGTTCGGCCTCGGTGAAGGACCGGGCCAGACCGATCGGTGAGTCGGGGTGGGAGCCGCTCGCCGCGACGACGTGGTCACCGGCGGCTTCGTCGCCGGTCATCAGGCACAGCCGGCTTCGCAGGCGGGCGAGCACCACCTCGCCCGGCACCACCGTCCACGCCGTGCGCGCCTCCTGCTGCACCGGGTGCTCCAGCCAGGCGAGGGCGGTGGACCAGGCGCGCAAGCGGGAGCCGCTGTAGTGCAGTACGGCACCGGCCGGCGGTCGCTGCAGATCGATCCCCAGTTATGCGGCCGCCGCCCCCACCGAAGGGCTCACCGTCCCGCACCGCAGCGCGGCGACGACGTCGGGCGGTGTGTACTGCGGCGCGACCTCGGCAGAGCCGTCCCCTGCGCGCACGGCGTCGATGAGGAGCGCGGTGACGGCGGCACCGGCCAGCGCCTGCACGCGCGGATCGCCGGGACCGACGGTCAACAGCACACCGGCCACTGTCGTGCCTGCACGCACGGGCAGCGCCGTGACCCGCAGTCCGTCAAGCGTGTCGACCACCGGTCCGGCGACGCCGGCGAGCACGCCGTCCGCCACCGCGGCCGGCACTCCTGAGCCGCCGTCGGTGGACGCCAGCGGCATGCCCTCTGCGGACAGCAGGCGCACATGCCCGCCGGTCGCCCGGCCAAGCGCCCGGAGCACGTCCGATCGCGCGGCCCCGGCGAGCACGGCCTCGGTCAATTCCCGTTCCAGCAGGGCGGGTTCGGCCTCTGGCCCCGCCCTCTCCCGGGCCGGTCCGGACCACGCTCCGGCGATGGTTCCCATGGTGTCGAGTCTCAGCCGGCCAGCAGCCGGATGGCCACGCCCTTCTCCTGGGTGTACTCGCGCAGCGCTCCGTACCCGCCGCCCCGGCTGAACCCGCTGTCCTTCTGCATGTTGAACGGGAAGCCGATCACTCCGGCGTCGTGGAACTGGTTGACCGCCACCTGCCCGGAGCGGACGTCCTTCGCCAGCCGCAGTGCCCGGGAGACGTCGTTGGTCCAGATGCAGGCCAGCAGGCCGAAGTCCGTCGCGTTCATCAGCTCGGTCGCCTCGGCCGTGTCGCGGAACGACTGGACGGCGAGGACCGGACCGAAGACCTCCTCGCGGGCGACGCGCATGCCCGCGTCCACACGGTCGTACACGGTCGGCTGGACGAACCACCCGTCGCCGGTGGGTGCGCCACCGGTGACCAGCCGCGCGCCCTCGCGAGGCGCGCCCTCGAGGAAGCCGCTGACGCGGGCGAACTGCGCGGCGCTGACCAGCGGTCCCATGTCCAGGTCGGCGCCCCAGGGCCCGGTCTTGACCGCGGCCATGGCGGCGGCGACCCGCTCCACGACCTCGTCGTGCACCGTTCCCTCGACGAGCAGCCGGGAACCGGCATAGCAGTTCTGCCCCGCGTTCTCGGTGATCGAGGCGACGACCGCCTCGATCGCCGTGTCCATATCTGCGTCGGCGAACAGCACGTTCGGCGATTTGCCGCCGAGTTCGAGCTTCACCGGTACGAGGTTCTGCGCGGCGGCCGTCATGATCGCCCGCCCGGTGGCGGTGGAGCCGACGAAGCTGATGTGGTCGACGCCCGGGTGCGAGGTCAGGGCGGCGCCCGCCTGGGGGCCGCCCGCGACGACGTTGAGCACCCCCTGCGGGAAGCCGGCGCGGCGGGCGAGTTCGGCGAGGGCGAACGGGGCCAGCGGCGCGATCTCGGACGGCTTGAGGACGACCGTGTTGCCCGCGGCGAGCGCCGGCGCGACGTTCGCGGCCATGAGCACGGCAGGCACGTTCCACGGGATGACCACGGCGCACACGCCGTACGGCTCGGGAACCGTGTAGCCGAGGTAGTCGGGGCTGCGGGTGGGCAGCGTGACCCCGGTGAGCTTGTCGGCCGCGCCCGCGAAGTAGTTGATGATGTCGTGGGCGATGTACATGTTCGCCCGGCCCCCGGACAGCGGCTTGCCCACGTCCCTCGCCTCGACGGCCGCCAGCGCCTCGACGTCGGCGAGGATCAGGTCGGCCCAGCGCCGGATCAGTGCCCCGCGCTCGGTGGGGTTGGTCGCCGCCCAGCCAGGGGAGGCGCGGCGCGCCGCGGCGACCGCGTCGTCCACATCGGCTCCGCCCGACAGTGCCACCTTGGTGATCACCTGCTGGGTGGCCGGATCGACGATGTCCAGGGTGCCGCCATCGCGGGCCGTAACCCACTCGCCGTCGATGAAGTGCTGGGAAGAAGGGAAGTCAACAGCAGCCATACGTGAACCTTGACCGACCCTGTCACGCATGTCAATATGCGATCTCGCTATGTGAGTCACCGAGGAGGCCTGGTGCGTGCCACCGCCGCTCTGCTGGAGCAAGCCGGACAGCCATTCGTCCTGACCGAGGTGGATCTGGAGGAGCCCCGCCCCGACGAGGTGCTCGTCCGCGTCGCCGGCGTCGGCATTTGCGGCACCGACCTCGAGTTCGCCACCTTCTTCCCCACGCCGGCGCTGCTCGGGCACGAGGGGTCGGGCGTCGTCGAGAAGGTCGGCGCGCACGTCACCTCCCTGCGCCCGGGCGACACCGTCACCATGTCCTTCGCGTCGTGCGGCACGTGCACGCTGTGCCGCACCGGCTCGCCGGCCTACTGCCGCGGCTTCGACGCGGTGAACTTCTCCGGCCGCCGCCCCGACGGCTCCACCGCGGTGACCCATGAGGGGCGCGAGGTCAACGCCCACTTCCTGGGCCAGTCGTCGTTCGCCAGCCACGTCGTCGCACCGGAGCGGGCGGTCGTCCGGATCGACCCGGCGTTGGACCTGCTGCGGGCCGGGCCCTTCGGCTGCGGCTTCCAGACCGGCGCCGGGGGCGTGCTCAATGTGCTGCAGCCGCGCCCCGGCTCGTCGATCGCCGTCTTCGGGGCGGGGGCTGTCGGTGTGGCCGCCATCATCGCGGCCTCGCTGAGCGGCTGCGCGGTCGTCGCCGCCGTCGACGTGAACCCGGCCAAGCTGGAGGCTGCCCGCGGTTTCGGCGCCACGCACACCGTCGACTCCTCGGCCGGGCCGGCGGCCGAGCAGTTGGCCGCCCTCGTCCCCGAGGGGTTCGACTTCGTGATCGACACGACCGGGCGCGAGGACGTCCTGCGTACCGCGGTGGAGTCTCTCGGGCCGCTCGGCCGCGCCGGGGTCATCGGCGTCGGGCCGAGCGAGTCGATGAGCTTCGACTGGCGCAGCATCCTCAACGGGCGCAGCGTCACCGGCATCATCGGCGGGTCCAGCCTGCCGCAGGTATTCCTGCCTCAGCTGCTCGAACTGAACGCCAAGGGCCGGTTCCCGGTCGAGAAGATGATCACCTACTTCCCGTTCGAGCAGATCAACGAGGCCGTCGCGGCGGTCCGGTCCGGCTCGGTCGGCAAAGCTGTGCTGACCTTCTGAGGCAATGCCGTACTGACCTTCTGCGGCAAAACCGTGCTGACCTTCTGAAACGTCGTCCAAGAGGCGTTGTCGCACACGGCGGCAGCACCTTAGGGTGGGCCGACGCCGATGAGGCACAGACATCCGGTGGCGCGGCCGGACAACACCGCGCAGAAGACACGAGCACGTGGAGCGTGCCCACCATGTCCGCCGACATCGACTTCGACCACCACTCCGACGAGGCCAACGCCGATCCGGTCGCCTACTACGCGCGCTTGCGCGAGTCCTGCCCGGTAGGCCGTTCCGCCGCCTACGGCGGCTTCACCTACACCACGCGGTATGCCGACGTGGCCCGCATCGCCCGCGACGACGAGACGTTCTCCTCGGCCCGCAGCGACCACGGCGGCCAGGGCGTCGGCATCGTCATCCCCAAGGGACCGGGGCTCGACCAGTATCCGATCGAGCTCGACCCGCCGCGGTCGACCGAGTACCGGCAACTGATCAACCCGCTGCTCACCCCGGAGGCGATAGAGCGGCTGGTGCCCATGATCGAGCGCCACGCCGCCCGCGTCGTCGACGACTTCGTCGAGCTCGGCTCCTGCGACTTCGTCCGTGACCTCACCAACCCGCTGCCGGCGGCGGTGACCTTGGACTGGCTCGGATTCCCCGAGGAGGACTGGGCGAAGCTGGCGGGGCCGATCCACGACATCTTCGCCGCAGCGGCGGGCAGCGAGCGCGCCGAGCGCGGGGCCGCCGGACTGGCCTACATGGATCAGCGCATCCGCGAGCTGATCGCCGAGCGCCGCTCCGCGCCACGGGCCGACGCGGTCAGCGCGCTGGTGGCCGGCCGGCGCGGTGACGGCAGCGACTTCGGCGAGGACGAGCTGGTGTCGGTGATCGGCCTGCTCATCGCCGGTGGCGTCGACACCACCACCTCCCTGACCGGATCGACGCTCGTCCACCTCGCCCGCCACCCCGAGCAGCGCCAGAGGCTGATCGACTCCCCCGATCTGCTGGACACCGCGACCGAGGAGTTCCTGCGCGCCTTCGCCCCGTCGCAGTCGATGGCGCGCACGGTCACCCAGGACGTCGAGGTCGGCGGCTGTCCGATGCACCAGGGCGACCGGGTACTGATCCCGTGGGTCGCCGCGAACCACGACCCCGCGGTGTTCCCCGACCCCGAACAGGTACGGCTGGACCGAGACGCCAGCCGGCATCTCAGCTTCGGGATCGGGTCGCACCGGTGCGCCGGCGCACCGGTGCGAC
>NZ_JBQQCG010000060.1:0-73358 GCF_052245575.1 Streptomyces sp. 2A115 | reverse complement strand
AGGGGCCGGGGGCCAGGGTGGGCGGCTGGGAAGGGGTGGGGGTGGTGGCGGAGGGGCGGGGGAGGACGGCGCGTGTCGGGGCGGTGGGGGTGCCGCAGGCGGTCAGGGCCGCGGTGAGCAGGCAGGCGGCAGTCGCTCTCCGTACAAAGATTGTCACCGGCTGACGCTACCTGGATAAGAGGAATTATCCGGCTATATCCAATGTGTCGAACCGGAGTGTTGCCGGAGGTCAACGAGGCGCTCGCTCGCCCGTCCCGGGAGTGTGGTCCTCGTCCCCCCCCGGCCCCGGGACGTCACACTTGCCGCCGGTCGCGGTCCCGCGGCCGACGGGCAGCCCTTGTGGAGAGCGCGAACTGCCGGTCGGCCACGGGGAGTTGCTCAGGTCCTGCGCCAGGGCCCCGTCACCGCGAACGTCGTCCCGGGCGTGTAGCAGTTCGCGTACATCGTCTCTCCGTCGGGCGAGAAGGTGACGCCCGCGAACTCGCCCCACTCGGGGGACTCCGGGGTCCCGATGTTCTGCCGGTTGCGGGCCATCGCGTACACCTCTCCGCGCCGAGTCACGCCGTACACGTGCTGCGCGCCCTCGCCGTCCTCGCAGACCATGAGGCCGCCGCTGGGGGCGAGGCAGATGTTGTCGGGGGACTCGCCGGGCAGCTGTACGTCGGTGTCGGGGCCGAAGACGATCACCAGGGTGAGTCGGCGGGCAGCGGGGTCGTACCGCCAGATCTGGCCGAAGTGATCGGCGGCCGAACCCTCGTCGGCGTGCGCGAAGGAGGAGACGAAGTAGACGCACTTCCCGCCCCAGTAGCAGCCCTCCAGCTTCTGGGCGTGGGTGATGCCCTTGGGGCCGAAGTCCTGGAAGCGGATGGGGGTCTGGGCCGCCAGCGGGTCCGGTACGTCCACCCACTCGATGTGGTCGAAGGTGGCGCCCGTCTCCTGGATCGAGGAGAGGTCCGGGACGCCCGGCACGCGCATCGCCTGGAGCCTGCCGCCCGCGCGGAGCGAACCGCGGCCGCCCTCCGGCTTGTTGGGCAGGAAGCGGTAGAAGAGGCCGAAGGGCTTCTCGAAGGCGTCCTCGGTCTCGTAGACGATGCCGCGGCGGGGGTCGACGGCGATCGCCTCGTGCTGGAAGCGGCCCATCGCGGTGAGGGGTACGGCTCCGGTGCGGTGGGGGTTGGCGGGGTCGACCTCGAAGATGAAGCCGTGGTCCTTGGTGTAGCCGTTCGTGCCGGCCTTGTCCTCGGTCTCCTCGCAGGTGAGCCAGGTGCCCCAAGGGGTGGGTCCGCCCGCGCAGTTGACGGCCGTGCCGGCGATTCCGACCCGCTCGTCGACCACCTTCCCGTGCCCGTCGAGCGTCAGCGTCGTACAGCCGCCCTTGCCCATCGGGTCGTACGTGAGCCCTTGGACCGTGGGGACGGGGATGCGGCCGGTGTGGCGGTTCTCGTGGTTGCGGACGAGGTGGACGCGGTCGTGTCTGCCGCCGGAACGCCGGGAGCCGGCGAACGCGGCCATGCCGTCGTGGTTGCTGGGCACCGGGCCCTCGCCGGAGAGCAGTTGGTCGCCCTCCCGGGACAGCACCCGGTAGCGGAAACCTTTCGGCAGGTCCAGCATGCCGTCGGGGTCGGGGATGAGGGGGCCGTATCCGGAGTGGCCCAGCGCGGCGGCCGTACCCGTGAAGAGCTCGGACAGGGCTCCGGTGAAGGTGATCCCCACCCCCAGGGCTCCGGAGCGGGCGAGTACCTCGCGTCGTGTTGCGGACATGGGGCGAACCTTCCTGTTGGCGGACAGGAGAATGTGACCCGCCTGTGTGTATCACGCGGTTCGGAACACGTGAACCACACGCGTAGCGTGGCGTTCTCACGGCTCGTCAGGCGACCCGGATGGCGGGGGAGTTGGACCAGAACCCTGGCTGTCCGACACGGAAGTGACCTGGGTCGTGTCGGTCCCGCGCGCCTGTAGGGCCTCCGGCCCATGCGGCGACTGGATCTCCGGCTCCGGTGCCTGCTGCGCCGCCCGCTCCAGGAACCGCAGCAGCTCCACCGGGAAGGGCAGTACGAGCGTGGAGTTCTTCTCGGCGGCGACCGCCACCACGGTCTGCAGCAGCCGCAGTTGGAGCGCGGCGGGCTGCTCGGACATCACCCCGGCGGCCTCCGCCAGCTTCTTCGAGGCCTGGAGCTCGGCGTCGGCGTTGATGACCCGGGCCCGGCGCTCGCGGTCGGCCTCGGCCTGACGTGCCATGGACCGCTTCATCGTCTCCGGCAGCGACACGTCCTTGATCTCGACGCGGTCGATGGAGACGCCCCACTCCACGGCCGGGCTGTCGATCATCAGCTCCAGGCCCTGGTTGAGCTTCTCTCGGTTGGAGAGCAGATCGTCGAGATCGCTCTTGCCGATGATCGAGCGCAGTGAGGTCTGCGCCATCTGCGATACCGCGAACCGGTAGTCCTCGACCCGCACGATCGCGTCGGCCGCGTCGATCACCTTGAAGTAGATGACGGCGTCCACGCGCACCGTGACGTTGTCCCTGGTGATGCCGTCCTGCGCGGGCACGGGCATCGTCACGATCTGCATGTTCACCTTGCGCAGCCGGTCGATGCCGGGGACGACCAGGGTGAACCCGGGCTCCCGCGGAGCTCCGAGCAGCCGCCCCAGCCGGAAGACCACACCTCGCTCGTACTGCTTGACGATCCGCGCCGCCGCGGCGACGTACACGACCCCGAAGGATGCGGCCGTCGCGGCAGTGACCAGGAGTTCCTGAAGCATGACGACCCCTCTTCCGAGCAAGCCGCATATGTGCAGTACATCCACTTTACGCCGAAAGGGGTACGTCGGTGGCGCCCTGTCGCAGCGGCGCCACCGACGTACCCCAACTCTCAAGAACGGCGTCTCAAGACCGGTGACTCAAGACGGCCGTCTCAAGTCTCGAGACGGGTGACTCAGGAGGACGACGTCGACGTCATCCGCACCGGCTCCGTCCCCGTCGTGCTGTGCCGCTCCGCCCAGTTCTCCAGGGCGGTCCGGCACGCGTGGTCCAGGTGGTGCAGCCCGGAGAGGTTCAGCTCCACCGGCCGGTCCTGGGGCAGTGCCTCCAGGCTGTCGAGAATCTTCGGCAGCCGCAGGAAGGTGGCATTGCCCGACAGGTACGCCTGCACGGGACCCGCTCCCTTGTCTATGACCTCGAGCTTTATGTGCGAGGCCTCCCAGGCCGTCTTGACGACCGCGAGCGCGAGCCCGATCAGGACGCCCTCGAACATGTTCACCGCCACGATCGCCACGGCCGTGACGACCAGGATCAGCGCCTCACCCCGGTGCTCGCGCCACATCGACGCGATCTCACGCAGCGGGATCAGCTTCCAGCCCGCGTGCACCAGGATGCCCGCGAGCGCCGGCAGCGGAATGTAGGCGAGCACGGACGGCAGCAGCACCGCGAACAGCAGCAGCCATACGCCGTGCAGTACGCGGGACGCCTTCGTCCGCGCGCCCGCCTGGACGTTCGCCGCGCTGCGCACGATCACGGCGGTCATCGGCAGTGCGCCGAGCAGCCCGCAGACCGTGTTCCCCGCGCCCTGCGCCATCAGCTCCTTGTCGTACTCGGTCCGCGGTCCGTCGTGCAGCCGGTCCACGGCGGCGGCGCTGAACAGCGACTCCGCCGAAGCGATCAGCACGAAGGCCATGACCGTGCCGAGCACGCCCACACTCGCCAGCTCGCCGACGGCCTCGAGCCCCGGCAACTGGATCGAACCGAGCAGTCCCCGCACCTCGACGGTCGCCACCGGCAGGCCGAACGCCGGCGTCACGAGCGTGGCCAGCGCGACCGCGCCGAGCGCCCCCGGCACCGTACGCGCCTGCTTCGGCAGGTGCCTCCACAGTACGAGTACGGCGATGGTGCCCGCACCGAGCCCGAACGAGGCCAGTGCCTCGGTGGACCCGGCGGAGTCGGCGACCAGCCCCGGCAGCCCGGTCAGCTTGTCCAGACCCGCGGCCGGGGCCTCCATGCCCGCCACCGAGTAGAGCTGTCCCGCGATCAGGACGAGGCCGATGCCGGCCAGCATGCCCTCGACGACGGCCACCGAGATGGCCCGGAAGTAGCGCCCCAACTTCAGGGCGCCCATGAGGAGTTGGATGAGGCCCGTGGCCAGCACGATGACTCCGAGCACGGGCAGTCCGTACTCGCGCACGGCCTCGAAGACCAGCACGGTCAGGCCCGCCGCCGGACCCGAGACCTGAAGGCTGCTGCCGCGCATCAGGCCGGTGACGAGACCGCCCACGATGCCGGTGATCAGGCCCAGTTCGGCGGGTACGCCGGAGGCCACGGCGACGCCCACGCACAGTGGCAGGGCGACGAGGAAGACGACGAGCGAGGCGGCGAAGTCCTGCTTCAGGTAGGGGAACTTCATTCGGTTGCTTGTGGTGGTGCTCATCGCGCTGTTCACAGTTCCTCGAAGGAGTCGGACCGCACATCATGTGCGAGTACGGAGCCGGTGTGCACCTCGTAGAACCAGCCGCGCACACGAAGTTGACCCTCGGCCAGGCGCTTTTCGACGCACGGGTACGAGCGGAGTCGCAGCAGTTGCGTGAGTATGTGGCTCTGTACGCCCTGGGTGACGGCCGGGTCCTCAATGACCCCTTCGGGGCGGGGAGTCGAGTGGGTCAGCCAGTCGCGTACGGCGGGTACGGCGGTCAGGTCGTCGCCGCGCACCAGCGCTCCGACGGCACCGCAGTGGGAGTGGCCGCAGACGACTATGTCTGTGACGCCGAGCACCTCCACCGCGTACTCGATGGTGGCTGCCTCGCTGGTGGGCTGCTCGGAGACGTATGGGGGGACGATGTTGCCCGCGGTGCGGAGCTCGAAGAGTTCACCGGGCCGGGCTCCGGTGATGAGGGCCGGGACGACCCGCGAGTCGGAGCAGGTGATGAACAGGACCTGCGGGGACTGGCCTTCGGCGAGGCGGGCGAACTCCTCCGGGCGAGCGGCTGACTGCTCGTGGAAGGAGCGTGCGTGATCGATGAGGGGCTGCATGTGTCAGTTCCTCCTGGCGCGCCTGTGAGGGCGGCGCGTCGGTGTACAAAACGGAGCGCATGCGGGTACGGCGACATGACCCCACGTCGACGCGCTCGGCGGACGTGGCGTGGTGAGGGTTGGTCGATGTCCTGGCGTTCCCGGGGTCAGTTCAGCATCGAAAGACCTGGAGCGCCGCTGTGGAGTGAGCCGTTGAGGATCTCGTCGTACGGTGGTGCGACGCGGCGGCCGCTATGTGCGACGGATCCTCGTGGTGGGCCGCGGGGTCCTTGCACAGCAAAGGACGCGCGGATGACTGGGGAACGTGGTCCGAGACGCGATTCCGGTCCTGTGTCCGCAGGGGACCGGCCGGGCTCCCCGAGTGCAGGGTCTCGCCGCAGGTGACGAACTCGGATTCACCCTTGGTCACGGAGACATCGGGTGTGTGCGCGGAAGCGAACGTCGCAGTGGGGGCAAGGAGCTGTAGGGCCAGTAGGACGGCGGCGAGAACGGCAAGCGTCGTCCGGGCCGTCGTGCCTCGTAACATGTGCCCCCTCTCGGCCATCTTCCGGTCAAGGCTCTTCACGTCAACAACCAAGTTAACGCGGCAACTTGTTTGCAGGGTTAACTTAACGTTTCACCCTGAAGAGATCCTGAAGAGGGCTGAAGACAACCTGAAGAGGGCCCGAAAGGGGCTGAGAAGCGGCGTTACCGGCGGTCAGTCCGTGACATGGGTCACCGGAACCGGTCAGTCCTTCACCAGGGACTTCGCGTCCCGCGCCAGCGCGGTGAGCCGGGAAATCGCGCGGAAGTACTTCTTGCGGTATCCCCCGCCCAGCATCTCCTCGCTGAAGAGCCGGTCGAAGGGCTGCCCCGAGGCGAGCACCGGCACTTCGCGGTCGTACAGACGGTCGGCGAGGACGACGAGCCGCAGCGCGGTCGACTGGTCCGGCACCGGCCGCACGTCGGTGAGGCAGACCGCCTCGATCCCGTCGGTCAGCGCGCCGTACCGGCTGGGGTGGACCCGGGCCAAGTGGTCGAGCAGATGCGGGAAGTCGTCGAGGGAGGCGCCCGGGGTGGCGTACGCGGCCTTGGTGACCTGCTCGTCGGAGTACGGCGGCGGAGTCTCGGGCAGCCCGCGGTGGCGGTAGTCCTCGCCGTCGATGCGCAGCGCGCGGAAGTGCGCCGACAGGCCCTGGATCTCGCGCAGGAAGTCGACCGACGCGAAGCGGCCCTCGCCGAGCTTGCCCGGCAGCGTGTTGGAGGTCGCCGCGAGCGCCACGCCCGCGTCGACCAGCTTGCGGAGCAGACTGGACACGAGGACGGTGTCGCCGGGATCGTCGAGCTCGAACTCGTCGATGCAGAGCAGCCGGTGGCCGCCGAGCGTCTGCACGGTCTTCTGGAAACCGAGCGCGCCGACCAGGTTCGTCAGCTCCACGAACGTGCCGAATGCCTTGAGGGAGGGCTCCGCCGGGGTCGCGTGCCACAGGGAGGCGAGCAGGTGCGTCTTGCCGACGCCGTACCCGCCGTCGAGGTAGACCCCGCGGGGGCCGGTGGGAGCCTTCGCGGACTTCTTGCCGAACCCGAAGAAACCGCGCCCGCCCGTCTTCCCGGAACCCGTGGCGTGCGCCCCTCCGAGCCCCGCCGCGAAGCCGTCCAGGACGCGCACGGCCTCGGTCTGGCTGGGCTGGTTCGGGTCCGGAATGTACGTATCGAAGCGGACCGAGTCGAACCGCGGCGGCGGCACCATCTCGGCGACCAGCCGGTCCGCGGGAACGTGCGGCTCACGGGCGCACAGGGACAGCGGGGCCGCATCGGCTATCGGGCCGAATCCGGAGGCGGTGGTGGAGGTGGACACGGTCACCCACTCTACGGGCCGTGCCACACTGCACGATATGCGACGCCTGTTCCCTGTGACGGACGAGACAGCGGCCCGGACCCCGGACGGGGCCCCCGATACAGCGGGGGCGGACCGGGAGTGGGGGCTGGACGAACTGGCCGAGGTGTACGCCTATCCCTCGGTGCCCTCAGCGGGCGGGCCCTGGCTGCGGGCCAACATGGTCTCCACGCTCGACGGCGCCGGCCAGCACGAGGGGCGTTCGCAGCCCATCTCCGGCGCCGCCGACATGCGTATCTTCGGCACGCTGCGGGGGCTCGCGGACGTGGTGGTGGTCGGTGCGGAGACAGTGCGCCAGGAGGGTTACCGCCCGGCACGCGCGCGTGAGGAGTTCGCAGCGCTCCGGGAGGCGGCGGGGCAGGGCCCGGCGCCCGCGATCGCCGTCGTGACCGCCAGCCTCGACCTGGACTTCTCGCTCCCGCTCTTCACCTCGCCCCTGGTGCCCACGCTGGTGCTCACCGGGGCCGCCGCGGCCCCCGACAAGATCGCCACCGCCGAGAAGGCGGGCGCGCGGGTCGTCATCGCCGGGGACGGCGTGGGCGTGGACCCCGCACGGGCCGTACGCGCCCTCGCCGACCTCGGTATGCGCCGCCTGCTGACCGAGGGCGGGCCCCGGCTGCTCGGCCAGCTGGTCGCGGCCGGAGTCCTCGACGAACTGTGTCTGACGGTGTCCCCGATGCTCACCGCGGGAGACGCGCAGCGCATCGCGGGCGGCCCGGCGGTGGCGGTGCCCAGCCGGTTCGAGCTGATGTCGCTGCTGGAGGAGGCCGGGTTCCTCTTCAGCCGCTACCGTCGGATCTGACACGTAGGCGGGCGGAATCACCCGTTCCGTTCAGCTTTCGCTGGGCACACTAAATCTCGCAGTCCCCGTGCTGTCACGGGGCAGGATGGTTTCCGCAGGGGCCTACTGACGGCCCACGGATGAGAAGGGCGCCTGTCGTGTTCACAAGCGTATTGATGATCGAGAAGGCCCTGACGTCCGCCGATGTGGAGTTCGTCACCACCTTGCACGGCGACGAGCAGGTCGCCTTCCATGTGCTGCTCCAGCCCCGTGGTGAGCAGGCCGACCGGCTGCTGCGGGCCATCGACGACGTCGCGCTCGGCGAGCTGGACGAGGCGGTCCGCGAGGGCGAGACGCCGGAGGGCGAGGAGGCGATCGGGCAGGGGCAGCGGGCGCTCGAAGTGTCGCTGGTGGCCCTGCGCTCGTCCGGCAACGACGCGGAGGGCCGGCTCATCGAGGACCACCCGCTGGACGCGCTCAAGTCCCTGGTCGACGAGATCCAGGCCGACGAGGTCATCGTGCTGACCGACCCCCACTACGTGGAGGAGTTCTTCCACCGCGACTGGGCCTCCCGGGCCCGCCACAAGGTGGGCGTACCGGTACTGAAACTCTTCTCGCACAGCAAGGCATAGGCTTGGGCCCGCGCCTCCGGCGCCGGAGGACGTGACACTTCTTCCGGATCCGTAACACTTCTTGGGAGACACACGCATGGCACCCGGCCTTCCTACCGCCATGGACCGACCGCACTTCATCGGCATCGGCGGCGCCGGAATGTCGGGCATCGCGAAGATCCTCGCGCAGCGCGGGGCCAAGGTGTCGGGCAGCGACGCGAAGGAGTCCGGGACCGCCGAGGCCCTGCGCGCGCTCGGCGCGACCGTCCACATCGGACACGCGGCGGACCACCTGGCGTCCGACGCCACGTGTGTCGTCGTCTCCTCGGCGATCCGCGCGGACAACCCGGAGCTGGCCCGCGCCGCCGAACTCGGCATCCCCGTCGTCCACCGCTCGGACGCCCTGGCCCGCCTGATGGACGGACTGCGCCCGGTCGCGGTCGCCGGCACCCACGGCAAGACGACGACGACGTCCATGCTGGCGGTGTCGCTGTCGACCCTGGGCCTCGACCCCTCGTACGCGATCGGCGGCGACCTCGACGCCCCCGGCTCCAACGCCCTGCACGGCGAGGGCGACATCTTCGTGGCCGAGGCCGACGAGTCGGACCGCAGCTTCCACAAGTACGCGCCCGAGGTGGCGATCGTGCTCAACGTGGAGCTGGACCACCACGCCAACTACGCGTCCATGGAAGAGATCTACGAGTCCTTCGAGACGTTCGCGGACCGGATCACCGAGGGCGGCAC
Source organism: Streptomyces sp. 2A115 (assembly GCF_052245575.1). NCBI lineage: Bacteria > Bacillati > Actinomycetota > Actinomycetes > Kitasatosporales > Streptomycetaceae > Streptomyces > Streptomyces sp. 2A115. The sequence goes on along the minus strand of NZ_JBQQCG010000060.1, from coordinate 64,326 downwards.
GCTGGTGATCTCGTCGGACCACGAGGGCGCGCGGGAGCTGACGCGTCGCCTCATCGCCGCTGCCGTACGTGTGGTGACGTACGGCGAATCGGAGGACGCGGACGTCCGTGTGGTGTCCGTCGTCCCCCAGGGCCTGAAGAGCGAGGTCACGGTCCTGCTTGACGGCTCCTCACTGACCTTCGCGGTGTCGGTCCCCGGCCGCCACTACGCGCACAACGCGGTGGCGGCGCTGGCGGCGGGTGTGGCGCTCGGCATCCCGGCGGCCGAGCTGGCGCCGGCCCTGGCGTCGTACACGGGCGTGAAGCGCCGACTCCAGCTGAAGGGCGAGGCGGCGGGCGTCCAGGTCATCGACTCGTACGCGCACCACCCCACGGAGATGACCGCCGACCTGGACGCGATGCGGGCGGCCGCGGGTGACTCCCGGATCCTGGTCGTCTTCCAGCCCCACCTCTTCTCGCGCACCCAGGAGCTGGGTGTCGAGATGGGCCAGTCCCTGGCTCTCGCGAACGCCTCGGTGGTCCTCGACATCTACCCGGCCCGCGAGGACGCGATTCCCGGCGTGACGAGCGCGCTGATCATCGACGCGGCGCGGGCGGCGGGCGCCGATGTGACGCACGTCCACGACAAGGCGGACGTCCCCGCGGTCGTCGCGGGAATGGCCAAGCCGGGTGATCTCGTTCTCACCATGGGCGCGGGCGATGTGACGGACCTCGGCCCCGAGATCCTGGCCCGCCTGTCGAAGTAGCCGTACCTGTTGTGAGGGGTTGAGCTTCATGTCGTACGACATCGAAAAGCCGGACGAGCAGTGGCGCGCGGAGCTGACCCCGGGGGAGTACGCGGTCCTGCGCAAGGCCGGCACGGAGCCGGCGTTCACCGGTGAGTACACCGACACCAAGACCAAAGGCGTCTACTCCTGCCGTGCCTGCGGCGCCGAACTCTTCACCTCCACGGAGAAGTTCGAGTCGCACTGCGGGTGGCCGAGCTTCTTCGACCCGAAGGACACCGACGCGGTCGAGCTGATCCAGGACCGGTCGCACGGGATGGTGCGGACCGAGGTGCGGTGTGCTCGGTGCGGTTCGCATCTTGGGCATGTGTTCGAGGGGGAGGGGTATCCGACCCCGACCGACCAGCGGTACTGCATCAACTCGATCTCGCTGCGGCTGACGCCGGACGAGGGCTGAGGTTCGGTCGGGCTGTGCTGGAGAGGCGTCTTCCGTCTTCTCGGCAAGCTGACGGGGGCGGGCAGTACGGTATCCGGCGTACAGCCCGACTCGTCTGCCGCTACCTGCGGCTATACCTGGGAAAGGGCCTCTGATCGGGGACGGATGCTCTTTCCGATCCTTCGGGGACTTGCTGCGTCAGGCGGTGAAAAATCCCTCGGAAGTACCTCGGACCGCGCTGAAAGTCTCTGAAAAGTCCCTGGAGCGGAGGGCTGGCCGAGCTTCTTCGACCCGAGGGACCGGTGGGGACCGCGGCGCCGACCCTGCCTTCTTCCACCGGACGGCTCCCCGGACAGCCCCCGGAGGCCCCCCGGCCAGGCCCGCTCACCCGCCCGGGCCCGCGCAGATACCCTCCGGTGGCCGGAACGAGCGGTCGCCGGCCGACTCCGCGTTCACCTGGACGCGTACGGTGTCCAACTGCTGGAGCAGCGAGGCGAGATGCTGCTCCGTGGGGTCTCCGAAGAACTCGAGGACCGCGCGGTGGAAGGCGTCCCGGAGTTCGGGCGGCATCACGTCCGAGGCGTCGAAGCAGAGGGTGCGGGCGTGCGAGTTGAGCAGGGCGTCGATCTCCTGCTCGGTGGGGTTCCCGGGCACCGTGGGCGCCGGGCCGGTCGTGTTCGGGAACAGGGGGCGTACCGCGGGGTCCGCCTTCGCCCGCCAGCGCTCCCGTCCGGTCGGGCTCGACAGCCGTTCCACCAGTTCCTGGGCCGCCGGGTCGTCGCTGAAGACGGCGGCCATGTCGCCCGCGACCTCGAACGCGTCGCGGTACTCGGCCCGCCCGCCCAGGAACCGGGCCGACGGCTCCACGCGGACGTCGTCGCCCGCGTACACGTACCGGATGAAGGCACTCTGGTGTTCGTGCGTGCAGCCGCCGAAGCCGGGGGAGTCCAGTAGGCCGCGCGGTTTGTCGGGTCCGGACGCGCCCTCGTACGAGGTGGTCAGGGACTGCTCGATCGACGCCTCGGAGCGGTCGCCGAGCAGCCGTGCCCAGGTTGTCCAGGCCCGCCGGACGGCCGGGTCGCGCCAGCTCAGGCGGCTCGTGGCCCACTCCGCGTAGAGGGCCGGGCCCGCCTGGTGGAGCAGGATGTCCTCGATCCAGTCGGTGCCGGGCCAGCCAGAGGTGGCCTGCGAGGCGAGCCCCACGCACCACGTCGGGTCGTCGCTCGTGTTGCTCGGGGTGTCCTTCTTGCTCCACACCAGGCTCTTCAGGTCGACCTTCAACGGCACCCAGTACGTACGGCGTTTGCCGTCCACGAGCAGTGTCGGCGCCCACGGCGGGTACGCGCGCTCGGCGGTCTCCTCGGCGAGGGGCTTCAGCTGGTCGCGGCGGGCGTACTCGGTGAGTTCGCCGATGCTGTTGAGGATCGCCACGTCCGGCGGGGCGTCCGCCTCCAGTTGCGAGACGAGCGTCTCGCGCAGTGAGCGGGTGCCTTCGTACGTGTACGTCCTGCCGGTCCCGTCGTCGAGGCCTTCGAGTGCGGCCTCGAAGGCCTCGCCCTCCTTGCCGGTCCACGGGCCCAGCACGACGAGCGGGTCGGGGTCGTCCGACGTGCAGCCGGAGAGGAGGAGGGGGAGCAGGCAGACCGCGAGCAGGGCGCGCGGGACACGGCTCATGGCGCGCGGGACATGGCTCACCCGAAGGCTCGCGCGACGGCTCGTACAACGGCTCATGAGACGGCTCCCGGGCGGGCGACCACCAGGTACTCGCGGCGGTAGGCGTGCAGCGCGCCGCCGACGAGGCCCGCGCTGACCAGGCCCGCGGGGAACACGAAGGGGGCGACCCCGTCAAGGAAGGCGAGTCGGCCGTCGGACAGACCGTCGTCGATCCGGTCCTCCAGCACCTCGATGGCCCGCGGATCCGGGCCGTCGAAGGGGCGCTCCTCGACGACCGTCTCCGTTTCGGGGGAGGTTCGCTCGGCGAGCGCGTCCGCCACGGGGACGGCCTCCGCCTGCGCTTGCCGTGCGAGCAGCGCGTCGGTCGTCAGGAGCGGAACGGCGAGCAGAGGCAGGGCGGCGGCCGTGAGCGGGATGCTGAGCCGGATCCGGAAGCGGCGGCGCAGGAAGGACACGGTCCGCCGGAGTCCGGCGGCGAGCAGTACGAGGGCGAGCCCGGAGACGACAGCGGCGGCGAGCACGCCACCGCCCCAGGCGGCCCGGTCCGCCAGCCGTTCGCGCAGCCGCTGCTCAAGGCCCGACACCCGGTCCACGATCGAGGTCGCGCCGGAGCCGGTCGTGGGCCGGCACGGCGGGTAACGGTCCCCGCTGTGCGCGGCGGCGACCGGGGCCGAGCAGAGCATGCTGCGCGCGTACGTGAGCTCGGCGTCCCGCAGGACCGGGTCGGTCGCGTGTCCCTGGGCCTGGCCGATCCACCCCGTGTAGTCCACGACCAGCGCGGACACCACACGCAGCTCCTGCTCCTCGGCCACGGTCAGCGCTCCGCCGCGCGTGACCTGGTTCAGGCTCTGGGTCGCCCGCGCCACCCGGGTCCGGTACCGCTCGCTGAGCCCACTGAGCTCCGCCGCCCGCCCGTCGGCCAGGTTCTCCTCGGCCTCGCCCTGCGCGATGAACAGCGACGCCTTGGCGTTCGCCAGATCGACCAGTGCGGGCGCCAGCCGGTCCCGCATATCCGCGGAGTCGCCCCGCACACCCGCGTAGGCCCACCCGAACGCCCCGAAGGCCACGACGGCGAGCAACGGCAGCGCGACGAGCCGGTCCCGCAGATACCCGCGGTTGCGACGGCCGGCCGTCGACGGCCACGCGTAGCGCCAGACGCGGCGGGCGAGTTCGGCGGCGACGGCGCGTGCGGCCCGGGCACCGCGCGGGAGACGTGAGGGCCGCGGGGCATCGGCCTCCGCAGGCGCAGGCGCAGGCGCACGTGCACCGCGGGCCGTGCGCCGCGGCCACCCGGCTCGTCTCACTCGCGGGCCGTCCGGGTGTTCGTCTCCGGCGACGCGTTCCTCCCCGGCGGCGACGTGTCGGCGCTCTTCCCGGGCGACGGCGTATGGGCGATCGTCCGGAGCCAGGTCGTGAGTCTCTTTCCGAGCCATGGGCTGTCCCTGTGGTGTCGGAAGGCGGGCGGGCGGACCTCGTAGGCGCGGTCCAGCAGGGTCTCGGCGACGGCCGCGTCCTCGGGATCGGTGGAACGGGCGGCCTGGTGGGCGAGGGCGAGGTAGAGGCGGGACAGGTCCTTGCGGAGGCCGGGCTCGTCGGACGGGAGGCCGAGCCGTACGTCGGCTCCCGCGGCCAGCGCGTCCAGGCCCGCTTCGTCGACGGCGCCCCGTGCGAGCGCGTCCCGCACGGCCTCCCACACCTCCGCCGTCATACGGACCCGGGCCTGCTCGTCCGTGAGCCCGTGCGCGTGGAAGAGCCGGGTCAGCCGCTCCAGCACCTCGCGGAGCCGCTCCGCCGTCTCGTACGGGCGCTCGGCGGTGCGCACATGCTCGACTCCGATACGAACAGCGGCCGTACGCGCCGCGGTTCGATGCCGCGAGTGCTGAGGCACCGCGTCGAGCGCCCGCACGGCGTCGTCCCACGCCCTCTCGCCGCGCAGCGCGAGGCGCGCCCGCACCGCACCGAACGCCGCGCTGCCAAGCGACGGGTTGCGCAGCCGCACGGCCTCGTAGAACGTGAGCGCCTCGTGCCAGCTGTCCAGGTGCTCGGCGCAGTGGCCGAGGGCGAGCTTCGGCGCGTACTCGCCCGGGATCGCCGCGAACACCCGGTCGAAGTGGTCCCGAGCCGTGGCCACTTGGTCCCGGGCGAGCGAGAGCAGCCCGCGGTGCCAGTCGAGCCGCCAGTCGTACGGGGCGCGCTCGGGTCCGATCAGCGCCTGCGCGGACCGCAGTTCCCGCTCGGCGGCTTCGGTCCGGCCGCCGGGGATCCTCAACCGCAGGCGGCAGCGCAGCAGATGGACCTCCGGCGAGTCCTGCCAGTCCCCGGTGTGCTGCAGCAGCGCCTCCGGAGCGGCGTCGGCCAGCCTGCTCAGCTGTGCGTGGTGCTCGTCGTGCGGGTCGGGCCGCGGGACGGGCAGCCGCTGCGCGACCTCGGCGGGCGACGGTGGCGCGTACGGTGCGGGGGCGTCCGGCGCGGCCCACCGTGCGAGGGGCGGCGCGGACCCGAGCGCCCCGTCGAGCGCGTACGACGACTGGAGGAAGAGCGGCGACGGTTCGAACGTCTCCATCCCGGTCCGCAGCGACCGTAATTCCCGGAAAACTCCCCGTAGTTGCTCCTCCATCTCCCGCGCGGTGGCGAACCGCCCGGCCCGTTCGCTCCGGGTCGCGCGGTGCAGCACTCGGGCGAGCGACAAGAGGCCGACTCCGCGGGGAGCGGGCGCCGTCATCAGGTCGGCTTTCGGGAACCCGGGAGCGCCGGGGCCGTCCGGTGTGCCGAGCCGGCTGAGTACGTCCAGGCAGCCCAGCTCCGCCAGATCCGCCGGCGATTCCCCCAGCCCGCTCAGCCGCCGCAGCGTCTCGCCCAGGCTGAACAGGTCGTCCTGGCCGGTGGATTCGCCGTTCGGACCGACGGTCGGAGCGCGAAAGCCCTCCGTGGCGTGACCGGGGAGGCCGGCCGCGCGGACGCTCCCCACGTCGATGATCTTCGTCGTGGTGCCGTCGTGCATGACGTTGTCCGGTTTGAGGTCGCCGTAGACCTTGCTGGGCCGGTCGGCGTGCAGATACCCGAGCGCGGCCAGGATCCGCACCCCGTAGGCGAGTACGAACTCGTGGAAGCGGCCGCCGCCGAATTCGGCCGGGTTCACCTGGGCGCGGGCCCGTACCTCCTCCAGCGTCAGCCCGTCCACGTACTGGAGGACGAGGAAGTCCCCGACCTTGGGATGAGGGTGATGTCCGTAGTTGAAGACGCGGATGATGTCGCCGTGGCTGAGGTCGACCAGGGCCCGCCGCTCCTGGGCCAGGGCGCCCGCCGCGACCGCCGCCTGCTCGGGGTGCACGATCTTGATGGCGACCTCGCGGTTGTCGACCTTGGTGTCGAGCGCCAGGTAGACCTCGCCCATCCCTCCGTAGCCGAGCTTTCGGATCAGCTTGTACTGCCCCGCGAGGAGCTGGTCCTGCGGCAGCGGGAGCTCGTCCGGGTCGCTGCCGCGGGACACCGCGCGCTCCAGCAGCGTGATGGTGGGCAGCAGGGTCGGGTCGGGTTTCTCCTCGGGGAGCTCGACCTGTGCGGCCCGCAGGAACGGCGGGGCGACGACGAGTGGCCCGAACGACGCGCTGGAGTCCGGCAGTTCACCGGATCCGTCCGTGCCCGAAGCCCCCTCCATGCCTCCCGAGGATAGACGCGGCATGCCGGGAATGACCCCGTGCCGGTGGGGAGGTGATGTGTCCGAGTGGCTCGGGAGACAGGGTGGCAGGGTGGTTAGAGGGTCTCACTCGTGCGTGGCCCTACAGGAATTGCTTGACATCTTCGCGAATATCAGTCACTGTAGTTACAGCTTCTAACGAACAAGTTGGCGCATCACTGATGGAGGTAGTCATGGGTACTGCGGAGCTCGTCGAGGTGGTCCTTCCGGGCAAGGTCGAGCCGGAGGGGCTCGAACTTCGGTACGGGGCCGTCCCCGCGCCGGCCGCGGGCCAGGTCGTCGTCGCCATGGAGGCGACCGGTGTCTCGTTCGCCGAGCAGCAGATGCGTCGCGGCCGCTACTACGACCAGCCGCCCTTCCCCTTCGTTCCGGGCTACGACCTGGTCGGTACGGTGCTCACGGCCGGCGAAGGCGTGGACCCCGGCCTCGTCGGCAGGCGAGTGGCCGCGTTGACCAAGACCGGCGGATGGGCCAGCCATGTGGCCCTGGACGCGGCCGACGTGGTGCCGGTGCCGGACGGCGTCGGTGCGGCGGAAGCGGAGACCGCGGTGGTCAACGGCATCACCGCGTGGCAGATGCTGCACCGCAAGGCACGTGTGCGGGCCGGGCAGACGATCCTCGTCCACGGCGCGAACGGCGGCGTGGGCACCCTGCTGGTCCAACTGGCGCGAACGGCGGGCGTCCGGGTGATCGGCACGGCCTCCGCCCGCCACCACGACGCGCTGCGCCGGCAGGGCGTCACCCCGATCGACTACCGCACCGAGGACATCCCCGCCCGGGTCCGGGAACTCGTACCCGGTGGTGTGGACGCCGTCTTCGACCACGTCGGCGGGCGCAGTGTGACCGACTCCTGGCGGCTCCTCGCGCCCGGCGGCACGCTCGTCTCCTACGGCAGCGCCGCCACCCGCGACGACTCCGGCTCCAAGCAGTGGCCCGTCATGAAGATCCTGGGCCGGGTTTGGCTGTGGAACAGCCTGCCCAACGGCCGGCGCGCGTACTTCTTCAACGTCTGGGCCGGAAGCGCCTTCGGCAAGGACCGCTTCCGGGCCCGCCTGCGCGCCGATCTCACCCAGGTCTTCGCGGCATTGCAGCGCGGCGAGGTCACCGCCCAGGTCGCGGCCCAGTTGCCGCTCGCCCGGGTCGCGGACGCCCTACGGCTGGCCGAGTCGGGGACCGTCGCCGGAAAGGTCGTACTGACACCGTGAGTCGGGCCCGGACCCGGCAGTTGCCGGCGCGCGCTTCCACGACCCCGAGTCCGTCACGGCCGGATCGGCAGCCACAGCTCGATCCGGTCGTGCCGGCGGTAGAACTCGACCAGGGGGCGGAGCTCGTCGGCCGGCGACATCGACTGCAGCTCGGCCATCCCGTCGGCGATGAGCCCGTAGACCTGGGGAGGCTCGCCGACGAGCAGCCCGCGCAGGTACCAGCCGCCGGCCAAGGTGCCCACGCTCAGGCCGAGGCTGTCCGGGCTGTCGTTCTCCTTGATCGGTGTGCAGACCGTGTAGGTGTTCCGCTGCTCGTCGATCCGCGCGTAAATCTTGCGTCCGCGTACCCCGACCAGCTGCTCGAACGACGGCCAGAGCCGTTGGATGCCGGCCAGCTCATCGGCGGTGGTGCGCTGCATGACGGTGACGTCCGGCCGCTGAACTCGCCTGGGCGGAGCGGGAAATACCGACGATGTCGATGAAGTCATGGTGCGCATACAAGCACTCGGCACTGACAGCGCGGACCCGAGCCAATGGCCTACCGAACTCGCCGCTGATCCCGAACGGTTGTGAGCGTCACAGGCTCCCGTTGGATCCGCCGCTTCCGTTGCTCTGGGCGGAGGTGGCGATCAACTGGTCGATCAGGGCGATCAGTACGTCCCGGCACGACTCGCGGTCCCGGGCGTCGCAGAGGAGGACGGGGGTCCCTTCCGGCAGGGCCAGGGAGTCGCGGATCTCCTCGGGGTCGTACGGATGCTGGCCGTGGAAGCCGTTGACGCCGACGACGAACGGGATGTCCCGCCGCTCGAAGAAGTCGATGGCGGCGAAGCTGGACTCAGGCCTGCGTACGTCGATGAGGACCACGGCACCCAGGGCGCCGATGGCGAGGTCGTTCCACATGAACCAGAACCGCTGCTGTCCGGGCGTGCCGAAGAGGTAGAGGATCAGTTCCTGGCTGAGCGTGATCCGGCCGAAGTCCAGGGCCACGGTCGTGGCGTGCTTCTCCGGTATGCCGTGGAGGTCGTCGACGCCCAGACCGGCCGAGGTCAGCGATTCCTCGGTGCGCAGCGGAACGATTTCACTGACCGACCCGACCATGGTCGTCTTGCCGACGCCGAACCCTCCGGCGATCAGGATCTTGACCGTGTCGGGTGCCGAAATCCCCTGGGTGACGGGGTCAGAGCCGACCAAGGCCGTCCCTCACTTTCTGCAGCAGGTCCATGTCCGAGGTTCGGGAGATCTGGCGCGGGGCGTGGGCGGTGATCAAGCCCGCTTCCAGCAGGTCGCACAGCATGATGCAGACCACGCTCACCGGCAGATCGAGCTGGGCGGCGAGTTCCGCCACCACGACCGGCTTCGCGCACAACCGCAGGATCCGCGCGTGTTCGGGCTGCGGCCGGCCGATCCGGTCGGGCGGCGGGTCCACCGCGGTGACCGACGTGATGAGGGTGAAGTCGGCGCGGCTGGGCCGGGTCCGGCCGCCGGTCAGCGTGAACGGCCGTACGAGACGGCCGGCCGCGTCGCCTCCGTTCACCTCACTCGCCGTTGTCCGTGGTGGCGATGCCGGCCCGGGGTGCCGCGCTGAGGTGCTCGCCGATCTTCTTCACCAGCATGTTCATCTGGTACGCGACCACGCCGACGTCCGCGCCCTGGTTGGTGAGTACGGCGAGGTGGGCGCCAGGGCCTGCCGTGCTGAGTATCAGATAGCTGTTGGCCATCTCGATGAGCGCCTGGCGCACGGGGCCGCCGCGGAAGTCCATGCTGACGCCCTTGCTGAGGCTCATCAGGCCGGACGCGGTCGCCGCCAGCCGCTCGGCGTCGTCGCGCAGGAAGCCCGTGGACCTGCTGACGACCAGTCCGTCCTCGGAGAGCACGACGGCGTGGTTCACCTCGGCGACCCGTTCCACCAGTCCGGTGAGCAGCTGGTCGAGCTGGCTGTGCGTGGCGGGGATGGGGCGTGTCATTTCTCTGTCCTTCATGAGCGGTCCGCGGGCGGAGTCGAGGTGATGGATGCGCCTTCCGGTGCGGCTTCTTCCCCTTGGTCGTACGTCGTATCCATGGCCGTCGTATCCGTGACCGTCGTGTCCGTGACCGCCGCGTCCGTGGCGTCATCACGCGCCTGGAGCGTTCCGCGCTGGAAACCGGAGAGGGAGGAGGCCGCGCGCTCCGCGGTGAAGTCCTCCAGGGAGCCGTCGGCCTCGGCGGGCTCGGAGTCCTCCCGCAGCTCGGCGGCCAGGCTGGTCTGCGGCACGCGGCGGGGCAGCGGAGTAAGTCCTCCGCGCACACCCGGGTCCGGGTGGGGCTTGCCGGAGGCGGCGGCCGACCGGGACGCGACAGCGGCCGAGAGGGCGTCGGCCGTCCGCGCCCGGGCGACGGGTTGTGCCTCCCGCGAGCGCTCGTGGGTCCCCCGGTCCGGGTCGGGGGCACCGGCGGCGGAGTTCTTCGCGGACCCGGCCGACTCCTGGTCCGCGGAGTCCGCCGAACCCGCCGTCTCCGTTTCGGCGGAAGGCATTTCGAGGGGCTCCCGCACCACGATCTCGTGCGGGAGCAGCACGATCGCGGTGGTCCCTCCGTACGGCGAGGGGCGCAGCGTGACCGCGATGCCGTGCCGGGTGGCGAGCCGGGCGATCACGAACATGCCGAGCCGCAGGTCGTCGGCGAGCGCCACCACGTCGAACTGCGGGGGCACCGCCAACTGGGCGTTGAACGCCGCGTAGTCCTCCTCGGACATACCCAGGCCGCGGTCCTCGATCTCGACGGCCAGACCCTTGGCCACCATCCCGGCCCGCACCCCGACCGGGCTGGGCGCGGGGGAGTACGCGGTCGCGTTGTCTATGAGTTCGGCCAGCAGATGGATGACGTCCGCCACCGCGGGCGGGGTGAGGAACACCTCCTCGTCGGTCTGCACCTCCACCCGCTGGTACTCGGCGATCTCGCCGATGGCACTGCGCAGGATGTCGATCAGCGCGACCGGTTTGGTCCAGCTGCGCCCGGGCCGCTCGCCGCTGATGATGACGAGGTTCTCCTCGTACCGGCGCAACTGGCTCGCGTTGGAGTCCAGTTCGTACAGGCCCTTGAGGATCTGCGGGTCCTGGTGCTCGCGTTCCAGTGCGTCGAGCTTGCTGAGCTGCAGGTTGACCAGGTTCTGGCTCTGCCGGGCGATGCCCAGGATCACCTTCTGGAAGCCGCGTCTCGTGTCGGCGAGCTCCACCGCCGTGTGGACCGCCGTGCGCTGTGCGGTGTTGAACGCCTGGGCCACCTGGCCGAGTTCGTCCCGGCCGTAGTCCAGCGGGGGTGTGGCGGACTCCACGTCGACCGTCTCGCCGCGGTCGAGCCGTGCCACGACATCGGGCAGCCGCTCCTCCGCGAGGCTGAGGGTGGCGAGGCGCAGTCCGCGCAGCCGCCGGGAGAGCGAGCGGGTGATGCGCCACGACATGATGACGCACACCAACAGGGCGACGAGTCCGCCGGCGCTCAGCGAGGCCGCCTTGATCAGCAGTCCCTGCGCCTTGTCGTCGGTGCGTTCGAGCAGTGCCGCCGTCTCCTGGCGGATCAGGGTCGTGTACTGGTCCGAGAGCTTGTCCAGCGCGGTGCCCCAACGTTTCCCCGCGTTCGGCAGAGCGATCTCCCGGTCATCGGTGAGGCCCTTGGCCCGGGCCGCGAGCACCTGGTCCTCGACCGTCTCCACGGCCTTCCACTCCGGGCCCTCGAGGATCCGCTCGGTCTGTGTCTTCAACGTGCCGCGCAGCGAGGGCTGGAGCTGGTCCTGGACCAGCCAGCGCCGTACGTTGACCAGCTGCGTGAAGTGGTCCCACGACTTCTCGTCGACCCGCCCCGACGGCCAGGACAGATGCAGCTGGGCGTCCTCCTGGGAGACCAGCTCCGCCGAGCGCTCAAGGAAGACGAGCGGCCCCGCTTGCGAGGTGAGGTCCCCGTCGTCGACCTGGGAGAGCTCCTGGAAGGCCTGGATCTGGTTGTCGATGATCGAGGTGTACTGGGCCAGTGCCTGGTCGGCGGTCATGTTGGTGCGGTGGTCCACCTGGCCCCGGTAGTACTCCAGGCTCCCCATCGCGGCGATGACCGAGTACATCCGGTCGCCGATCCGCTCGGGGGCCTTCTCGATCGTGTCGGACTGACCGACCAGCTTGGCGACCTCCTCGTCGGTACGTTTCCGCTGCTCGTCCAGGGCGGTCCGGGAGCTGCCGGGGGAGGCCATCAGCACGGCCGACAGGCTGCGTTCCCGCTGCAGCTCGAGCGTCGCGTCGGTGCCCATGGCTCCGGTCGACTTGCTCAGCTCGGTCTGGTCCCGCAGCCGCAGCCCCTCGGAGAACATCTGGATCGTCGTCACACCCCACATGGCGGCGAGGGTGATGCTGGGAACCAGAGCCAGCAGGATCAGCGAGAGTCGTATGGAACCGAGACGGCGCCGGGAACCTCTCCATGGAGACATGGTCGTCCTAGGGCGATCAGCGAGCGGAAGTGGGCAGCGGGGGGAGGGGGAGGGAGTGGGGATGGTCAGCGGGGGAGGGCGGGGTTTTCGGGACGAGCGCGGCGGGTGACCGTGTGTCCCGTACAGCACAAAGGAGTGTGCAGGATGCTATCCGTACAAGTGACCGCACACACAGTGAGTACCCGAAACCTTGGTCACGCCGTTACCTGGGGGCGGCGAATCAGCGCGTCCCGTTGGCCGCGAACTTCGCGACTGCGGCGACGTTCTCCTTGGTGACGAACGCCGGACCGGTGAGCACCGGAGCCTCTCCGCCGCCGCTGAGGTTGCCGTTGGTCTTGTAGAGCCAGAGCGAGTCCACTGCGAGGTAGCCCTGCAGATAGGGCTGTTGGTCCACCGCGAACTGCACGTCTCCGCCCTGCACGGCCTTGACCAGGTCCTTGTTGAGGTCGAAGGTGGCTACTTCGGCCTTGCCGCCCGCCTCCTTCACCGACTTCACCGCCGCGAGCGCGAACGTCGCCCCGTTCGTGACGACTTCGTCGATGGTGGGGTCCTGCCGCACCTTGGCCGTGATGGCCTTGGTCGCCGCGTCGATGTCGGCGCCGTTCACGTAGAGGTTCTCGGTGTCGCCGCCGAACGTCTTCTTCACGCCGGCGCAGCGCGCCTCCAGGCCGACGTTGCCCTGCTCGTGGATGACACACAGGGCGTGCTTGGCGTCGTAGTCGTCCAGTTTGTCGCCGACGGCCCGGCCCGCGACGCTTTCGTCCTGGCCGAAGTACTCCAGCAGGCCCGCCGACTGCCAGGCGTCGATACCGGAGTTTAGGCCGACGACGGGAATGCCCGCGGTTCTCGCCTGGGCGATCGCGCTCTTCATCGCGTCCGGCTTGGCCAGGGTCACCGCGATGCCGTCGACCCCGTCGGCGACCGCGTCCCGCACCAGGCCCGCCTGGCCCGTGGCGGTCGGGTCGTTCGTGTACGTCAGCTCGATGTTGTCCTTGGCGGCCGCTGCCTGCGCGCCCTTCTGCACCAGCTCCCAGAACGCGTCACCGGGGGCGCTGTGGGTGATCAGGGCGACCTTGAGCCGGGGAGTGTCCGCCTGGCCGGCCGGGGCGGCGTCGCTGCCGGAATCCGACCCGCCCGAGGAGGAGCAGCCGGCCGCGAGCAGACAGACGGCGGCGAGGGCGGAGGCCAGGGCCGTACCGCGCGCGGAACTGACGGAAAGGTGACGTGCGGAACGAATGTTCATGATGGAGCGGCACCTCGCTGTGCGGCCGGGCAAGCGGATGGGCAGCGTCAAGTCGGCGCGACGGCCGGCAGGATGCGGACCGACTGTCTGACTATCGCTGGCCGGAGCCAATCGTGTGTGACACCCGGTAGTCAAGTGAGCACCCGCTTAGCCGGAATTGCGTATTTGATCTTGCGGCTGGGCCGAAAGGTGACGATCGGGTGGTCAACCACTCCTGGCCGTGGCCGAGTTGCTGCCATCCGGAAGCGGTCGGCGGGGCTGCTCGAAGCGCTTCCGGGACTCCCGGATCTCCGTGCGTGCGCGGGACGCGGCGCCGATCGCGACGGCGGCGCCGCCGAGCCGCGTCGGTACGACCCGGACCGGGCGCCCGCTCACGGGGGGCTCGGCGGCGAGCGCGGCCAGGATCGGGGGTTCGAGGAGGGCCCAGGCACGGCTGACGCCGCCGCCGATCACGCAGGTGGTGACGTCCAGCATGCCTGCGGTGATCAGGATCGCGCGGGCCACCGCCGCACCGGCTGCCTCGAACACGGCGAGCGCGTCCGGATCGCCCCCCTCGGCCGCCTCGGCGACGGCGCCGGCGGTATGGGTGGTTCGGGCGGTAGCGGCGGTACGGCTTCGCGCCGTCCCACTCCGCTCAGCCCTGTTCCGCTCAGCCGTGCTCCGCTCGCCGTACCGCGCGCCGATCGAACGGCCGGAGGCCAGCGTCTCCAGATGGCCGCGGCCGCCGCAGGTGCACGGGAGGTCCCCGAAGCCCGGGACGTGGCCGATCTCGCCCGCCGCGCCGTGCGGGCCGTCGTACAGCGCGCCGTCCAGCCACAGCGCGCCGCCGACTCCGGTGCCGAGGGTCATCCCGAGTACGTGCGGCTCGTCCGCGACGGCACCTTTGGCCACCTCGCCGCGGAGGAACGCGTTGACGTCGTTGTCGAGGAAGACCGGTACGCCCAGGGCCGCCTCCATCGTCGCCGTCACCTCGAAACCGGCCCAGCCGGTGAAGGAGTCGCTCGCCACGAGGATGCGTCCGGCGCGGGAGTCGACGACGCCCGCCGCGCCGACTCCGGCCGCGAGCAGCCGGGGAGGGCGGCCGCGAACGGATACGCGCGCCAGCAGCACACCCAGTGCGTCGACCGCGGCGCGGACCATCGCCCCGCCGCCCTCCGCCGCCGGCGTGGGCACCTCCAGGCTGTCCAGGACGGTGAGTCCGGGCGTGCAGAGCACTGCCTGTGTGGTCGTGCCGCCGATGTCGACACCGGCGAACACCTCGGGGGCGGGCGGGCCGGGCTCGGTCGCGGTCACGACCGGGCCTCCGTTCCGGCGACGGCGAGCGCGGCCAGGCGTTCCGTACGGCGCAGGCGTTGGAGGACCGGGTCGGGTACGGGCACGGCGGCGATGAGCCGACGGGTGTACTCCGATTCGGGGTGCAGGAGTGTCGTCGCGGTGGTGCCCTCCTCCTCGACGCGTCCGGCCCGCATGACCACGACACGTTCCGCGAACCGCTGGACGACCGCGAGATCGTGGGAGACGAACAGGCACGCGAAACCGAGTTCGTCCTGGAGCTCGGCGATCACTTCCAGGACCGTCTGCTGCACGCTGACGTCGAGGGCGCTGGTCGGCTCGTCGGCCACCAGCAGCCGGGGTTCCAGCACCAGAGCCCGGGCGAGGCTCACCCGCTGCCGCTGACCGCCGGACAGCTCACGCGGCCCGCGGTTCGCCAACTCCCTTGGCAGCCGGACCAGTTCGAGGACCTCCGCGACGCGGGCCCGGCGCTCGGCCGCCGTCATCCTCCGCCGGTGGACACGCAGGGGTTCGGCGACGCACTCCGCCACGCTCATACGGGCGTCCAGGGAGGCCACCGGGTCCTGCAGGACCACGCCGACGCCGGACAGCAGGGCTCGACGCCTGTGCCCCCGGGCCCGCCCGAGGTCGGTGCCGAACAGTGAGACCGACCCGGAGGCGGGCGGTACGAGCCCGAGGGCGACCCGGGCCGCGGTCGACTTGCCGGACCCGGACTCGCCCACGAGGCCGAGGGTTTCACCGGGCCGGACGGTGAGCGAGACGTCCTGAAGGGCCCGTACGGCACGGCGACCGCGACCGAAGCGCACGGAGACGTCGCGCAGGTCGACGACCGGGACGTCACCGCTCCCGACTGGCTTGGCGTCGGCCGGTTCCGGCACGGCCCCGGCACCGGGCGGCTGGGCGCCCCTCTTAGGGGCGCGGGGAACTGCGCGACCAGCCACGGACGGCCCGCACCCTCCAGCCGGCCCCGCCCCCGCCCCCGCGACAGCCAACCGAGGCACCGCCCCCAACAGCCGCTTGGTGTACTCGTGCGTCGGCCGCAGCAGTACCTCCTCCACCGACCCGGTCTCCACGATCTCCCCCTCCAGCATCACCGCGACCCGGTCGGCGAAGTCCGCCACGACGCCCATGTTGTGCGTGACCAGCAGAACCCCTGTCCCGGAATCGGCCGCGAGTGCCCGCAGCAGGTCGAGGATCTCGGCCTGCACGGTGACATCGAGTGCGGTGGTCGGCTCGTCCGCGATGAGCAGGCTCGGGGCGTTCGCGATCGCCATGGCGATGACGACACGCTGCCGCTGTCCGCCGGACAGCTGGAAGGGATACGCGGACGCCCGTGCCGCCGGTTCGGGGATGCCGACCCGGCCCAGCAGTTCGACCGCTTCCCTTGCGGCATCGCGCGCGGAGACCGGTCGGTGGTTGCGTATGACCTCCGCGATCTGCGCCCCGATCCGGGTCAGCGGATCGAGCGCGGTCGCGGGCTCCTGGAACACCATCGAGACCGTACGCCCTCGCAAACCCGCCAACTCGGCCTCGGCGGTGCCGATGACGTCCGTGCCGTCGACCGAGGCACGGCCGGACGCACGCGCGTTCCCCGGCAGCAGCCCCATCGCGGCGAGCGCCACGGTCGACTTCCCGGACCCGGACTCGCCGACCAGCGCCAGCGTCTCACCGGGCCGTACGTGGAGCGAGACCCCGCGTACGGCGGGCACGTCGCCCGTCTCCGTGGAGAAGGTCACTCCCAGGTCCTCGATCTCCAGGATGCTCGTGCTCATCCGCGCCCCCTCACATCGAACGCGTCCCGCAACCCGTCCCCGATCGCGTTGAACGCGCACACGACGAGGATGATCGCGAGACCCGGCGGAACGATCAGCCACCAGCGCCCCGAGTACGCGGCCGTGAGCCCGGCCGACAGCATCCCGCCCCAGTCGGTCGAGGGCGGCTGGACACCAAGGCCGAGATAGGACACGTACGCCACCAGCAGGATCGCGTCGGCCACCTGGAACGTCGCCGCGACGACGATGGTCGAGACCGAGTTCGGCAGGATGTGCCGCCCGATCGCCCGGCTGTGCGTACCGCCGATCGCGCGCAGCGTCAGCACGTAGTCGCGGCTCTTCAGGGTGAGCGTCTCCGCCCGTACGAGACGCGACGGCACCAGCCACGACACCAGGCCCAGGATGACGATCAGCCCGAGCGCGTCCGGGGACGTGATCGCCGAGACGACGAGCAGGATGAACAGCGCGGGGATGGCGATCCCGGCGTCCACGACGCGCATCATGACCGCGTCCACCCAGCCGCCCGCGTACCCGGCGACCGCGCCCCACAGCGTCCCGATGACGGTCGCGAGGAGCCCGGCCGCGAGACCGACGAGCAGCGACACCTTCCCGCCGAACATCAGCCGCCCCAGCTCGTCGTGCCCGACCGCGTCGGTGCCGAGCCAGTGCGCTCCGTTCGGCGCGAGGTTCACCTGGGTGAGGTCCGTGTGAGTCTGGTCGGTCGAGTACAGCAGCGGTCCCACGAAGCAGAAGAGCAGGAAGAGGACGACGACCGCCAGCCCGGCCACCGCGAGCCGGTTCCGCGCGAACCGCCGCACGGAGAGGCGGTAGCCGGTGACCAACTCCCCGTTGACCGCCTGGGTCTGGAGTACGGCACTCATGTCCGGCCCGCCTTCACACGAGGGTCGATGAGCCGCTGGACGACGTCGGCCAGCAGCGTGCCGACGACGGTCGCGACCGAGATGACGAGCACGCAGCCGAGCAGCACCGGGTAGTCGGAGGACTGCGCGGCGCTCCAGAACAGCAGCCCCATTCCCGGGTAGTTGAAGAGCTGCTCGACCACGAGGGCGCCGCCGAAGAGCACGGGCACGTAGTAGCCGAGCATCGCGACGACGGGGGTGAGGGAGTTGCGGAAGACGTGCCGCCGCAGGATCGCGCTCTGCCGCGAGCCACCGGCCCGCGCGGTCCGTACGTAGTCCTCCGAGAGGTTCTCCAGCGTCGCCGCGCGCATGTACCGGCTGAACACGGCGACCATCGACGCGGCCCCCGCGACGACCGGCAGGACCAGCGCGTTGGGCTGCGCGAACACGTCCCCGAGCGTGTCGCCCTGCGGTGCCTGGGAGGGGAACCAGCGCAGGACCTGGGTGAACACGAGAACCAGGACAAGTCCGAGGAAGTACACGGGAGTCGAGTACGCGACGAAGCTCAGCGTCGTGATGACGTAGTCCACCGGCTTGTTGCGCCGGACCGCCTGCCACATGCCGAGCGGGACCGCGAGCAGGAGCCCGACGAGCGCGGACAGCACGGTCAGGACGAGCGTCTTCGGCAGGCGTTGCTCGATGAGCTCGGAGACCGCGGCATTGAGCGTGTACGACGTACCGAGGTCGCCGTGCAGCAGGGTGTTCAGGTAGTAGACGTACTGGACGGGGAGCGAACGGTCCAGGCCCTGCTCGTGGTTGAACGCCGCGATCTGCTCGGCCGTCGCCTGCGGGCCGAGGATCCCGCGTGCGGGACCCCCGGGCAGCGCGTGCAGCAGGCAGAAGACCACGACCGTGACGATGAGGATCACCACGAGGGCCTGGAGGACCCGTCGGGTCAAGTAGAGGATGGTGTCCATGAGTTGGGTCTCAGCCGGTCCTCACTTGGTCCACTTCCACTGCGCCGGGTGGAAGTTGGCGAGCGAGTCCTGCGGGAAGCCGCCGAGGCCGTTCTTGACGACCGAGATCTGGTAGTCGGGTGCCGGGAGCCAGATGACCGGCAGGTCCTTCGCCACGGCCGCGCTGTAGTCCTGGACGGCCTGCGAGGAGGTCGATGTCGTGGACGCCGTGATCAGCTTGTCGACCTCGGGGTTGGAGTAGTTGCCGAAGTTCGAGCCGCCCTTGGTCTGGAAGAGCGAGTCGCCGGTCGGGAAGGCGTTGAAGTACCAGCTGCCCGCGGTTCCGAAGAACGAGAGCTGCCACTTGCAGATCGACTGTCCCGACGTGCACTGCGGGGTCTGCGACAGGACCGAGTTGACGGGTGCGGTCTTGATCGAGAACTTGATGCCGGTCTTCTCGAGCGAGGACTGGATCGCGCTCATCATGTTGTCGGTCACGGTCGAGCCGGACTGCGACAGCACCTGCATCTGGAACTTCGTTCCCTTGGCGACGCCTTCACCGCACTGCGATTCGCCGCTGCCCGGCTCGGTGCAGACCATGACACCGCCCTGCTCGGTCCAGCCGTGGCCGGTCAGCAACTCTCGTGCGGCGGTGGTCGAGAACGGATACGGGTTGTCCTTCTGCGTCGGCGAGACGAAGTCCGAGACCTGCGCCTGCGGGACGGGACCGTAGCCGGGCACGGCCGTGCCGTTGAAGATGACCTTCGCCAGGCTCGTCTGGTCGATCGACCGCTGGACCGCCTGACGCGCGTACAGCTGCTTGAACACAGCACCCATGGCGGGGTTGTTGAAGTTGTACGGCATGTACGTGATCGCCCAGCCGGACCACGGCTTCACCGTGTAGCCCTGGGCGGTGAAGCTGTCCTTCTGGTCGAGGTCGGTCGCCTCGATGTAGCCGTAGTCGACGCTCCCGGAGCGCAGGGCGTTCTTCTGGGCGTCCGCCGTCGTGAAGGGGAGGAGGTTCACGGTCGCGATGTCCGGCTTCTCACCGCCGTCGTACTTCTTGTTGGCGGCGAGCACGACCTTGCCGGACGTCGAGAACGACGTGACCGAGTACGGGCCGTTGATGGTCTTCCACAGCTCGTCCTTGTCGTAGCCGGAGATGTTCTTCGCGGCGGTGTTGAGGTAGGTCCACACCTGCTTGGCGCCGGCGGCGGTCCGGTCGGCGTCGGACACCTTCGCGGACGCGCCGGTCTTGTCCCACACGTGCTGCGGCAGTGGGGTGATCTCGCTCAGCTGGTTGGCCAGCATCCACTCGGAGTTGTAGGCCTGGTCGAAGGTGATCGTGAAGTGGCGCTCGTCGACGGTCTTGAACGAGGTCCAGTTGTCCGGCGCCTTGCCGGGGTTGTAGCCCGCCCACTCCGCCTTGTTCCCCTTGATGAGGTTGAACCAGAACTCGACGTCCCGTGAGGTGACCGGCTTGCCGTCGCTCCAAGTCCGGTCGCCGAGCGTGATGTTGACGCTCTTGCTGTCGGACGCGAAGTCGGCGGCGGTGGCGAGAGACGCCTGCTTGTTCCAGGCGATCTTGCCGGTCGAGCCGTCGTACGCGACGAGCCGTTCCCAAAGGCTGTCGGCGATGGACCTGTTGTTGGTGTTGAGGTGCGCCGCGGTGCCGATCGGCAGGATCCAGTTCGGGGTGAAGTTCGCGGGCAGTGCGTAGTTGATGGAGTCGGGGGACGCGGACGACGAGTCGCTCGTCCCGGAGCAGCCCGCGAGCAGCAGTGTGCCCACCGAGACGACGGCACCGGCGACGAGCGTCGTACGAGCAGGGGACATGGCTCTCCTCAAGGGTGAACAAGGGCCACGGGGCTTCTGATGGACAACGGCGCGTGGCGGAGCCAGTCAACGACCCGACTGTTCGAAGAAACAGTCGGGTCGCTGTAAAAAGTCTGTTTCTGCTGTTCTGGAAAAAGTACAGAGAGGCGTCCACGGACGTACGCTCGTCGCCTCGACCCTTTCGACCTGCCTCAAGTCCCCGGTCTTTCCTCGATCTTGGAAGTTACTTCGTCCATGTCTGAAAAAAGTGCGGCGCACCGGAGGGGTGCCACCGGCGTCTCCGCGCTGGCCGAGCGTGTCCTCGAACTCCTCGCCTCCGGGCAGGCGACCACGCGTACCGAACTCGCCGGCCTGCTCGGTGCCGCCCCCTCGACGATCTCGCTCACGGTCAGCCAGCTCGTGGCGCACGGGCTGGTCGCCGAGCAGGGCACCCGGTCCTCCACCGGCGGGCGCCCGCGCAAGGTTCTTCGGCTCGGCGGGAGCGACGGGTTCGCCGTCGCGGCCGACCTCGGCGGACGGCACGCGCGCGTGGGTGTCGTGCTGCCCGGGGGAGGGTTCACCGAGGTCTCGACGGTGCCGTTCGCGACGGCGGAGGGACCCGAGGCGGCGCTGCCCTCGCTCGCCGAGACCCTGGAGGCCCTTGCCGAGCGACGCGGCCGGGAGTTGCTGCGCGGCGTCGGCCTCTGCCTCCCCGGCCCGGTGGACGTCGGACCCGGCGTCGTGACGCTCCCCTCCCGTATGCCCGGCTGGAACAGGTTCCCCGTCAGGGACTGGCTGGAGGAGCGGTTCGGTGTGCCGGCCGCGATCGAGAACGACGCCAACTGCATGGCCGTGGGCGAGCACAGCGTCCAGTCCGCCGAGCGCCGCCAGTCGATCATGGTGAAGATGGGCTCCGCGATCGGCGCCGGGGTCATCGCCGACGGGAGGCTCTACCGGGGCGCGACCGGCGCCGCGGGCGAGATCACCCACGCACGCGTCGAGGCCGGCCACGACATCCCGTGCTCCTGCGGCAACACCGGCTGCCTGGAGACGGTCGCCTCGGGCGCCGCGCTGGTACGGATCCTGCGCGAGCGCGGCCTCGACGTCGCGTCCATCGAGGACGTCGTACGCCTCGCCTCCGACGCCGACCCGGAGGCCACGCGCGCCGTGCGCCAGGCCGGCCGGTACCTCGGCATGGTCCTCTCCGCGAACGTCAACTTCTTCAACCCCGACGCCGTCTACCTCGGCGGCCTCCTGTCCACGCTCGAACCGTTCGTCGCCGCCGTCCGCAGCCAGCTGTACGAGGGCTGCCATCCGCTGGTCACCGAGCATCTCGTGATCGAGCGGGCGAGCCTCGGCGCCGACGCGGGGCTCGTCGGCGCGGGGCAGTTCGCGCTGCAGCGGGCTCTGGCACACGCCCTTCAGTCGGTTCAGTCGGTCACGCCCCAATAGTTCTCGAGCTCTCAGGAGGAGGCGAGGAGTCATGGCCCAACGACATCCACAACCCCGTACCCCCGTAGCGCACCCCGTCATCGCCATCGCCGGGCTCGGCATCGAGTCGTCGACATTCTCGCCGGCCCGGACCGAGGCCGCCGCCTTCCATCCGCAGCGCGGAGCGGACGTACTGACCCGCTATCCCTTCCTCGCGCCCGGGGCGCCGCTGAGAGCCGCCGCGGATTGGCACGGCGCACTGGTCGGCAAGGCGCTGCCCGGCGGCACGGTGACGGCAGCCGCGTACGCGGAACTCTCCGATGAACTCATCGCGCGTCTCGCGGAGTTGGGGCCCCTTGACGGCCTCTGGTTCGACATCCACGGCGCCATGACGGTGGAGGGCGTCGACGACGCGGAGGCTGTCCTGCTGGCCCGTGTCCGCGAGACGGTCGGCCCGGACGTGATCGTGTCCACCTCCATGGACCTGCACGGCAACGTCTCGCGCGAACTGGCTCACCTGAGCGACCTGATCACGTGTTACCGCATGGCCCCGCACGAGGACGCCATGGAGACGAAGGAGCGGGCGGCCCGCAACCTCGTGGACCTCCTGACGACCGGCGCACCGCGCCCGGCCAAGGCCTGGATCCCCGTGCCCGTACTCCTGGCCGGCGAGCAGACCTCGACCCGCATCGAACCCGCGAAGAGCGTCTACGCGGCGGTCGAGGAGGTGGAGGCGACGGAGGGCGTCACGGACGCGGCGATCTGGGTCGGGTACGCGTGGGCGGACGAGCCGCGCAACCGGGCCGCGGTCGTGGTCACGGGCCCCGAGCGGGAGGCGGTGGTGGCCGGCGCCGAACGTCTGGCGCGGGGCTTCTGGGAGGCGCGGCACGCCTTCGAGTTCGTCGCACCGACGGACACGCTGGACGGCTGCCTGGACGAGGCGCTGGCCTCCGCCTCGGAGAGGCGCCCGTACTTCATCAGCGACACCGGGGACAACCCGACGGCGGGCGGCGCGGGCGACGTCACCTGGGGACTCGAACGGGTGCTGTCCCAGCCGGAGTTCAAGGACCCGGCCGGCCCGACCGTCATCTACGCCTCACTCCCGGGCCCGGCCGCGGTGGTGGATGCGGTGCGCGCGGGCGTGGGAGCGACCGTCACCGTCACGGCGGGGGCGGAGGTCGACGACCGGCATGCCGGCCCTCTCACCATGACCGGCGTGGTCCACGCGATCCGCCACGGAGACCCGCACGCGGAGGCGGAGGCGGTGCTGCGGGTCGGCAGCGTGTACGTGATCCTCACCGCCCTGCGCAAGCCGTACCACTACGAACACGACTTCACCGACCTGGAGTTGTCGCCCCGCACGGCCGACGTCGTCATCGTCAAGATCGGCTACCTGGAGCCCGAACTCTTCACCATGGCGGCCGACTGGAAGATGGCGCTCACTCCGGGCGGCGTGGACCAGGACCTCGCCAGACTCGGCCACCATCGCATCCGCCGCCCCATGTTCCCGTTCGACCCGAAGATGGCCGACCCGGACCTCACGGCCCGGCTCGTCGCGCCGTCGAACGAACCACTAGCCGCAGACGACGAGTAACCCGCGCCCCCACGAGGGGCGCGGGGAACTGCGCGACCAGCCCCCACCGGGCCGCAGACAATCACCTGGCCCCCAGCGAAGCGCTACGGCTTACGGGCCACCGCCCCGTACATAGCAATGTCCTCGTCCCGGATCGGCTCGGTCTCCGAGCCGTCCGGGTGCCATTTGTGCACCTGGACGATGCCGGGCTCGACCAGTTCGAGGCCCTCGAAGAACTCCTCGGCCTCCGGGAACGTACGCAGCCGCATGGGCATGTTGCGAGCCGCGTACTCGCGGGCGACCCTGCCCACCTCCTCCGGCGCGAACTCGGCGGTGCCGATGGACATCGCCAGGTAGCTGCCCGAGGGGAGGGGCTCAAGGAGGCGGCGGACGATGCCGACCGCGTCGTCCTCGTCCAGGACGAAGTGGACGATCGCGATCACCGTGAGGGCGACCGGCTTGCTGAGGTCGAGGGTCTCGCGGATCTCCGGCGCGTCCAGGATGGTCGCCGGGTCGGTCATGTCCGCCTCGACGTACGAGGTCCTGCCCTCGGGCGTGCTGGACAGGAGGCCCTGGGAGAGTGTGAGGACGATCGGGTCGTTGTCGACGTAGACGACCCGGGACTCGGGGGCCACCGACTGGGCGATCTCGTGGAGGTTCGGGGAGGTGGGGATGCCCGTGCCGATGTCCAGGAACTGGCGCATCCCCGCTTCCTTCGCCAGGTAGGCCACCGCGCGGTTCATCCAGTCACGGTTGGCCTTCATGTGGATCGGCATGGCGGGCCACTCCCGCGACATGGCGTCGCCCGCTTCTTTGTCGGCGGGGTAGTAGTCCTTTCCGCCGAGGATGTAGTCGTAGATGCGCGCCGAGTGCGCGTTCTCGGTGTCGATTCGGTCGGCCGGCCATCCGTTGTCGGGCAAAGCCGCCCCTCCCATCAAGTCGTCGGTTCAGAGCGAACGCTCAGGAAAAACAGGGGTGTTGAGAGCAACAGAGGTGTTGAGAACTGCGGGGCTGTGTGGAGAGCGGCAGATGGTCTCGGTAGCAGCAGAGGTGTTGAGAGCAACAGGGGTGTTGAGAGCAACAGGCGTTTTCAGGAAAGCAGACGGTGATCAGAGAAGCAGCGGTGTTCGGAGAAGCAGGGACCGGCTCAGAGCAAGAAGTCCGCATCACCCGCTTTCACGCCCGCCAGGAAGCTCGTCATCTCGTGAGGGGTGAAAACCAGGGCCGGGCCGTCGGGATCGGTGGACTGGCGCAGCGCGACCCGGCCGTCGCCGAGTTTCTTCGCCTCGACGCAGGCGCCGCCCGCGTCGTCGCTCCACGGCTTGTACCAGCCCTGCCCGCCGAGTTCGCGGGACGGTATGCCGTTGCGGATGTGGTGGTGCATGTCAGAGCTCCTTGCGAATCGCACCGAGGAGAGCCTCGGTCTTTCTGGCGGGCGCGGACTGCGCGCCCAGCCGGTCCAGAGCCTCGCGATAGACGACGACGTCGTCGTCCTTGTCGAGATACACGGCGCCCACCAGACCGCTGAGGTAGACGATGTCCGGCAGCTCGGGGGCCCTGAACCGGAAGAGATGGAACGCACCGGCCCGCATGGCCGGATGCGGACCGTTACGGAACGGCATGATCTGCAGGGTCACCTGGGGGAGTTCGTTGACCGCGATCAGGTGGTCGATCTGGGCCCGCATCACCTCGGGGCCGCCGACCGGCCACCGCAGGACCGTCTCGTCCATCACGATCCACACGCGCGGCGGCGAGGGCCGGGACAGCAGTTCCTGGCGCCGCATCCGCAGCGCGACCCTGCGGTCCGTCGCCTCGGCCGACGCGTGCGGATTGCCGGCGCTCAACAGGGCACGCGCGTACTCCTCGGTCTGCAGCAGCCCGTGCACGAACTCCGCCTCGTACGCACGGATCTGGAGCGCAGCCTGCTCCAGGCTCAGATACGCGGCGAACCAGTCCGGCAGTACGTCACGGTACGTGTGCCACCAGCCGCGCTTGTTGGCCTCGCGGACCGACCTCAGGAAGGCGTCGATCTCCTGATGATCCGTCACGCCGTAGACCTGGAGCAGCTTCTCGGCGTCCGCGAGCCTGAGGCGGGCCACCTTGGCGGCTTCCATCCGGCGGATCGTGGAGTGGCTGACCCCGATCGCGGCGCCCGCCTGCTCGTACGACAGACCGGCCCGGATCCGCAGTTCCTCCAGCTGTCTGCCGAGGATCATGCGCAGAACGGAGGGCGCGCCGCCCCAGTCGGTTTCCGCGGTCACGCCTTACCCCCCTCACAGCGGGTGTTCGAGGTCGCAGTCTGTCACGATCATCGTCGACGAGGGCAGCATGCACCTCGCACTCTGCAATTTTCAACTTGTTGCTTGCGAGGTGTTGTTGGCAGGTGTCACAGTGGTCGTATCGTCCCGGTCCGTTGAATGAAGGGGCGATGCGGCCCAGTTGGGGGAGACCAGGCCGCAACCCCGCGCTGCGCGCGGCGAGATGCGTATGTCTCGCGGCGGAGGCGTCCGAGCGGTACCGGCACCGGAATGACTCCCGGTGCGAAGGCAGACGAAAGGCGAACGGCGATGGCTCCGCCCTCCCTCCCCCAGCCATTGGGCCGACTGCCCGCAGACGAACACCTCCGCAGGGCGGACGAACACCTCCACAAGGCATGCGTGTTCGGCCTGCCCCCGACCCCCGCGTCGGTGGGTGTGGCCCGCCGGAACGTGCGCGAGCTGCTCAGCGAGTGGGGCACGAGCCGCGAGACATGTGACAGCGCTGTCCTGGTGACCTCCGAACTCGTCACCAACGCCCTCACGCACACACAGAGTGAGTGGATCGTGTGCAGACTTCGCACCGCCGGAGAGCGGCTCCACATCGAGGTCGAGGACCAGAACCGCGGACTGACGCTCCCCGCCCCTCGCCGGCCGACCCCCGACGACCAGGGAGGCCGCGGTCTCCTGCTGGTCGGCGTGCTCAGCAGCGACTGGGGGACAAGAGACACCGCGCACAGACCCGGGCGCATCGTCTGGGCCGTACTGCCGTCGGAGCCGGCGTCGGAACCACAAGAACCCGCCGCGAACGGGCTCACGGCCACCCCGCACCTCTCCCGGCCCATCCCCCACTCGGCCGAAGGGTCCCTGCCTCATGGAACGACAGCACGCCCTTGACCTGCGGTCGCGTACGTCCGTAACGCTCCCGCACGAGCACCCGGTTCGCCTGGTCGTCCCCGCGCAGCTGCGCACCGGCCTGGGCGGCCCGGGATACGACGCCGTGGGCACGTCCCGGGAACACGGCGAACGGATCATGAACTGTCTGCCCCGCGTGGGGTGTGTCTTCGCCGACGACGAGCGCTGGTGGTGGATCGTCCCCTCCGGATCCGACATAGGCGTCGCCTGGCCGTCCTCGACCAGCTACGCCGTCGCCGCCCATCTGGCCGACCCGTCCTGGACGCGCGTGCTTCGTGGTCCCCGCTCCGACCGCCCCCGCCTGATCCACAGCCCCGAGGGCGACTCGCCGTACACCCCGCCGATTCCCTTGTACTTCCTCACGTGCCGCCTTTCCGGCAGCGTCCCGCGGTGGTCGCTGGGCGCAGAGGGCTGAGTGGAGAGGGCTGAGCGGCTTCCTCCCTTCCGCCCTCCTGCCCTTCCGCGCTGCTGCGCAGGCGCGTTTCCGCCGGCCGTGCACGGCCCCACCACCTCGGACATGGACGTATACCCATGCGGCTACGACAGGGCGCGGCGGCTACGACAGGGCGTGCAGGATGACGAGCGACCGTGCAGGTCGTACGAACTCAGGGGCCGTAGCGATCTCATGAGTCGGACGAGTTCAGGACTGCGGCGGCGTGGCCTGTACGAGCCCGGACTGGTAGGCGATGACCACGAGTTGGGCTCGGTCGCGGGCGTTGAGCTTCGTCATGGCGCGGTGGACGTGGGTGCGTACGGTCAGCGGGCTGACGAAGAGGTCCACGGTGATCTCGTCGTTGGACTTGCCCTCGGCGGCCATGGCCACGCCCTGCTCCCACTCCTCGGCTTCGCGCTGCGCCAGCACGGCGCAGAGCAGGTCGTCCTTGCTGCGGAAGTGGTGCAGAAGCCCGGCTTGCGTGATCCCTGTCCGCTCCGCGATGTCACGTAACGAAGCTCCGGCGTAACCGCGCTCGGTGAAGCTGTCGCGCGCCGCCCGCACGATCTGCGCCCGCCGGGCCGCTGTCTTCGCACACGGCCCGCGTGCCTTCGCCGGCTCAACGGCGCGCCCACCCTCCACGACAGCCACTCCGCCACTCCGCCAACGACTGAGGCCGCCATTCTCCCGGAGGATCATCCTCCAGGAGGGCAGCCCAGGGCACATGCCTGTCACTTGTTCACGGCCGGGGCCACGGATCCGTCCGTCAGGGACGAGGCCATGGACGCTCGTCGAGCTTCTCGATGTCGGTGTTGAAACGCTGGAGGTACTCGGCGAAGGCGGCGACGTCCTCGGGATTCCAGTCGGCCATCACATTCTCCAGGGCCTGGACGCTCTCCGTACGATGTGCGTCGAGACGCCGCTCGCCCTCGGTGGTGATGCGGAACTTACGGGCCATGCCGCCGTCGGGATCCGGAATGCGCTCGACCAGCCCACCGCGCAGCATGGCGGCGGTCTGCCGGTTGAGGGTGGAGGCGTCCAGGCCGAAGGCGTCGCTGAGCTGCCCGATGGACATCGGGCCTTCCATGCGGATGCGGCTGAGCAGGATGTAGGCACTGCGCTCGAGGCGGCCGCCTGCCCGGGCCCGGGGTGAGTTCAGGTAGAGGTGCCGCCCGAGCAGCATCGCCTCGAACTCGATCAAGTGCGTGGGCTTGTCCATGCCGCCGATCCTTCCCCAAATCCTGTCTCCTGCCCTGGCCTGGGCCTGAGGTCGGGGCAGGAGACAGGACACCAAATGTGCGCCACGCATGTATTGTGCATGATACACAGTCTGTGTAAAGTACACAAGATTTGCCACCCGCTTGGCTACCCGGCCTTGGCCGACTCCGGTGCGGTACCGCGCCCCGTGAGGGGCGGGGAACTCGTAACCAGCCCTCACCGGCCCGCAGGCCAGTCACCATTCCTCCGGCGGCCTGTTCCTCGTCGGCGGCCACCTTGCCGGACAGGCTGATGTAGGGGTCGAGGGGGCTGGGGATCAGGCCCGGACACCATCCTTGGCGGCGGTGTGGGCGGCCCGGCCGCGCTGCCGCGCAGGCTCGCCTCGGACGCTGTGAAGTCGTCTCTCGGCGCCTTGGTGGTTCAGATCGGCGACCAGGACCCGCGCGCCTCTCAGTGAAACCCGCACGCTTTACTTAAGTCAAGCAATCTAATTGAATTTACTTGAGTTAGGCAAGCAGATGGTAAACTGGCCCACATGTCCACATCACCCGCGCGCAACCCCGTTCCCGGTTCTCCGCTCGACTCCGCCCCGGTCTCGGGGGACGTGATCGAGATCGAGCGCGCCCTCAACCGCATCGTCTATCTGACCGGCCGAGTGCGGCAGCACGAGCGCCTCATGGCCCTGGCGGGCGTGTCGCTGGACCGCGCCGCCGTGGCCCTGCTGCGGCAGATCACCGACTCCGAGCCCCTGCGCCCCGGCGAGTTGGCGGTCCGGCTGGGCGTGGAGGCCTCTCATGTCACCCGGCAGGTGCAGCAGTTGGAGAAGGGCGGTTACGTGACCCGCGTGCCGGACCCGGACGACCGTCGTGCCCAGCGCATCCAGCTCACCCCGGCCGGCCAGGAGGCGGTCGACCGCGTCCGTATCGCGAGCTGCCAGGGCATGGAGTTCGCTCTGGCGGACTGGTCGCCGGAGGAACTGCGGCAACTCGCCACGCTGTTCCATCGCATGGTCGACGACTTCCTCGACCGCGCCGAAGCCGACATCGAGAGCACGGATGCCTCTCGTCCTGCCTGACGGCACGCGAGCGTCGCCGCCCGCGGGCGTCCCCTCCCGGCTTACTGCTTGAGCGGAGAGGGGCTCCGGAACCCCAGGGGCCCCACCGGCGCCGTCCGCACGTGGCACGTGACTGCATGACACGTGACTGCATGACGCATGGCCGCATGACGTGTGACCGCATGACACGAAGAGGCCTATTCATGAACGAGGTGCATGCGATGCACGGGATGGACAAGGTGGACGGTGTGCATGGAATGGAGGGGGTCGGCGGGGTGTCCGGGAGCAGCGCCGCGGCGTCCGTGCCCGCCCGCGGCAACGGTCAGTACGTCCTGGTCGTCGTCGAAGACCCGGCCATCCTCGAACTGCTCTCGACAACACTGGACTTGGCGGGCTATCGAGTGGCCACCGCCCGCACCGGCATCCAGGGGATGACACGGCTCGCCGAGCACCGTTTCGACCTGGTCATCCTCGACATCGCGTTGCCGGACATCGACGACCTGGGCAAAGGCCGCCGCTTCCGCCCGGCCGACCGCCCTCCGGTGCTCTTCCTGACCGCATACGAGAGGCTCGGCCTGCTCGTCCCCGAACTCGGACTGGGGGAGGCGGACTACGTCACCATGCCGTTCCGGATCTCCGAAGTCCTCGCCAGGGCCCACGTGTTACTTCGCGGCCGCGGCTCGGTGGGTCAAGGACCTTGCTACGGCGATCTCGTACTCGACGACGCCACCTGTCAGGCCTGGCGCGGCCGACGGGCACTCGACCTCACCCCCGCGGAGTACCGGCTGCTGCGTCACCTGCTGGTCAACGCGGAACGAGTGCTGTCGAAGGAACAGATCTGCCGACACGTCTGGGGCGACGCCCGGGCCGGCAACGCGATCGAGAAACTCGTCTCCCGCCTCCGCCACAAGGTGGACCAGGAACAACCCCCACTGATTCACACGCGCCGGGGCTTCGGCTACCGGCTCGGCCGTTGACCTCTCCCAATCTCCACGTTCACGTTCATCCCGCACCCCTGCATCCCGCACCCCTGCATCCCGCACCCGTGCGCCCCGCACCTTCCACGCCCCCACACTTCCACCTCCCAAGGCGCCGCAGCCTGGCGCCCCATGGCGGCCGTACGCCTCTTGCGTCGGCCGCCTCATCGACGCCTCCTCCCTCGCCTCCCCTGTCACCACGGCACCGCGCTCATCAACGCCCCCGGCGCCAAACCCCTTCGCCACATCCGGACATCCAGCGAGGCCGAGGCCGGCTCGAACGCGTGCCGATTGGCCAGCCACATGCGTGGCCCAAGAGTGTGATCCCAATCACGTCAGCTTCGCGTCAGGTAACTGACCGGAAGGTGTCAGTCCGTTCCGCTTGCATGTGATCGCAGAGGCCTCCAACCTTTCCCGTCCTTCCCTGTTCTCCGTTTCGGCGGAGCCCCCCACCGAGGAGTGACATGGCCGAGACACTGGCCGCCGCGTCCGAAGCGGCCGAGAAGATGCCCGAGTTCCCGATGCCGAGGGCGGCGGGCTGCCCGTTCGCCCCGCCGCCGGACGTGGAGAAGCTGCGTGCGGAGAATCCGCTCCGCAAGGTCCGTATCTGGGACGGCAGCATGCCGTGGCTCGTCACCGGTCATGCCCTGCAGAGGGCTCTTCTCGCCGATCCCCGTGTCAGCGCCAACGACAAGAGCCCCGGCAACTTCCCGTTCGTGACCGAGTACCGGCGGCAGATCGCCGAGTTCACCCCTGAACTCATCGTCAACACGGACGCCCCCGTGCACACGCGGCTGCGCCGGACGGTCAACGGGCCGTTCGTCATCAAGCGGATCGAGGCCATGCGGGCCCCGATCCAGAAGATCGTCGACGGTCTGATCGACGACATGCTGGCCGGACCGAACCCGGCCGACCTGCTGACGGCGCTGGCGCTGCCCGTGCCCTCGCTGGTGATCAGTGAGCTGCTGGGAGTGCCGTACGAGGACCACGAGTTCTTCCAGAAGAACAGCAGCCTCGCGCTCGACCGTTCCGCGGCGCCGGAGGAGTCACGCGCGGCGAGCACCGCGCTCCACGACTATCTGGACAGGCTGATCGGTGAGAAGCTCGTCAACCCCGGCGAGGGTGTGCTGTCCGAGCTGGCGGGGCGGGTCACGGCCGGGGACATGACCCGGACGGAGGCCGTCCACATGGGCGTCGCGATGCTCATCGCCGGGCACGAGACCACCGCCACGATGATCAGCCTCGGCACCCTGGTCCTGCTGGAGAACCCCGAACAGCTCGCCCTCGTACGCGACTCCGAGGACCCGAAGGCCGTCGCGGGCGCGGTGGAGGAACTGCTCCGCTACCTGAGCATCGTCCAGGTCGGCCTGCGCCGGGTCGCCACCGAGGACATCGAGATCGGTGGCCAGGTCATCCGCGCCGGCGACGGCCTCGTCATCGATCTGCATGCCGGCAACTGGGACCCGGAGGCATTCCCCGGCGCCGAGCAGGTGGACGTCACCCGTCCGGCACGCCAGCACAACGCGTTCGGCTACGGACCCCACCAGTGCCTGGGCCAGTCCCTGGCCCGCCTGGAGCTCCAGATCGTCTACAGCACCCTCTACCGGCGCGTGCCGACCCTGCGCCTGGCGACCACGGTCGACCAGCTCGAGTTCGACCACAGCGGCACGACGTACGGCGTCGCCTCGCTGCCCGTCGCCTGGTAACCGGCCCCCACCTGCGAACGTACCGAGCCAACGTACATAGCGAACGTACCGGGCGAACGTACTGAAAGAACAAGGAAAAGATCATGCGTGTAGAACTGGACGAGCCGAAATGCGTGGCGTCGGGGCAGTGCGTCATGGCCTCTCCCGAGGTGTTCGACCAGCGGGACGACGACGGGGTGGCGATCCTGCTGGAGGAGCAGCCCGGGGATGAACTCCTCGATGGGGTGCGCGAGGCCGTGGCCATCTGCCCGGCCATGGCGATCCGGCTGGTCGAGCAGTGAGGCGAATTCTCGTCGTGGGTGCCTCGGCGGCCGGGCTCGCGGCCGTCGAGACGCTGCGCCGGGAGGGGTACGAGGGCACGCTGACCCTGGTGGGTGAGGAGTCGCATGCTCCGTACGACCGGCCGCCGTTGTCCAAGCAGGTCCTGTCCTCCGAGTGGGAGCCGGACCGGCTGGCCCTGCGCTCGTCGGGCGACCTGGCAGGGCTCGGCCTGGACCTGCGGCTGGGCGCCGCCGCGACCGGCCTCGATCTCGCCGAGCGTGCGGTGTCGCTGGCCGACGGCACGCGGGTGGGCTACGACGGTCTGATCGTGGCGACCGGGGTGCGGCCGCGCCGGCTGCCCGGCGAGGGCGGTGCGCATGTGCTGCGCACCCTGGACGACGCGCTCGCGCTGCGGGACCGGCTGGCGGAGGGGCGACGGCTGGTGGTGGTCGGTGCCGGGTTCCTCGGTGCCGAGGCCGCCGTGGTGGCCCGGGGCCTGGGCGCCGAGGTCACTCTCCTCGAACCGGCGCCGGTCCCGCTCGGCCACGCGGTCGGCGAGGAGGTCGGACGCGTGCTGTCGGCGGCCCACCGGGAGCACGGTGTCGATCTGCGCACGGGCGTCAGCGTGGCCGAGGTGACCGAGGGCGGCGTGCGACTCGCGGACGGTGAACTGGTCGAGGCCGACGACGTGTTGGTCGCCATCGGTTCGCTGCCGAACACCGAGTGGCTGGAGGGCAGCGGCCTGAAGGTGAGCGACGGGCTGGTGTGCGACGAGTACAGCGCGGCCGCGCCTGGTGTGTACGGCGCGGGGGACGTGGCCCGCTGGCACAACCCGCTGTTCGGTACGTCGATGCGCATCGAGCACCGTACGAACGCCGCCGAGCAGGGCATGGCCGCCGCCCGCAACCTCCTCGCCCCGGACGGGCGCAAGCCGTTCGCGCCGGTGCCGTACTTCTGGTCCGACCAGTACGGCATGAGGGTCCAGGCGTTCGGCTATCTGCGCGGGCACGACGAGGCCGCCGTCGTGGACGGGGATCTCGGGGAGCGCCGGTTCGTCGTCGCGTACCGCACCGGTGACCGGCTGACCGGAGTGCTCGCCGTCGGCATGCCGCCGAAGACGATCCGCGGCTGGCGGCAGGCCATCGCGGTGCGTTCCACGTGGCGCGATGCCGTCGGGGCTACTGGGCAAGCCACCGGAGTGTCGTAGATCCTTCAAGTCAACTGCGCTCATGGCGCCGGGAGTTCAGCCGATCAGGGAGGTTGTTCATGGTGGACCGTCCGGACGAGGAGCCTCGGGACGTGGTCGTCGTCACGGGGGCGGGTGGGATGGGCCAGGCGATCGCGCGCCGACTGGGCAGCGGGCGGACCCTGTTCCTGGCCGACGCGTCGAGTCAGGCGCTGGACAAGGCCGTCGACGCACTGAGCGACGAGGGCTACGCCGTGCGGGCCATGGTGACGGACGTGTCCGACCGCGCGGCGGTGGAGAAGCTCGCGAAGGCGGCGTCCGGGGAGGGCCGGGTGACCGCCGTCGTGCACACCGCGGGAGTCTCGCCCGCGACCGGAACGGCGAAGGCGATCATCGACGTCAACCTGCTCGGCACGGCCCATGTGATCGACGTGTTCGAGACGGTGGCCACCCGCGGCACCTCCCTGGTGGTCATCTCCAGCATGGCCGGTCATGTCGCGTCCCTGAGCAGGGAACAGGAGGCCGCCCTCGCGACGACCCCCACCCCGGACCTCCTCGGCCTCGATGTCGTCACCGCGATCGGCGACGACGCGCCGACCGCGTACCTCGTGACCAAGCGGGCCAACCATCTGCGGGTCCAGGCCGCCGCGCCGGCCTGGAACCTGCGGGGCGCCCGGGTGAACAGCATCAGCCCGGGCGTCATCTCCACCGCGATGGCCAAGGCGGAGGAGGCGTCGCCGACCGGCGAGCACATGATGGCCATGCTCGACGCGAGCGGCACGGGCCGCGCCGGGACGCCCGGGGAGATCGCCAGTGCCGTGGCGTTCCTGACCGGCCCGGAGTCGTCGTACATAACCGGCACCGACCTTCTGGTCGACGGCGGCCAGGCCGCCTGGCTCCGCTCCCGTCTGACGGCATAGCGGGATTTCCCCCTTCGAAGCCACATATCCCCAACAGCAGGAAGCAACAGCAGGAAGCAACATCAACGGCAACAGCAAAGGGAACAGGCATGTCGAGCCCCCACGCGTCGTCCAACGCCCCCCAACTCGATTCGGAAGAGCTCGGATTCGACCCGGACGCCCTGCGCGCCAAATACCGTGCCGAGCGCGACCGCCGTATCCGTCCCGACGGCGGCGCGCAGTACCAGCGCATCGCGGGCGAGTTCGGCTACTACGCCGACGACCCGTACGTGGAAGACCCGGGGGCCACCCGGGAACCGCTGCACGACCGCGTCGACGTGGTGGTCGTCGGCGGTGGCTTCGGCGGTCTGCTCGCCGGCGCGCGCCTGCGCCAGGCGGGTGTGCGGACGATCCGGATCATCGACAAGGCCGGTGATTTCGGCGGGACTTGGTACTGGAACCGTTACCCCGGGATCCACTGCGACATCGAGTCGTACATCTACATGCCGCTGCTCGAAGAGGTCGGCTACGTCCCGAAGTGGAAGTACGCGCCGGGCGAGGAGATCTGGGAGCACGCACGGGCGATCGGGCGGCACTTCGACCTGTACCGCGACGCCTGCTTCCAGACCCGGGCGACCGAACTCCGCTGGGACGAAACCGACTTGGAGTGGGTGATCAGCACCGACCGCGGCGACCGGATGCGGGCCCGCTACGTGGTGGTCTCCAGCGGAACGCTCAGCCAGGCGAAACTCCCCGGCATCCCCGGCATCGAGAACTTCAACGGCCACACCTTCCACACGAGCCGCTGGGACTACGACTACACCGGCGGCGACGCGAACGGGAACCTGGACAAACTCACGGACAAGCACGTCGCCGTCATCGGCACGGGCGCGACCGCCATCCAGGTGGTGCCGCACCTGGGACGCGACGCCCAGCACCTGTACGTGTTCCAGCGCACGCCCTCCTCGGTCGACGTACGCGCCAACCGCCCTACGGACCCGCAGTGGGCCGAGTCGCTGGAACCGGGCTGGCAGCGGCGCCGCAGGGACAACTTCCTCGATGTCGTCACGGGCGTCCGCGCGGACGAGGATCTGGTGAACGACGGCTGGACCACCAGCGCCCGGCTGCAGCAGAAGCTCATCCCGACCAACAGTTACGCGGACCTCCCGCCCGATGAGCAGGAACGCCTGTACGAGATCGCCGACTTCCAGAAGATGAACGAGATCCGCGCCCGGGTGGAGACCGTCGTCGAGGACCCGGCGACGGCCGAGGCCCTCAAGCCCTGGTACCGCTACATGTGCAAGCGGCCCACGTTCAGTGACCACTATCTGGACACCTTCAACAGGCCCAACGTCACGCTGGTCGACACGGCCGACCAGGGCGGGGTCGAGCGCATCACCGAGGATTCCGTCGTGGTCGGCGGGGCCGAGTACGAGGTCGACTGCATCATCTTCGCGACCGGCTTCGAGGTCGGTGTCTCGGGGATCCTGTCCGGAAAGCTCCCGGTGTACGGCCGGGAAGGCGCGACCCTGCCGCAGGACTGGAGGGGTGGCCCGAAGACCCTTCACGGCTTCTACAGCCACGGCTTCCCCAACCTCTTCCAGCTCGGCCCGCTGCAGAACGCCAGCTCCGTCAACTACGTTCACATCCTCGACGAGCAGGCCACTCACGTCGCCGAAGTGGTCGCTGAGGCCGGCAAGCGCCAGGCCCGGTGTGTGGAGCCGAGCGCCGAGGCCGAGGCCGCCTGGATCGCCACGATCCGGGAGAAGGCCGCGGACCTGCACAAGTTCCAGGCCGAGTGCACCCCCGGCTACTACAACAACGAGGGCATGCCCAGGAAGCGCAGCGAGTCGTACGGCGACGGGCCGGTCGCGTTCCACGAGCTGCTCAGGCGCTGGCGCACGGACGGCGGCATGGACGACGTCATCGTCGAGTGACCCCGCCAAGCCGACTGAGCCCACTGAGCCCACGACCCGACCGAGCCCACCGAGAACCGTCGGCAGTGCGAAGCAGTGCGAATCAGTGCGAAAGGGAGCGAGGATGCACCCCAGTCGATTCGACGACACCGGCAATTGGCAGGCCACGAGCAGTCGTTGGGATGCGAGGAGACTGAACCCCCCGAGCCGTCTGTGGGGTTCGAACGGCGTCACCTTCGGCCCCGACGGGCGGCTGTACGTGGCGCAGTTCCTCGCCGGACAGATCAGCGCCGTGGACCCCGCCTCCGGAGACGTTGAGGTGGTGGTAGGGATGGACGGTCCGGTCCAGGCACCGGACGACCTCGCCTTCGGGGCGGACGGTTCGATGTACGTCGCCGACCTGACTCCGGGCCGGGTGTGGCGCCGGAGCCCCTCGGGCGCGTACACGCTGGTCTCCGACGAGGTGAAGGTGCCCAACGGGATCACCTGCGTCGGGGACCGGCTCTTCGTCAACGAGATGAAGATGAACGGCCGCCTGCTTGAGCTGTTCCCGGGCGGCGGCGACCCGGTCGTGCTGACCGACGGGCTGGCCCTGGGCAACGCGATGCAGCTCGGCCCGGACGGCTACCTGTACTACCCGCACATGATCGGCAACCAGGTCTGGCGGATACCGCCCGACGGAGGTGTGCCCGAGCTGTTCGCCGAGGAGGTGGACGACCCGGTCGCGGTCCGGTTCGACAAGGGCGGCGTCCTCGTGGTCCTCTCCCGGGGTCCGGCCGGCATCGTGACCCGCATCGACCTGGCCACCGGAGCGCGGTCGGTCGTCGTCAGCGGCGTCCCGGGTCTGGACAACGCGGCGTTCGACCAGGAGAACCGGATGTATGTCTCCAGCTTCGGCAGCGGCGGGGTCACGGAGATGCACGAGGACGGCCGGACCAGGGAGATCGTTCCCCGGGGATTCAGCGGCCCCTTCGGGGTGACCGTCGACTTCCGGGGCACGGTGTACGCGGCGGACCACTACCGTCTGGCGGGCCCGGGCGACTCCGGCGAGAACGACTCCAGCGGCGTTGTCACCCACGAGCTGCAGCCGTTCATCCACGGCATCACCGCGGACGGCACCGCGGACGACGGGCTCCTGCATTTCGCCTCGGAGTACGGCGACGTCCGTACGTTCGATCCCGTCGGGAAGACCACGCGGGTACGGGCCAAGGGGCTGAAGGAGCCCACCGGAATCGCGGTGGCGCCCGACGGGTCGCTGGTGGTCGCCGAGACGGGTGCCGGCCGCGTCGTACGGATCGGCGGCGGCGACGGCGACCACAGCGACGCCGCCGCCGTCGCCGAGGGGACGGACACCGTCATCGTGCTCGCCGAAGGGCTCCCACATCCCGTCGACGTGGCCTTCGACGCCGAAGGGCGCTGCTACGTCAGCGACGACCGGCTCGGGGCGGTGCTGCGGATCGAGGGCGGCAAGGCGGAGCCGGTCGCGGACGGCCTCGGTGCGCCGCAGGGGCTGGCCGTTCGCGGGGACGAGCTGTTCACCGTTGACACCGAGCAGCGGTGCCTGCGCGCCGTCTCCCTCATCACGGGGGAGAGCCGGATCGACGCCGAGGACCTCCCGGTCGGCCTGCCCCCGGGGATCACCCGCACCGAACCCGAGCTGTTCGCCCAGGGCATGCCCTGCTCGCCACGCCCGTTCGCCGGTCTCGCCGTGAGCCCGGACGGCTCGCTCGTCGTCTCGGCGAACGGTGAGGGGAGTGTGTTGCGGTTGTCCGAGCCTTCGCCGGTTCGCT
Source organism: Streptomyces sp. 2A115 (assembly GCF_052245575.1). Lineage (NCBI taxonomy): Bacteria > Bacillati > Actinomycetota > Actinomycetes > Kitasatosporales > Streptomycetaceae > Streptomyces > Streptomyces sp. 2A115. Next base: position 26,587 of record NZ_JBQQCG010000060.1, on the reverse strand, counting down.
GACCTGGGGCGGGGTGGGCTGGACTGGGTGACTTTGGCGCGGTGGAGGTTAGCGCAGGCGCGGCAGCGCGTCCCTGGCCGCGTGGCTGAGCAGTCGCAGGTCTTCCGCGAAGCGGTCCCGGTGGGAGGCGGGCAAGGGGGCGAGGAAGTAGCGGCGGATGTTCTCCAGGTGCACCTGGGACGCGCGGATCGCTGTTTCCTCGCCCAAAGGTGTGAGCAGGACCAGCCGTCCGCGTCGGTCTGTGGGGTCGTCGGCGCGCTCCACCAGTCCGGCCGCCTCCATACGGTCGATCAGCCGTGTCACCCCGCCCGTGGTGAGTACCTGTTCCTGTCCGATGGCCTTCATCGACAGTCCGGAGCCATCTGTCCGGCCCAGGATCAGCAGCACCTCGAACATCAGGTGGCTGATTCCGCACTCCTCCTCGATCGCCCGCCCCAGGATGTACTCCAGGCGGTTTGCCGCCCCCAGGAGGCGCCCGAAAGCCACGATCTGGGCGTGGTCCGCCGCGTCCTTCGCTGTCGCTATCCCCGCTTGCTCAGCCATGGCTGTGCCGCCTCTCTGTCGTTCCGGACCTGCTCGTTCACGTGGTTGTTTGTCTGCGGGGTGCCTCTGGCGGTTGGGCGGTTGGGTTTGTTTTTTGGGTGCGGGGCGGTGGGGGCTGGGCGCGCAGTTCCCCGCGCCCCTGGGTTGGTTGTGGGGCGGGGCCGTACCGGGACATCCGAGCGCCACTCTGAGGTAGTCGGGTCGGCCGGGAAGCGTGGCGTTCGGACATCCCGGCACGTCCCCTCACGCCGGAGGCCGGGTGCGGACGAGTGGGGGCTGGAGCTACGGCCCCTCCCCGTCAGGGGCGCGGGGAACTGCGCGACCAGCCCCCACAGGCCCGCAGTGAACGCACCTCCCAAGGCACCCCTTCGCCGTCCAGCTAAACCGTGGCGGACCTGCCCGCCGCAGCCGGCACCCCGGAGATACCGCCGAGGCAGAACTCCCAGATCTCCTCGGAGGTGACCGGGTGGGCGTGACTGTCGGCGGGGACGCCGTGGGCCTGCGCGGCGAACATCACGGTCTGCATGACGAGCGCGGCCTGGCGACGCGGCTTCCCGGCAGGGATGACGCCGGCGTCGGAGGCCTGCTCGATGAGCTCCGTGAAGACCATGAGCAGCGGATGATGCGCGGTCGCCACCTGGGAGGGGTGTTTCACCAGCAGTTGCAGCGCGAAGTCGCTGAACAGCGGGCGCTGTACGCCGGGATTGGGGTGCGACTGCTGGTAGAGCATCTCGACGGCTCGCCGAAGGGCCGTCAGCGGATCGCTCATGGGGGAGGCGGCCTCCCGGATCTCGACCGCCGACTTGGAGAGCGCGTCCTCGAACAGGGCCAGCATCAGCTCGTGTTTGCCGTCGAAGTGCTGGTAGAAGCTGCGCAGCGACTGTTTGGAGCGGTCGACGACCTCCTGGACGGTGAAGTCCGTCGTGCCCTTTTCGGCGATGAGCTCTTGCGCCGAGTCCAGGAACCGCTGCACGCGTTGCTCCGCGCGGAGCTTGGCGGCACGGGTGGATCGCTCGACGGCGCGCTGGCGCCACGCTGGTTCTTCGGGGACGGCTGTCACCCGTAGAACGATACTCCACTTCAGCGGTAACGAGGCGGATCTCCCTACAGAACCCCGCACAGCAACTTTCGGACTCTTACTTGCTTCGAATGAGAATGTTATTCTCGCGCTGTGACCGGGCGCGGGAACGCGCTCGGCGTGAGCGGTTATCCGAGCCTCACGCGGCCGGAGGAGATGAAGGACCACATCAAGGCGTGGTGAAAGCGGGGGCTGCGCGTCGGCGCTTCTCGCCCTCCGGGGCGGCAGAGTGCTCGATGAGTTGCGCTTACACTGAGTAACACTGGACGTTCGGGACATACCGGGTACATCATGCGCGGTCTGCGGATTCTGCTTCCGGCACTCGCCCTGGCACTGGTGATGCTGTCCGCATCCTCCGCCCGGGGACAGGGCGAGGAGGTCCCGGCTGGCCGGGGGTTCGGCACGCGGCTGCTTCAGGCGCTGCTCGACGGCGTCCAGTTCGGCGTGATCATCGCCATCACCGCGGTCGGGCTGTCGCTCGTCTTCGGCACCGTCCACTTGATCAACTTCGCACACGGCGAGTTCGTCACCATCGGCGCGACGTTCGCGTTCTTCCTCAATGTCTCCCCGGCGGGTCCGGGATGGCATCTGATCCCGGCCGCGATCATCGCGGTCCTCTTCGGGGCGCTGCTGGGCGGGGCCGTGGAGCGCGGAATGTGGCGCCCCTTGCGGGCGCGGGGCACCGGGCTGATCAATTTGTTCATCGTCTCGATCGGGCTGTCCCTGCTGCTGCGGCACATCATTCTCGTGTTGTACGGGACCCGGCCGGCCTCCTTCGCGCAGTACGACATCCAGGACACGTTCGATCTCGGGCCGGTCGGCTTCACCCCGCGGGATCTCACGGTCACCCTGCTCTCGGTACTCGTGCTGCTCGGCGTCGCCGCTCTGCTGCAGAGGACCCGGATCGGTACGGCCGTCCGGGCCGTCTCCGTCAACCGCGACCTCGCGGAGGCCTCGGGCATCGATGTGCAACGGGTGGTGCTCTTCGTGTGGATGCTCGGCGGCGCCCTGGCCGCCCTCGGCGGGATCTTCTTCGGCCTGGTGGAGATCATCACCTGGGACATGGGCTTCAAGCTACTGCTGCTCATGTTCGCCGGGATCATCCTGGGCGGACTGGGCTCCGCCTATGGCGCGATGGTGGGCAGCCTGGTCATCGGCATCGTCGCGCAGGTGTCCACCCTGTGGTTCCCGGTCGACCTGCAGTACGCCTGGGCGCTGCTGGTCCTCATCGGCGTCCTGCTCGTGAGGCCGCAGGGCATCCTCGGCCGCCGGGAACGCGTGGGATGAGGAGGCGGGCCCATGGACTTCTCGGTCATCGTCTCCGACGCGCTGCGCTCCGGCATCGGTCCCATCGCCGCCATCTACGCGCTCGCCGCCATGGGGCTGAACCTGCACTTCGGCTACACCGGCCTGCTCAACTTCGGCCAGGTCGGTTTCATGCTCGTCGGCGGCTACGGGCTCGCGGTCACCGTGGCGACGTACGACGGGGCCATGTGGCTCGGAGTCCTGGGCGGACTCGCCTGCGCGATCGTGCTGGCCCTCCTGCTCGGTGCGCCCACGCTGCGGCTGCGCGCCGACTATCTCGCGATCACGACGATCGCCGCGGGGGAGACGCTCCGGCTGTTCTACCGGTCCAGCTGGGCCGAGCCGGTCACCGGCGGCGTGTTCGGTCTGCAGAGGTTCGCGGTCGACTTCTACGACCTCAGCCCGATTCCGCGAGGAACCTACGGGGTGTGGTTGGTGGAGTTCAGCTCCCAGGACCTGTGGGTGCTGATCGTCGGATGGGGGCTGGTGGTCGTGGTGGGGGTGCTGCTGGCCCTCCTGGTGCACAGCCCGTGGGGCCGTGTCATCCGCTCCATCCGTGAGGACGAGACCGCCGCCCGCAGCCTGGGCAAGAACGTCTACGCGTACAAGATGCAGAGCCTGGTGCTGGGGGGCGTGATCGGAGCCGTCGCCGGCATGCTGCAGGCGATCCAGGTGCAGTCGGTGAACCCCGACAGCTACGACCCCGCCGTCACCTTCTTCCTGTACACCCTGCTCGTGCTGGGCGGTGCCGGGCGGATCCTGGGGCCGGTCGTCGGTTCGATCCTGTTCTGGTTCGTGCTCTCCTTCCTGGACAGCGCGCTGCGGCAGGCCATCGGAGCCGGGTACATCTCACCGGAGCTGATCAGTACGTCCGAGGTCGGCGCCGTGCGCTTCGCGCTGGTCGGCCTCGCTCTGATCCTGCTGATCGTGTTCCGGCCGCAGGGCATCCTCGGCAGCCGGAAGGAGATGCTGCTCAGTGAACGCTGACCCAGCCCCCGCCGTGCGCGCCACCGCGTCCACCGCCCCCACTACCTCCGACTCCGCCGCCGCGGCAGCCGGTCGGCTGGCCGGGACCGCCCCCGAGCCGGGCGTGCGCAAGCCCGATCCACTGCTCGTCCTCGACGGGGTGACCCGCACTTTCGGCGGACTCGTCGCCGTGCGGGTGGACCATCTGGAGGTGCAGCGCGGGGTCATCACCGCACTCATCGGTCCCAACGGCGCCGGCAAGACGACGCTGTTCAACATCGTGAGCGGATTCGACAGGGCCGGCCGCGGCCGGTGGTCGTTCGACGGACATCCGCTCACGGGCTGCCGCGCGCACCGGGTGGCGCGGCACGGCCTGGTCCGTACGTTCCAGCTGCCCCGGACGCTCTCCCGGCTGACCGTACGGGAGAACATGATGCTGGCCGCCGCGGGGCAGCGCGGCGAGCGGTTCCTGCCCGCTCTGCTGCGGCCGTTGTGGCACGGGCAGGAGCGGGAGGTCGGGCGCAGGGCGGACGAGCTGCTGGAGCGGTTCAGGCTCGGCGGCGTCCGCGACGACCACGCCGGCACGCTCTCCGGAGGGCAGCGCAAACTGCTGGAACTGGCCCGCGTGCTGATGGTCCGGCCCGTCATGGTCCTGCTCGACGAGCCGATGGCCGGTGTGAACCCCGTGCTGACCCAGTCCCTGCTCGGACACATCACCGAGCTGCGGGACGAGGGACTGACCGTCTGCTTCGTCGAACACGACATGGACGTGGTGATGGGCATCAGTGACTGGGTGGTCGTCATGGCCGACGGCCGTCTGGTGGCGGAGGGCCCACCGCACACGATCGGTCAGAACCCCGCCGTCGTGGACGCCTATCTGGGCCAGCGGCACGACGAACCCGGAACGCCCCGGAACGAGGAGTGACTCTCATGTCCACCGACGACCAGGTACCGGTGCTGACGGCCGAGGACGTCGTCGCCGGATACCTCCCCGGAGTCGACGTGCTGCGCGGATGCAGCGTCCGGGTGGAGCCCGGCGAGCTGGTGGGCGTGATCGGCCCCAACGGCGCCGGCAAGTCGACCCTGATCAAGGCGGTCTTCGGCCTGCTGCACGTGCGCGGCGGGACGGTACGGCTGCTCGGCGAGGACGTCACCAACCGGCCGGCACACGAGCAGGTCCGCCGGGGCGTGGGGTACGTACCGCAGCTGCAGAACGTCTTCCCGGCGCTGACCGTCGAGGAGAACCTGCGGATGGGGATCTATCTGCGGCCCAAGGACCACGCGCGGCGGGCCGCGGCGATGGAGGAACTCTTCCCCGTACTGGCCACCCGTCGGAGGCAGAAGGCCGGGTCGATGTCGGGCGGCGAGCGGCAGGTGCTCGCGATGGCCCGCGCGCTCATGATGGAGCCGCGGCTGCTGCTGCTCGACGAGCCGTCCGCCGGACTGTCCCCGGCCCATCAGGATCTCGTCTTCGAGCGAGTGAAGGGGATCAACGGCGCGGGAGTCGCCGTGCTCATGGTTGAGCAGAACGCCCGCAGATGCCTGCAGATCTGCCACCGCGGCTACGTTCTGGACCAGGGCCGCAACGCCTACACCGGCACGGGTTCGCGGCTGTTGCACGACGAGAAGGTGATCGAGCTCTACCTCGGCACCCTCGCCCGCGCCCGTTGAACCCCCTTCGTTCGTCCTCGTCCGTGTCGTTCGTCCTGACTACTCGCCGGTGCTCACTTCGGTACGCACGGGGGTGTTCAGCACGCCCTTGTCGTCGTAGGCGTACACCTCGATCGTGGCCCGATTCGGTTCACCGGCGTCACTGAATTCCAGCGGACCGCTCACGCCGTCGTAGTCGATGTCCCGGCCGGCCGCGATCAGCTTCTTGCACGCGGCGAACGTGTTGCACTTCTCCCCGTCCTTGGTGACCCCGACCATTTCCTTCGAGAACTTCTCCGGATCGTCCGACCCCGCCTGCTCCGCGGCGAGCCCGATGGTCGTCACACAGTCGAAGGCCTGCGGTGCGAACTGCAGCTCCTTCAGATCGGGTGCGAACTTCTTGAGGTCCTTCACGTACTGCGCATTGGCCGCCGCCGACGGAGCCGTCCCCTTCATCCCGGCCAGCCGCTCCGGGTTGCCGGGAGCGACGAGGGAGGCCAACTCCTCGCTGCGCAGGCCGTCGGCGCCGTACACGCCGATCTGGTCGGGCCCGAGCCCGGCCTCGATCAGACCCTGGAGTATCTGGACGCCCTCCTCGAACGCGATCACCACGACCGCGTCAGGACGCGAGTCCTTCACCTGCTGCACGACCTGGTCGAAATTGCTGGCCTCCGGGTCGTAGGTGTCCGCGACCGGTACGGTCACACCATCCTTCTCCAGGCTCTCCTTGGTGGACTCCAACAGGCCGCGACCGTAGTCGTCGGCCCGCCCGACCACAGCCACCCGGTCATGGCCGTCACCGCTTACGAGGTCCGCCAGGACGGGTCCCTGCAGCTTGTCACTGGGCGCGGTGCGGAAGTAGAACCCGCCGTCGTCGTAGTCGGTGAACGTGGGTGCCGTGTTCGACGCGGAGCACTGGACGATGCCGGCTCCGGTCACCCGGTCGATGAACGCCAGGGACATACCGGAGGCAGCCGCGCCGATGATCGCGTCCACGCCGGAGGCGAGGACCCGTTCGGCAGACTGGGCCGCGACGGCCTCCTGGCCGGACTCGTCGCTGGAGACCGGTGCCGGTATCGGCTTGCCCAGGACACCGCCCGCGTCGTTGATCGTCTTGATCGCGTAATTCAGGGACTCAATCTGTGGTGGGCCGAGGTAGGCCAGCTGCCCGGTCTCCGGCAGCACATAGCCGAGCTTGAGCTCACCGTCTTCCTCACCTGCCGGTGGCCCGGCCTGGGCGCTGCCGGTCGCGCCGACGGCAGTCAGCAGCAAGGCCGCCGCGCTCACGAAGACCGCGGACCGTCGTTTCGACGCTTTCATGTCCGCCTCCTCTCAACGAGGCGGGCAGCGGTCGGGAGGTCGGCCTCCGCCCGCCTTCATTTATTGAGGGTAGAACTTATTGGTTTGTCCTGGTATGTCACCTGCGGCTACGGTGACCTCTTCAGCGCCTCGATTGCCACTCACGCCCTCGCCCTCAGCGCCGTTCGTGACGGAAGACCTTCCCTCCCTTCATCACGAACCGGACATCGGCCGTCACCGACATGTCCTCAAGTGGGTTGCCGGGCAAGGCGATCAGGTCCGCGAGCAGACAAATGCGAGAAGAGTATTCGCGCAGCTGGTTCGCCAGGAAAACCCGTGCAGATCAGGGCCTCGCACGCATGACTCACGCGTTGCGTCAACCAGGTGAAGCCGAGCATATTCTCTTGTCCGGATGGTTGATTTGCGAAAAGTGAGAATGTAGTTTCCGCCGCACTCCACGTGCCCCTGCGCGCGGCCCTCGACGCGCTGTCCCCGGACGCCGTACGCGCCGCGTTCGTCGGCGGGCGCCGCGTCACGCCCGAGTGAGCCGCGCCATCCAGTGCTTCAGACGCTGTACCCGCCGTCGACCCCCAGCGCCTGGCCGGTGATGAAACCGGCTCGGTCCGAGGCCAGGAACGCGACCGCCTCGGCGATGTCCGCCGCGTCGCCGAACCGGCGCAGCGGGATGTTGCGCCGGGTGATCTCCAGCGCCGCCTCGTCGAGTTCACCGGAACTGATCAGGCGTGCCGCGATGCCGTCGGTCAGCATGCCCGGGCCGACGCAGTTCACACGGACGCCGTACCGCCCCTCCTCGGCGGCCAGCGCCCGGGCGACCGCCTCGACCGCCCCTTTCGTACCCGAGGACAGCCCGTCGCGGACCGGGTAGCGGCGGGTGGCCACGGTGGTGACGGCGACGATGTTCCCGCGGGTCTCGCGCAGCCTCGGCAACGCGGAATGGACCAGGTTGAAGAACGCCCCCGCGTCCGCGGCGAGTTGGGCACGGTACTGGCTCGGCGTCACCTTGCTCAGATGCACCATCGGCACGTGCGGGCCCGCCGCGTACACGAGCGTGTGGATGCCGCCGAACGCCGACGCGGCCTCGGACACGGCCGTCGCCGTGGCCGACTCGTCGGTCAAGTCGAGCCGCATCGAACGGACTTGACGCCCGAGCTTGCCGGTCTCGGCGGCGAGAGAGTCGGCGGCGGCCTGATTTGCGCGGTACGAGAACGCCACATCGCTGCCCCGCTCGGCCAGGATCCGCACGATCGCCGCGCCGATACCGCCGGTGCCACCGGCGACGAACGCGCCTCCCGCCCTACCGGAGAAATCCGACATGGCGTCAGCTCACCTCACAGTCCCAAGGGTTTTGGCGATGATGTCCTTCATGACCTCACTCGTCCCGACGTAGATACGGGTGATGCGGGCGTCCGCGTACAGCCGGGCGATGGGGTATTCCAGCATGTAGCCGTAGCCGCCGAACAGTTGGAGGCAACGATCGACGGCCCGCGCCTGCGTCTCCGTGCAGCACAGCTCGACCTTCGCCGCGTCGGCGGGACCGGACGGCTCGCCGCCGACGAGCTCGCGGACCGCACGGTCGAGCATCTGCGCGGCCTCGATCTCCGTTGCACCACCGTGGCGAGTTCGAAACCGGCGCGCGGGGCTCACTCCGCTGGTACAGCGTGACGATGCGTACGTCGCCGTCGGCCTCGACCGTGATGACGGAGCCGACCTCGCCCATCGGGACCCCATCCGCAGTGCCTCAGCCTGGACCCATGGTGAGCGCCCCTTGTCAGTGGCATCGGCGATACTTCATGGACTCCCTCCCGCTCCGGTCGAGACGCTTCGGTCGGACGCTCCGATCTGGATGCTCCGATCTGGACGCTCCGGTCGGGAGCGGAGGGGAGCCGAACGTTCGAGGGGGAGCACCGTGCCGCAGTCCGAGCCGTCCGAGCCGTCCGGCTCACCGACCGTGCCGCCGTGGCGGCTTCTGCTCGCGTACGTACGCCCCCACCGCTGGGCGCTGCTCGCAGGAGCCGTGCTCTCGCTGGTCACCGGGGCCGCCGGGCTCGCGCTGCCGTTGGTGGCTCGTTCGTTGATCGACGATCTGGGGCACGACCGGGCGATAACCGGCGCGTTGCTGGCCATGTCGGGGCTGGTGATCCTCAACGCCGGGCTCGGGGCGCTGGGTTCGTATGTGCTGCGGTACACCGCCGAGTCCGTCGTGCTCGGGGCGCGGCGTGCGTTGGCCTCGCATCTGCTGAGGCTGCGGATCACCGCCGTCGACCGCAGTGAGCCCGGCGATCTGATGGCCCGGATCACGTCGGACACCACGCTGTTGCGGGAAGTCACCACCGATTCGCTGGTCGGCCTCGGCACGGGCGGGCTCACGCTGGTGGCGACGCTAGTGATGATGGGGTTCGTCGATCCGGTGCTGCTGGGCGTCACCATGGCGGTGGTCCTGGTCGCGGGCACGGTGATCGGGGTGATCGTGCCGCGGATCAACCGGGCCAGCAGGCAGGCGCAGGACGCCGTCGGGGCGATGGGAGCCTCGCTGGAGCGGACGCTCGGTGCGTTGCGGACCATCAAGGCGTCGGGTGCCGAGCACCGCGAGGAGCGGACCGTGCACGCGGCGGCCGAGGAGTCCTGGCGGCAGAGTGTGCGGGCCGCCAAGTGGTCGGCGCTGGCGGGGAACACGGCCGGTCTGTCGATGCAGGTCGCGTTCATCACGGTGCTCGCCGTGGGCGGGGCACGGGTCGCGACCGGAGCCGTCGACATCGGCACCCTGGTCGCCTTCCTGCTGTACGTCTTCTACTTGATGGCGCCGATTCAGCAGGTCGTCGGAGCGGTAGCCCAGTACCAGAGCGGGTCGGCCGCGCTGGCCCGCATCGAGGAGGCCCGGCAGCTGCCCGCCGAACCGGCGGCCGAGCCCGCGCCGCTCCCCCTGCCCGGCGCCGAACCGGCCGCGATCGCATTCGAGAACGTCCGTTTCCGGTACGCCGACGACCTGCCGTACATCCATCACGGCGTGACCTTCGCCGTCCCACCGCGCGGCATGACCGCGTTCGTCGGGCCGTCCGGCGCCGGAAAGACCACCGTGTTCTCGCTCATCGAGCGGTTCTACGACCCCGGCGAGGGGACCATCACGCTGGACGGCCGCGACCTCACCGACTGGGGCGTGTCAGGGCTCCGTTCCGCCATCGGCTATGTGGAGCAGGACGCGCCCGTCCTCTCCGGCAGCCTCCGCGACAACCTTCTGCTCGGCAATCCCGACGCCGACGACGGCGATCTGCTCAACGCGCTGAAGACCACGCGGCTCGACTCGCTCGTGGACCGGCTGCCGAAGGGTCTTGACACACTCGTCGGCCACCGCGGCACCAAGCTCTCCGGCGGTGAGCGGCAGCGCGTCGCCATCGCCCGCGCGCTGCTCCGGCGGCCCCGGCTCCTGCTGCTCGACGAGGCCACCAGCCAGCTCGACGCGGTCAACGAGGCCGCGCTGCGCGACACCGTGGCCGATGTCTCCCGTACGACCACGGTCCTGGTCGTCGCCCACCGGCTGTCCACGGTCACCATGGCCGACCGGATCGTCGTCATGGACGCCGGGCGGGTACGCGCGGTGGGCACCCACCGCGAACTCGTGGGCGCCGACCCGCTGTACGCGGAACTCGCCGCCACGCAGTTCCTCGCGGCCACCGACGACGGCCCCGACCGCGACGGCTGACGTCCGCCCGGGGCTCCGTACGCGGTCACGGCCCCGACTTTCGGCCCCCGGCGCTCCTTCCAGGCGAGACAGGGCGAACGGAAGCAAAGGGTGCTATCCCGCCAACTGGCCTGTCCCCATAGGGGGTTCTCGGCCATGGATCGAGGGTTTTCCCCGTATCCCCGGGATAAAGGCTCCCCCTATTGTTCGAGCCACAGTTGACCCACTGGTAACCCCCGACGGGTCGCTCGCGCATGGCCGGCCGTCCCGCGCCTTCTCGACTGCACCCCCCGCCGCTTCGACGACGAAGCGAAGCGAACGCGCCCCTCTGACCAAGGGGCGACCCCCCGCTGCTCCGCACGCCCCGCCACGCTGCCCGGGGCCGGCCATGAAAGGCACACCCTTGCGCACTTCACGACCCGCGAGACGGAAGCTCATATCCGCCGCCGCGATCTCCGCGACCCTGTTGGCCGGGGCCGCCACGTCCCTCGCGCTGGCCGGCCCGGCTACCGCCACGGTCCCCACCGAGAGCACCGCGAAGACCGCCGCTGCCGCCGTGGCCGCTCCGGCCGAGCGACTGATCGTCGGCTACAAGTCGGGTGCCACCGAGGCCAAGTCCAACAAGGCCGCCTCCGCCGACGCCGTGGCCAAGGGCAAGGAGGCGGGCGAGACCCTCGACTTCCAGCGCCGCCTCGGCACCGGTGCCGCACTCGTCGACCTGGGCGAGAAGCTCAGCAAGGCCGATGTCGCCGATGTCGTGGCCGAGTACCAGGCCGACCCGCAGGTCGCGTACGTCGTGCCGGACCGCCTCAACAAGCCGCTGGCGGACCCGAACGACACCGAGTACAGCAAGCAGTGGGACCTGTTCGAGACCACCGCGGGCATGCGCGTGCCCGGCGCCTGGGACACCGCGACCGGCACCGGCGTGACCGTCGCCGTCATCGACACCGGCTACGTCACCCACTCCGACCTGGCCGCCAACATCGTCGCCGGCTACGACTTCATCTCCGACACCGAGGTCTCGGTCGACGGCAACGGGCGCGACAGCAACCCGGCCGACCCGGGCGACTGGTACGCGAACGACGCGTGCGGCGCGGGTACCGGCGCCAGCGACTCCTCCTGGCACGGCACGCACGTCGCGGGCACCATCGCCGCCGTCACCAACAACAGCAAGGGCGTCGCGGGTATCGCGTACAACGCGAAGATCTCCCCGCTGCGTGTTCTCGGCAAGTGCGGCGGCTACGACTCCGACATCATCGACGCCATCACCTGGGCGTCCGGCGGTACGGTCTCCGGCGTCCCGGCCAACGCCAACGTCGCCAAGGTCATCAACATGAGCCTCGGCGGCTCCGGTGCCTGCACCTCCGCGACCCAGAGCGCCATCACGGCGGCCGTCAACCGCGGCACCACGGTCGTCGTCGCGGCGGGCAACAGCAACGCCAACGCGGCCAACTACTCGCCGGCGAGCTGCAACAACGTCATCTCCGTCGCCGCGCTGAGCCGCACCGGTGCCAAGGCCTCGTACTCCAACTTCGGTTCGACCGTGGACATCGCGGCGCCGGGCGGCCAGACCAGCACCGGCACCGCCAACGGCATCCTGTCGACGCTCAACTCCGGTACTCAGGGACCGTCTTCGGAGTCGTACGACTACTACCAGGGCACCAGCATGGCCGCCCCGCACATCGCGGGCCTCGCCGCGCTCGCCAAGTCGGCGAGCACCTCGCTGACCCCGGCCCAGATCGAGTCGGCGATCAAGACCAACTCCCGTGCCCTGCCCGGTGCTTGCTCGGGCGGCTGCGGTGCCGGTCTCGCGGACGCCACCAAGACCGTGCAGGCCGTGAGCGGCTCCGGCGGCTCCACCGGTACGACCTTCTCCAGCACCACCAGGGTCTCCATCCCGGACGCGGGCTCGGCCGTCGAGTCGTCGATCGCCGTCAGCGGCCGTACCGGCAGCGCTCCCTCGGCCCTCCAGGTCGGCGTCGACATCACCCACACCTACCGCGGTGACCTGGTGATCGACCTGATCGCCCCCGATGGTACGAGCTACCGCCTGAAGGCCTCCAGCGGCTCGGACTCGGCCGACAACGTCAACACCACCTACACGGTCAACGCCTCCAGCGAGACCGCCAACGGCACGTGGAAGCTGCGCGTCCAGGACGTGGCCTCCGCGGACACCGGCAGCATCAACAGCTGGAAGCTGACCTTCTGACCACCCCCCACAGGGTGGGCCGCAAGGCCCCACAGGGGCGGTCGACGCGAGCGGGCGTCGGCCGCCCCGCCTTTCGTTCCGTCCAGCCTTTCGTTCCGCTCGGCCTTTCATTCCGTCGCAGGATGGTGGAACCGGCGCATCCGGGACAGGATGCCCGGATGAAGGGTGATCTGTTTTCCAGCGAGTACATGGTGCAGCCGGCCACCACGGTGGGCATGAGCGTGCATAACGCCAAGTCGATCAGGTACGCCGTCAACGGCGAGATGCGCGCACGGCAGGGGGCGATGATCGCCTACCGCGGGAACCTGCAGTTCGAGCGCAAGAGCCAGGGAGTCGGCGGCATGCTCAAGAGGGCCGTGACCGGCGAGGGGCTGCCGCTCATGACGGTGCGCGGGCAGGGGGAGGCCTGGTTCGCGCACGAGGCGCAGAACTGCTTCATCATCGACATCGACCCCGGCGACGTCTTCACCGTCAACGGCCGCAACGTCCTGTGCTTCGATGCCTCGCTCTCCTACGAGATCAAGACCGTGAAGGGCGCGGGCGTCACCGGCGGCGGCCTGTTCAACAGCGTCTTCACCGGGCAGGGCCGGCTCGGTCTCGTCTGCGAGGGCAATCCGCTGGTCATCCCGGTCTCGCCCCAGTGGCCGGTGTACGTCGACACGGACGCGGTCGTCGGCTGGACGGCCAACCTCCAGACCTCACTGCACCGTTCGCAGTCCGTCGGCTCGATGATCCGCGGCGGCTCGGGTGAGGCGGTGCAGTTGATGCTCCAGGGGGAGGGGTACGTGGTCGTACGGCCGAGCGAGGCGACACCGCAGAAGGTTCAACAGCACTGAGGATCAACAGCACTGAGGATCTACAGCGCTGATACGACTCTCGTTGGCCCCCTGCCCCTCCAAGGGGGCCAACGAGGGCGCGGTTCAGGAGAAGTCGACCGGGATGTAGACGTCGTACGAGCGGGTGCCGGTCGCCGTGTGGTCGGCGCGCGTCACGATGGCGCACTCCACGTCCGTCCCGCAGACCTGGCCCGCGGCGATCGTCGGGTTCACATGCACGCTGACGCTGAAGGAGCCGCCGGAACCGTAGGCGGAGCTGTTCGCGACCGTGCCGCCGCCGGAGTTCGACACCCAGTGCGAGGCGCCGGTCGTGCCCGTCTGGTCCGCGCCGCCCAGGCATGGGGTCGGCCGGGATGTGTGCGTCGAGGGGTTCCCGGGCTCGACGCCGTCGGGGATCACACACAGGCTGACGTAGACGCCCTGCTCGGTGTTGTAGCCGCTGCCTGAGACGGTGACGTTCTTCCCGGCGGCCGACAGGCGGTCGGGAGCCGTCAGAGACAGGTTGTACGTCGTCCCGCTCTCCGTCACCGACCGCGTGGCGGTGGCGGCGGAGGCGGAGGTGGCGAGCCCGACCGTCAGCGCGGCGGCGGTGGCGCCGACGGCGGCGATTCGGGTGGCACGGGCGAACAGGACGGGAACGGCGCATAAGTGTGTGGTGATCACGCCAGGACGACGGTCATCATGCGCGCATGCTGACGCGTCAAGTCCGTCTTGGTACGGGGAAGTTGATCGCCTTCACGATTGCGCTGGTGATGACCGCGGTGGCCTGCGGTGGTGACTCGGACGACGCCGGTTCCGGCGGCGCGGGAGGCGGCGGGCTGGAAAGGTCGAGCATCACCGTCGCCGCGCTCCCGCTGGCGGACGACGCGACCCTCTACATCGCACGGAACCGGGGCCTGTTCAAGAAGGAAGGCCTGGACGTGCGCATCCAGCCCGTCCAGCAGAGCATCCAGGCGCTGCCCGCGCTGGCGAAGGGGCAGGTCGACGTCATCGCGAGTGCGAACTACGTCACCTTCCTCCAGGCCCACGAGAAGGACACCCTCGATCTTCGCATCCTCTCCGAGGCAGCCAGGGTCGCGCCGCACATGATGGACGTACTCGTGCCCCAGGACTCGGACATCAAGACCGTCGCCGACCTCAAGGGCAAGAAGGTCGCCGTCAACATCCTCAACAACATCCAGTCACTGACCCTGAACGCGATCCTCGACGAGCGGGGTGCCGGCCGGCCCGAGTACCGGCAGATCGCCTTCCCGCAGATGGGGCCCGCACTGGAGAAGGGGCAGGTCGACGCCGTGCACGCGGCCGAGCCCTTCAACAGCGCGATCCAGGACGAGTTGAACGCACGGGTGCTCCTCGATGGCGGCTCCGCGCCCGTGGAGTCCATCCCGATCAGCGGGTACGTGACGACCGGGCAGTACGCCGACGAGAACCCGAAGACCGCGGCCGCCTTCCAGAGGGCCATCGCCGCGGCCGCGAAGATCGCGACGCAGGACCAGGAGGCCGCCCGCGAGGAGTTGCCCAAGTACGCGAAGGTGACCGCGGACCAGGCCGAGTCGATCCGGCTGCCGGCCTATCCCGCGACGACGGACGTGGCCCAACTGAGCCGACTGACCGAACTCATGAAGGAGCAGGGGTTGTTGAAGAAGACGATCGATCCGGGGACGTTGCTGGTCAAGTGAGGTTGTGCCGGGCGTATGCGAGCCGAGCGTATGTGGGCGGGGCGTATGTGAGGCGGTGGCTCTGGTGAGACGCCGGCAGGAGCTGCTGCTCGGCGGGCTCGGTGTGCTGCTCGCCTTAGCGGTGTGCGAGGCGGTCAGCCGGGCCGGGCTCGTGCGCCGCAGCTATCTGCCGCCCGCCTCCGAAGTCCTCGCCCGCGCGGTCGAGTTGGCGGGCGACTCCGTTTTCCTGGACGGCATCGGTGCCACCCTGCGGGCCTGGGTGCTCGGACTCGGCTCGGCCTGCGCGCTCGCCGTCCCCCTCGGGCTGCTGCTCGGCAGCGTGCCGGTGGTCGACGAAGCCGTACGCGCGATCGTCGAGTTCCTGCGACCGCTGCCGTCCGTCGCCCTGATCCCGCTGGTGTCGCTGCTGCTCGGCTCCGGAACGGAGACGAAGGTCGCGCTCATCACATACGCCTCCGTCTGGCCGATCCTCTTCAACACCGTCTACGGCCTCGGCGAGACCGACCCTCTCGCGAAGGACACCCTGCGCGCCTTCGGCTTCGGCCGCCTCTCCGTCCTGCTTCGCGTCGAACTGCCGGCCACGGCCCCCTTCATCGCCGCCGGCATCCGCATCTCGGCGTCGATCGCCCTCATCCTGGCCGTCGCCACCGAAATCCTGGCCGGCTTCGGCGAAGGCCTGGGTATCTTCATCGCCCAGTCGGGCCTGGCGACGGACGGTACGCGGGACGTGTTGGCGGGCGTGGTGTGGGCCGGCGTGCTCGGGTTGGTGATCAACAGCGTGCTGGTGTGGGGCGAACGGCGGTTGTTTCCGTGGACGCCGGAGCATCGGGAGCGGGGAGTGGCCTCCATCCCGTGGGGCTCCGCCCCGGACCCCATCCCGGGGGCCGGCCCCGGAACTCCCGCTTCTCAAACGCCGGACCGGTCCACCGGCGACGAGGCCGAACGGTGACCCGGGCCACCGCGGCCCGCGGCGCCCTCCTCCGCTGGACCGTACTCGCCGCAGCCGTAGCCGCCTGGCAACTGGCCACCCGCACCCACGACAGCGTCTACTTTCCGCCACCCGACGAAATCGCCAGCCACACCTACGACTTGTGGTTCTCGGGCCCGGCCACCCACGCCTTCCTCACCACCGCCGCCACCGACAACATCCTCCCCAGCCTCGCCCGCATGGCCACCGGCTTCGTACTCGCCGCGGCAGCGGGTACGGCGTTGGGCCTCGCCATCGGCCGCTCCCGTCGCGTTTACGCCCTCTGCAACCCGGTCCTGCAGTTCGCCCGAGCCATCCCACCCCCGGCCCTGGTCCCCGTCTTCGTCGTGGTCTTCGACTTCGGCACTCCCATGCAGCTCGCGTCGATCGTCTTCAGCGCCATCTGGCCCGTACTGATCAACACGGCAGAAGGCGCCCGCAACACCGACCCGTTACGTCTCGAAGTCGCCGCCGTACTACGCCTGACCACGACCGAACGGCTCTGGTTCCTGCTCCTGCCCTCCGCCCTGCCACGCATCTTCGCGGGACTGCGCCTGAGCCTTTCGCTCTCCCTCATCCTCATGGTCTTCTCGGAGCTGCTGCCCGGCACGGCGAACGGCATCGGCTTCACGCTCACCGACGCCCAGTCGCGCTCCGATCTGCTCACGGTGTGGGCCGCGCTGCTGCTGCTCGGCGCGCTCGGATACGTACTCAACACAGCCCTGGTGGCGGTCGAGAAGCGACTGCTCGGCAGAGGGAGGCCCACATGACGGAAGCGGCATCAGCTCGGGCGACGGGACCGGCCCGTGCCTCAGGAACCGTCCTGGAAGCCGTCGTCCATTTCTGCCGCGAAGCCGGCATGACCACCGTCTTCGGCAACCCCGGTTCCACGGAGCTACGGATGTTCCGTGACTGGCCCGATGACTTCACGTATGTCTTGGGACTACAGGAATCCGTGGCCGTCGGCATGGCCGCAGGACATGCCTTAGGCACGGGCCGCGCCACCCTCGTCAGCCTCCACTCGGCGGGCGGCGTCGGCCACGCCCTGGGCGCCGTCTTCAACGCGTACCGAGACCGCATACCCCTCGTCGTCATGGCCGGCCAGCAGTCGCGCTCGCTGATCCAGCTGAGGCCGTTCCTCGGCGCCGACGACCCCGTCCAGTTCCCGCGCCCCTACGTGAAGTTCAGCCGTCAGCCGGACCGCGCCGCCGACGTGCCGGCCGTACTCGCCGAGGCGCACCGTATCGCCATGTCGCCTCCCCGAGGGCCCGCCTTCGTCTCCGTCCCCGAGGACGACTGGGACCAGCCGGCCGCCTTCGTCGAACCGCGCGCCGTGCACAGCGCGTTCACCGCCGACGCGAGCGCTCTGTCCGCGCTCGCGGCACACCTGGACGCCTGTGAGCGGCCCGCGCTGGTCGTCGGGCCCGGAGTCGACGACGAGTACGCGTCGGCCGAGGTCCGCGCCCTCGCCGAACGCACCCGCGCCGCCGTCTGGATCAGCCCGATGTCCGGGCGCTCCGGCTTCCCCGAGTCACATCCGCTCTTCCAGGGCTTCCTGCCGCCGGCCGCCGACCGGCTGGTGGCCTGCCTGGAGGTGTACGACGTGGTGGTGGCCCTGGGGGCACCCCTGTTCACGTACCACTTCCACACGGAGAGCCCGCCGCTGCCCGCCCGAACGGAGCTCTTCCACCTCGACTGCGACCCGGGGCAGGCGGCGTGGCTGCCGACCGGGACGAGCATCGTCACGACCCTGAAGCCCGCCGTCGCGCAACTCGCGGCCCTGGTAGGGGAGTCCGACCGGAAACCGCCGCCCTCTCGTCAGGCGCCCGTGCCCGCACGCGCTCCCGACGACAGCCCGAGCCCGAGCCCGAGCCCGAGCAGGAACAGTCACACGAGCCCGAGCCCGAGCCCGAGCAGGAATAGTCACACGAGCCCGAGCCCGAGCCCGAGCCCGATCACGGCTGAGCTGGTTCTGGATCTGATCCAGGAGCGGCTGCCGCGCGAGCGTGTCCTTGTGGAGGAGGCTCCCAGTCATCGAGAGGTGCTCCACGCGCGCGTGCGGATCGATCGGGCGGGTGGATTCCTCACCACCGGCAGTGGGGCGCTCGGTTGGGGCCTGCCGCTCGCCATAGGGCGCGCGCTGGCCGACCGGCGCAGGGTGGTGTGCGTGGTCGGCGACGGCTCGGCCCTCTACTCCGTGCAGGCCCTGTGGACCGCCGCGCGTCACCGGGCGCCGGTCACATACGTCCTCCTCGACAACGGCGGATACGCCGCCGTACGCGCACTCGGCCGCCGTATCGACATCGCTTCCGTGCCCGGGACGGACATCGGGGACGTCGATTTCGTCCGGGTCGCCGAGGGCTTCGGCTGCCCCGGCGCGTACGTCGAACGGCCCGCCGAACTCCCCGTTGCCCTCGACCGGGCCCTCACCGGCCACGGCGACGAAGACGGGCCCTTTCTGCTCCACGTCCGCGTCACGGGCAGCGAGCACGCTCCCGACTCCCGGGACAGGTGAACGGCCCTGATGCTCCGCCTCGACTCGCTGGGCCAGTGGTACGGCGATCACCCCGTCCACGCGGTCCATCCCGCACATTCCGTCCTGCGCGACATCAGTCTCACCGTGCCGGACGGCCAACTCGTGTGTGTCGTAGGGCCGTCCGGCTGCGGGAAGTCGACGCTGCTGCGGACCATCGCCGGGCTGCTGCCCACACGGGAGGGGGCCGTCATCCTCGACGGGCACCCCGTCACCGGGGTCCCCGATCGCCTCGCCGTCGTCTTCCAGGACTACGGGCGGTCTCTCTTTCCCTGGCTGTCGGTCCGCGAGAATGTCGCGCTGCCTCTGCGACGGCGGGGCATGGGGCGTGCCGAGAGGCGGGACGAGGCCGAGCGGATGCTGGAACGGGTGGGCCTTGGCGGAGCCGGGCGCCGGCATCCCTGGCAGTTGTCCGGCGGTATGCAGCAACGCGTCGCCATCGCCCGGGCGTTGGTGTGCCGGCCCTCGCTGCTGTTGATGGACGAACCTTTCGGTTCCCTCGACGCGCAGACCCGCGAGGACCTCGAGGATCTGCTGCTCGAGGTCCACCGCACGGAGGGGACGACGATCGTGTTCGTCACGCACGACATCGACGAAAGCGTTTACGTGGGCGATCGGGTGGTCGTTCTTTCGGCGGGGCCGGGGTCACGCGTCGTGCTCGATCTGCCGGTGGATCTGCCGGGGAAGCGGGATCAGATCGGGACGCGGGGGTTGCCGGAGTTCGTGGCGTTGCGGGCGGAGGTGGGGAGGGCGGTGCGGGCGTGAGGGGTGGGTTTCTCGCCCCCGCCGCCCCTACCCATTCCCATCCCTGGGGCTCCGCCCCAGACCCCGTCGGGGGCCGGCCCCCGAACCCCCGCTCCTCAAACGCCGGAGAGGCTGAAATGTCGCGGCCCGGGCTGGCATTTTCAGCCCGTCCGGCGTTTGAGGACGAGGCCGTCCAGGCCGAAAGCGGGGGTCTGGGGGCGCAGCCCCCAGTGATGGGACGGGTAGGGGCGGCGGGGGCGAGAAACCGTGCTCAGCCCAAACGCACGTCCTGCCACACCAGCCGATGATCCGAGGTCGGAACAGCCATGCCGTTGCCGACGAGCCGGTACAGCGGGTCGTCGGACGTCGGCCAGAAGATGCCGTTCGCGACCGGGACAAGTCCACGCGACGGAATGACGTGGTCGACGCGAAGGTTCCCGGGCGCGGTGAAGCGGGGCTGTCGGGCGGGCGACACCACAGTGCACGCACCCGGAAGCCGGGGTGTACGCAGCTTGGAATCCGCGGTCCACGCACCCCGGAAACCGCGGTGTACTCACTACAGAATCCACGGTCCACGCACCCCGGAAGTCACGGCGTACGTCCTGCGGAAACCAGGGTGTACGCACCCGGAAGGCGACGCCCCTTTCCCCGAACTCCGCCCCTCTACTCATCAGTTCACGCGATGGTGCGATCATGCGCCGCCGTACGGATGCCCGCGCGAAGCCGCGGGTAGGGCCCGGCCATGACTCAGCCGTTCGAACTGCCGCACTTCTACATGCCGTACCCCGCGCGGCTGAACCCGCATGTCGACGAGGCGCGCGCCCACTCGACCGAGTGGGCGCGGGGGATGGGCATGCTGGAGGGCTCCGGCATCTGGGAGCAGGCCGACCTCGACGCGCACGACTACGGGCTGTTGTGCGGGTACACGCATCCGGAATGTGACGGGCCGGCCCTCTCGCTCATCACCGACTGGTACGTGTGGGTCTTCTTCTTCGACGACCACTTCCTGGAAACCTTCAAGCGCAGCCAGGACCGCGCCGGCGGCAAGGCCTACCTGGACCGACTCCCGCTCTTCATGCCGCTGGATCTCTCAACTCCGGTGCCGGAGCCGCAGAATCCCGTCGAGGCCGGACTCGCCGACCTGTGGGCGCGCACGGTGCCGTCGATGTCCCTGGGGTGGCGCAGAAGGTTCGCCGAGGCCACCGAGCATCTGCTCAACGAGTCGATGTGGGAGCTCTCCAACATCAACGAGGGGCGTATCTCCAACCCCGTCGAGTACATCGAGATGCGCCGCAAGGTGGGCGGCGCGCCCTGGTCGTCCGGACTCGTGGAGTACGCGACCGCCGAGGTACCCGAACAGGTCGCCGGCACCCGGCCGTTGCGCGTGCTGATGGAGACCTTCTCCGACGCCGTGCACCTGCGCAACGACCTGTTCTCGTACCAGCGGGAGGTCGAGGACGAGGGCGAGCTCAGCAACGGCGTGCTCGTCCTGGAGACCTTCTTCGGCTGTACGACACAGGAGGCCGCCGACACCGTCAACGACATCCTCACCTCGCGGCTGCACCAGTTCGAGCACACGGCACTCACCGAAGTGCCCGCGCTCGCCCTGGAGAAGGGCCTCACCCCGGACGAGGTCGGCGCCGTCGCCGCGTACACGCAGGGGTTGCAGGACTGGCAGTCGGGCGGCCACGAGTGGCACATGCGGTCGAGCCGCTACATGAACGAGGGTGCTCGCCCGACCTCTCCCCTGGACGGGCTCACCGGTCCCGGCACCTCCGCCGCCGACGTCGGGGCGCTGCTCGCCGCCGCCGGTGCCGAGCGGCTGCGCGCGTATACGCATGTGCCGTACCAGAAGGTGGGACCCTCCCAACTCCCCGATTTCTACATGCCGTTCGAGCTCCGGCTGAACACCGGACTGGACGGTGCGCGGCAGCGCATCACTCCGTGGGCACACCGCATGGGCATCCTTAGCGAGGGCGTCTGGGACGAGGACAAGCTCGCCGCCTACGATCTGCCGCTGTGCTCGGCGGGCCTCGATCCGGACGGCACACCGGATGCCCTGGACCTCAGCTCGCGGTGGCTCGTGTGGGGGACGTACGGGGACGACTACTACCCGATGGTGTTCGGGCACCGCCGCGACCTGGCCGCCGCGAAGCTGTGCACCGCGCGGCTCTCCGCCTGCATGCCCGTCGAGGGCGAGGAGATCCCGCCCCCGGCCAACGCCATGGAGCGTGCCCTCGCCGACCTGTGGCAGCTCACGACGGTCGCGATGACCCCCGACGCGCGCCGCACCTTGCGGGCCTCGATCGAGGTGATGACCGAGAGCTGGGTCTGGGAACTGGCCAACCAGATGCAGAACCGCATCCCCGACCCCGTCGACTACCTGGAGATGCGTCGCGCCACCTTCGGCGCCGACCTCACCATGAGCCTGTGCCGCCTGGGGCACGGCCCGAAGGTACCGCCGGAGATCTACCGCACCGGTCCCGTCCGGTCGTTGGAGAACGCCGCGGTCGACTACGCGTGTCTCCTCAACGACGTCTTCTCGTACCAGAAGGAGATCGAGTACGAGGGCGAGCTGCACAACGGGATCCTGGTCGTGCAGAACTTCTTCGGCTGCGACTATCCGACGGCCCTCGGCGTCATCCACGACCTCATGACCCAGCGCATGCAGCAGTTCGAGCATGTGGCCGCCCATGAATTCCCCGTCCTGTACGAGGACTTCCAGCTCTCCGACGAGGCGCGCGGGATCATGCAGGGCTATGTGGTCGAGTTGCAGAACTGGATGGCCGGCATTCTGAACTGGCATCGCGACTGCCGCCGTTACGGAGCCACCGACCTGTCCCGCCGCGCCCATGGCTTCGTGCCGGGGCAGATCCCGGGACTGCCGCTCCCCGCCACCTGGCAGAAGGCCTCGATCGCGGCCTTCTGACCCGGTCGCCCGGCCCCAGAGCCATCTGTCGCCCGGGCCCAGCACCATGTACCGCCAGTGCCGCAATGCTGTTTGTACGGATGCTGGGCCCGCCGCGCGCGGTATCGAAAGGGAGCACAAAAGGAGTTCCGCCTCACTCAAAGGCGGTCACGCTCACGGTGCGGCACGCGAGCGGCGGCTACCAGCGGCTGACCGCGACTCCCGGCGTCATCACCTGACACTGCGGTCGGTACCGTCCGCCGGTCACATGGCCACCCTGAAGTGGCTCGTCAACCGCCCCTCGTCGTCCAGCACATGAAAGGCGAACCCGGGAGGCGCGTCCCGGTCCGCGGCCCCCTCGCCCTCCCAGGGCAGCCGCAGCGTCCAGGTCACTCCGGGCCCGACGACCAGCGGCCGCCCGGCGAACGTCGTCGCCGCCGGCGTGTGCGCGTGTCCTGTGATGATGCCGGCGATCTCGCTCCTGCGCTTCAGCAAGGCGGCCAGCGCCTGAGGCCGACGCAGCTGGTACGCGTCGGGCAGCGGATGGTGCAGCGCGACAGGCGGGTGGTGAAGGGCGAGCAGTGCCGGTACCGCGCCGTCGAGTTCGTCGAGCGTCGCCTCGATCCAGGCGTACGTCTCCTCGGCCAGCTCTCCCTCGTCGCTGCCCGGCACGCTGGAGTCGCACATCAGGACGGCCGCGCCGTCGAAGACCTGCACGCTGTTGACCGGGCCGACGTCCACCGGTTCGCCGAGCAGCGCCTTGCGGTAGGCGGCGCGGGAGTCGTGGTTGCCCGGACAGGTCAGTACGGGGAAGGGGGTGGCCGGGTCGCGCAGTCCCAGAATGCGCGCGGCCTCCTCGTACTCGGTCTCCGTCCCGTGGTCCGCGATGTCCCCGGTGACCAGCAGGGCGTCCACGCGCCCCGGCAGCCCCCACAGAAGGTGCCGCACCCGCTCGGCGCGCTCCGTCGCCCGCTTGGTCCCGTCCAGATGCAGGTCGCTGATATGCGCCAGTACGAGCATCGGTTTCCGCCCCCCTAGGTGGCCATTTAATGGCGTACACGCATCTAAGCATTAGATCTAACGCCTGGGCAATCCCCAGGCGTTAGGGCTGAGGTGGGAAAAGTACTGGCCACGCCACCGCCCGCGGGCCACGATGGGCCCATGCTGAGCACCCTTCTCGCCTTCCTCGGCGCCTGCACCCTGATCGCCGCCTCCCCGGGGCCCAGCACCGTGCTGATCATCAAGCAGTCACTGCACAGCAGGCGCTCCGGCATCCTCACGGTGCTGGGCAACGAGACCGGCGTCTTCGTCTGGGGGGTCGTCGCCGCGTTCGGCCTGACCGCGCTGCTCGCCGCCTCCGAAGTGGCGTACGACGTGATGCGTGTCGTAGGCGCCGTCGTACTCGTCGTCTTCGGCGCGCAGATGCTGTGGCAGGCACGCCAGGCCAAGGGCGCGGCGGACGACGGCGGAGGGCAGGGCCGCGAGAAGAGCGGCTGGGCCTCCTACCGGGGCGGGCTGCTGATGAATCTCGCCAACCCCAAAGCGGCGATCTTCGCGATGTCCTTCCTCCCGCAGTTCGTGCCGGAAGGCGCACCGCACCTGCCGGCCATGGTGGGGCTCGCCGCTCTCTGGGCCGTCTACGAAGTCGGCTATTACAGCCTGTACGTGTGGTTCGTCGGCCGTATGAAGACGGTGCTGTCCCGGGCCGGCGTACGACGCAGGCTGGAGCAGATCTCCGGAGGGGTACTGCTTCTCCTGGGCGCCCGCCTCGCCCTGGAGAGCTGATGCCGTGACCGGATGTGCAAGAACCGGATGTGTAAAAGAAGTCGGCCTCCCGAAAGAAGCGGTGACCGGCTCGCGCCGCCCCCGCTGTCCGGGGAGGATGCTGCCCGTAGCTCCTTTTGACCCACGGAGGCCCGGATGACCGGCACGCCCGCGCCCTTCACCGCCGACGACTACAAGGCGCGGATGCAACGCGCCGCGCGGGCCGCCGCCGACGCGGGGCTCGCCGGGGTGCTGGTCGCGCCGGGACCCGACCTCGTATGGCTGACCGGCTACGCGCCGCCCGCGGCCACCGAGCGGCTCACCCTGCTGGTGCTCGCCGCCGCACAGGACCCCGTGCTGGTCGTGCCCACCCTGGAGGCCCCGGACGCCGAGAAGGCCGCGGGCGCTCCCGCGCTGACACTGCGCGACTGGACCGACGGCAAGAGCCCGTACGCGGTGACGGCCCCGCTCCTGGACACCTCGGGTCGCTTCGGGGTCAGCGACAACGCCTGGGCGATGCATCTGCTGGGCCTCCAGAAGGAGCTGCCCGGCACCTCGTACGTCTCCCTCACCGAGGGGCTGCCGATGCTTCGAGCCGTCAAGGACGCCACCGAACTGGACCGCTTGGCGGCTGCCGGCGCAGCCGCGGATGAAACGTACGAGGAGATCCTGAAAGTTGCCTTCGCCGGGCGCCGCGAGACGGACGTCGCCGGCGATCTCGCCGATCTGCTGCGGCGGTCCGGGCACTCACAGGTGGACTTCACGGTCGTCGGCTCGGGCCCGAACGGCGCCAACCCGCACCACGAGGCGGGCGAACGCGTCATCGAACGCGGCGACACGGTCGTCCTCGACTTCGGCGGACTGAAGCACGGTTACGGCTCCGACACCTCCCGTACGGTGCACGTCGGCGAGCCCAGCGCCGAAGAGCGGCGGGTGCACGACGTCGTCCGCGAGGCCCAGGAGGCGGCGTTCGGGGCCGTGCGGCCCGGCATCGCCTGCCAGGACGTCGACCGGGTCGCCCGCACGCACATCACCGAGGCCGGTTACGGCGACTACTTCATCCACCGCACCGGGCACGGCATCGGCGTCACCACCCACGAACCGCCCTACATGATCGAGGGCGAGGAACAGCCGCTCGTACCCGGCATGTGCTTCTCCGTGGAGCCCGGCATCTATCTGCCGGGCCGCTTCGGGGTACGCATCGAGGACATCGTGACGGTCACGGAGGACGGCGGACGCCGCTTGAACAACACCTCCCGGGAGATGGCCGTCGTCCACTGACCACCTTCAGAAGACCCTGGATCCCGGATCCCGGATCCCGGATCCCGGATCCCGGACCCCGAACGGCAGACGGCGCGACCATGACCCAGGCAGCGACACCCACCGCGGACACCGTGCGACGCCTCGTCCGCTCCCTGCTCCCGGACGGCGGCGGGTCCGAGATCCGGCCTGTCGCCGAGGGCGACGAGCACTCCACCTGGTTCGTGGGCCCACGCCATGTGCTGCGGCTCGCCCCGGACCGCGAGGCCTCGGTGCGGCAGCGGCGCGAACTGCGGCTGCGTGACCTGGTGCGTCCACACATCGGGGTCGCCGTCCCGGTGAGCATCGCGCACGGCGAGTGGGCGAGCGGCCTCACGTACACGCTGGACACCCTGATCCCCGGCGCCTCCGGCGACCGGCAGGACATCTCCGCTGTCGGCGAGGCCGATCTGGCGGGACTGCTCACGGGACTGCGCGAGGTGCCCGCACGCCAGGCCGAGGCGCTCGGCGTGCCCCGCGTCGCTCCCCGGTCCCTCGAAAGGCTCCGGGCCACCGCCGCGCGCGCCGCCGAACGGCTCGCCGCGGCCGACGAGTTCGACCCCGCCCGGCTCCATCAGCTCACCGGGCCCGCCGCCGTCCAGCTCGCCGCTCAGTCCGGCGCCCCCGTTCTCGTCCACCACGACCTCCGGGGCGAGCACCTGGTGGTCAGCGCCGACGGGCGCGTACGCGGCGTGCTCGACTGGACCGACGCGGTGGTCGGTGACCCGGCGGAGGACATCGCCGGCCTCGCCCTCGCCGTCGGCGCTCCGGCGGCCGTCCGCGCGGCCACCCTGGCCGGCTACGGCGCCCGCCCCTGCCTGCGCGGCCTGTGGCTGGCCCGCTGCGACACCCTCACCCGCCTCGCCGCCCGCCTCCGGAAGCACGACAACAGCTCACTGCCTCTGCTTCGCTCGCAGTTGCTGCGCTCCTGGGAGGCGATCCTGCTGGAGCGGGTCACGGAGTTGCGGGACGGGATGGACGAGACGGGTGCGAGTGGCAGGACCAGTGAGGCAGACAAAACGGACGAGACAAGCGAGGTGGACGAGACAGACGAGACCGGAGAGACCGGCGAGCCGTTTTAGAGATGTGCGCGGCGGCGGGTGCGTAAAC
>NZ_JBQQCG010000006.1:0-249932 GCF_052245575.1 Streptomyces sp. 2A115 | reverse complement strand
GGGAGTGGGCTGAGGCGTCGGTGGCGTCGGCGCTGGAGGTCATGTGCGGTGGCTCTTTCTGGTGCTGGAAATTTCCTGTGCTGGATACTCCGGTGCGGGTGAGCACGCCCCGCCTTTTTGGGGCGCGCCTTCCGGGGCGCGCCTTCCGGGGCGCGCCTTACGGGACGTGGCTGGCGCACAATGGGTTCATGGACGACTCTCCGCCCTCCCCGAATCCCGTCAGCCCCTTGGAGCAGGCACTGCACGCGGCGCGCGCGCTCGTGCTCGCCGACCTCGTCGCGGGTGAGGTCGCCGAGGCCGACGTCGTCTCGCTCGTCGAGGAGTCGGTGGTGCAGCGCCGATGGTGGGTGGAGCAGTGGCCGGAAGGTATGGCGTACGTGGCGGGGCTGGTCGCCCAGGACGTACAGGACGCGCTCCTTGAACGGTACGGGCGCTGGCCGCTGTGCCCGGTCTGCGGAGTCGGCGACCCTCATGCGCTCGACGTGGAGCCGGAGTTGGGGCCCGACCCGCACTGGGTGTGCCACAAGGTGGGCGTGAAGGTCTCGGCGGTGGGTGCGCTCGGCTCGGCAGCCGGGGGTGCGCCTTCCTCGTGACCGTCTACATCGACCCTCCGGACTGGCCGGGGCACGGCCGCATGTGGTCCCACCTCATCAGCGACGTCTCGTACGACGAACTGCACCTGTTCGCCGCCGAGCTGGGCGTCCCGCGCCGCGCCTTCGAGCGCGACCACTACGACATTCCCGCGCACCGGTACGAGGACGTCGTGCGGGCGGGCGCGGTGGAGGTGAGGAGCCGCGAGGTGGTGCGGCTGCTGCACGCGTCCGGGCTGCGCAGACCCAAGGGGCGTACGGAGTCTGAGAGTTCGAAGTCCGGGACTTCGGAGTCCGGGAGTTCGTAGTCCTGGGTGCCGCCCCTCGGGTGTGCTTCAGCCGCGCAGCTCGTACGCGTACTGCTCCTCGTCCTCGCTCACCAGGGTGAAACCGGTCCGTGAAATCACCCCCTGTGAAAGGGAGTTCGTGCGGTCCACCGTCGCGAACAGGGACGTGACGTCCTCGCGGGCCAGTGCCCACGCGGACAGTGCGCGCAGGGCCTCGGTGGCGTAACCGTTGCCGCGGGCGAACTCCGCGAGGTCGTAGCCGACCTCGGCGCGGCCCTCCTCGTCCGGGACGCCGTGGAAACCCATGCCGCCGACCGCGCGGCCGTCCTCGCGGCGTACGAGGACGAACATGCCCCACTCCGGGCGGTGCACCCCGGCCTCGTACGCCTTCACGATCGCCCCGGCGGCGTCCCGGGTGCTCTCGAACGGGCCGCCCTCGATCCACTCGAAGCCGCCGGTGCCACCTGCGCACAGGTCGGCGGCGGCGGCGGGCGTGACCCCTTGCAGGGTGAGGCGCTCGGCGGGGATGACCAGGTTGTTGCTCCAGCGCCAGGTGGGCAGCGGGGCGCGGCCGGGCAGCTCGCCCCGGCCGGTGGCCCACAGGAGGGTGCGCCAGTGGTCGGGTCCCGGTCGGACGTGCGGGAAGATCCGGGTCAGCACGTCCTCGCAGAGCGCGGCCGGGGGCTCGTACGCGATGCCCAGTCCCTCGGCGATGTCGTGCGTGTGCGCGAGCACCTCGGTGACGCCCATCGCGGCGAAGCCCTCGCGGTTCGCGCTGCGGAAGGGGTACGGGTGGAAGGCCCGCACCTCGCGCGGGGTGGCCCGGATGGCGGCCGAGAACAGGGCGCCGGTCGCCTCGACGACATCCAGGACGTCCTCGACGCTCTCGCACTCGGCGAAGGTGATGTCGAACGGTACGTACCGGTCGGTGGGCCGGCCCGCCAACTGCCCCGCGTACGCGATGAGATCCGAGGCGATGTGCTCCGCCGTCCGGCGGCAACTCCAGTCGAGGCGGCCCGCCTTGACGCCCCAGTCCTGCCCGGTCGCCGCCCGCAGCAGCGCGAGCGCGCCCGCGACAGCCTCTTCCACCTGGTCCCCGCCCATGTCCCGCATGCCGGTGACAATAGGTGATCAGTTCGCGGAACGGGGCAGGTTGACCGGCTCGTTGGGCGCCATTGGTCGGGCGGCCTGGGCGGCGGCCTCTGACGCTGCTCCGGACCGGGCCTTCGCCGTGGATTGTCCTCAGCCCGTCAGCCCGTCAGCCCGTCAGCCCGTCAGCCCGTCAGCCCGTCAGTCGGCCAGCCCGGCCAGCCCGGCCAGCTCGTCCTCCAGATTCCGCCGCGCCCGACCCTCCCATTCCCTTGTCCCGTACGGCGTGCGGAAGAGACGGGGCAGGTCCAGGAGCTGGCGCAGGATCGCCGCTCGGCCCTCGCGGAAGGCGTCCGGGGGGACGAAGGCGTACTCCTCGCGGACGGCGGCCGTGTAGGCGGCGTACGTGTCCGGGGGTGCCGCCAGGATCGCCAGGTCCGCGTCGCAGAGGACTCGGCCGTTCGGGTCGTCGTCGGCCGGGTCGTGGGTGACCGTGAGGCGGACCAGGCGGGCCACCTCGGCCGTGGCGGTGGGGCTGAGGCCGATCTCGGGGAGTGCGCGTTCGGCGAGGCGGGCCGAGCGTTCCTCGTTCTCGGAGCGGTCGGGGAGGTAGACCGCGTCGTGGAACCACGCGGCCAGACGGACCAGGTCCGGGTCGTCCGCGTCCTTCTCCAGTACGTCGATGTGGTCCAGGACCGCCGCCAAGTGATCGAGGGTGTGGTAGCGGCGCTGCGGCTCCGACCAGCGGGCGAGGAGGTTGTCGGCGTACGGGGTGGGATCGGGGGTTTCCGTCCCACGAATCGCTCGGAGCGTGCGGAGCCAGCGGGTGCGCAGGGCGTCGAGGTCGGCCATGGGGTCATTGTCCGTCCTTCTCCGTCGGCCATAGCGTGGACCCATGACTGCTGTTGACACGCAAGGCGTACGGGACCCGGAACTCCCCGGGCGGCTGCTGGCCGCCGAGCGGGACATGCTGCTGCCGCTCCTGCGGGGGCGGCCGGAGGCGGACTTCGCGATCAGGACCTGTTGTCCCGGGTGGACCGTGCGGCATGTGCTGGCGCACTGCTCGGCCGCGTTGACCCGGGTGGTGGAGAGCCGGTTCGAGGAGGGGGTCTTCAGCCCCGAGGCCAATGACCGGGACATCGCCGAGCGCGGTGGCTGGTCCGTGGCGGAGGTCGTCGACGAACTGGAGCGGGGCATGACCGACGCGGGCCCGGTGATCGCCAAGGCGGGCGGGGTGCTGGACGTGATCGCGTTCGGGGAGTGGGTGCACGCGGGCGACGTACGCGAGGCCTGGGGCGAGCCCGGAGCGTACGGCGGCGCCCAGGTCGAGCCCGCGCTCGACCTGTTGGCGTGGCTCAGCCGGGAACGGGGATTCCTCGCGCTGCACGCCGACCTCGACGACGTGGACGATCCACTGCGGCTCGGGGCGCCGTCCGGCGAGCGGTCGCCCGCCCGCTACATCGGCGACGCGGCCACCCTCGTACGCCTCTACGCGGGGCGCCCGCTCACCGGGACGCGGTACGAGCTGGCGGGGGCGGGGGAGGCTGAGCTCAACATGTTCGGTTGAGCCCGGACCGTCGTGCTTGTCGACGGGCGGCCGCTACGAAGGTCGACCAGGCGGCCGCCCCGAATATCAGGGTTCCTTGGGCGGGGTTCTTGCTGTCGCGGACGGGGACGACGCCGGGGAAGCCGTCGGAGACTTCAACGCACTCGTTGGCTGTACCGCCGCTGTAGCTGCTCTTACGCCAGGTCGAGGTCCTCGGATCGGGCGCGGTGCGCATCCTCGTACTCCTCGGCCGCCCGCTCGATCAGGACGAGGGACGCGGCGGGCGACAAGGCCACGGCCCCCAGCAGATCGTAGGTCAGCGTGCAGCGGGTCACCACAGCCGGATCGTCCAACAGGCGGCCGGTTTCGACTCCTTGGGCGTATGCGACGGGCGGGGCGTCGTCGAAGGTCATCAGCTTGAAGAGGCCGTCCATTCCCGCGTGAGCGCCCTCCGCGAGGGGGAGCACCTGGGCGATGATCCGGTTGCGGCGGACCATCGCGGCGATGTGGCGGAGTTGCTCGGCCATGACCTTCGGGCCGCCCACCGGGCGCCGCAAGACGACCTCGTCCAGGATCACCCGGTAGCGGGGCGTCACCGGATCGTCGAAGACGCGCGCGCGGGCTTGCCGGGACGTCACTCGCTCCTCGACGACGTCCTCCGTCAGGACCGGGTCGTACGCCCTGATCACAGCCCGCGCGTACGCCGCCGTCTGGAGCAGGCCGGGGATCAGGTCCGGCGCCCAGTCCTTGATCGTCTGCGCCAGCCCCTCGAACTCCACCACATCCGCGAAGTGACGCTCGTACGGCGACTTCATCGCCGCCTCCAGGTTCCGTACGAAGAACCCGTCCGTCTTCAGGATCTCGTCGGCCATCTGGGCGCACTCCGGCTGCATGCGCCGGATACCTGCCTCCAGCTGCCCGATGAACGAGCCGCTGACGAACATGCGGGTGCCGAGGTCCTCCTGGGACAGGTCGGCCTCTTCGCGTCGGTGGCGGAGCTCGGCGCCGTACAGCGCACGGGGGGACTGGGACGGATCGAGTCGCTTCGGCTTCGTCTCGGGCATGGGGCAACTCCCTCTCGCACGGCTGGCGTTGTTGGACCGCGCCGCCTTCGAGGGTAGTTGCGGACAGTGACGGGTCGCGCGCGAATGGTGATATTCGTCGATCTCCGCCGCCGGGCGCGTAGGCTGACTATTGGACTAGACCTGTAGCCGCCCGAGGGAAGAGAACCTATGAGCAAGCGTGCAGTCCTGGAGGTGATCGCCCTCGACATCGAGGACGCGGTCGCCGCCGAGGCCGGAGGTGCGGACCGGCTGGAGCTGGTCACCGACATGGCCGCCGACGGACTCACCCCGCCGGTCGAGACCTTCGCGGGGATCCGGGCCGCCGTCGGCATCTCGCTGCGCGTGATGCTGCGCCTGGCCGACGGCTTCGAGTCCGGGGACGTACGGGAGCTCGTACGCGCGGCGCGGGGGCTGCGTGCCGCCGGGGCCGACGAGTTCGTGCTCGGGTTCCTGGACGAGGCCGGGGAGCCGGACCTGCCCGCGCTGGAGGCGGTACTCACCGAACTGCCCGGCTGCCGCTGGACGTTCCACCGGGCGATCGACCGCGCGGCGGACCGGGACGCCCTGCGCAAGAGGCTCTCCGACCTGCCCGGCCTGGACACGTACCTCACAGCGGGCTCGGCGTCGGGCGTGGACGACGGTCGGCCCACGCTCCTCGCGGAGGCGGGCCGACGCGGCGAACCGGGGTACGAGCCCCAGCTCCTCGTGGGCGGCGGCCTCCGCCTCGACCATGTGCCGGGGCTGCGCGCGGCCGGCATCGACGCGTTCCACATCGGCGGCGCGGCTCGGCCGGGCGGCTGGGAGGCGCCGGTTTCGGCGGAGGCGGTGCGGGAGTGGCGGGCGGTGCTGGACCGTGGCTGAGCACCTCTTCCGGCACGCTCCAAATTGAGCGTGTGGTGCAGCGACGGATCAGACGGGCGTGGCTGCGGCGGTACTCGCCGACGCGGGGCTCGACCTGTCGGCCATCCGAGCCGGACGTGAGCCGGACGTATCCCCTTGCCCGTTACGCCGGCCCGTTACGTCAGTTGGGACGGCAGCGCTGCCGCATGCGTCACGATCAGGCCCGAGACGGCTCGGGTCAGGGTCACGTACAGGCGGCGCAGGCCGGTTCGTTCGTCCGGTTCGCCGTCGACCACGGCCTGGGGCTCGTCCAGGACCACGTAGTCGTACTCGAGTCCCTTGGCCAGGGAGGCCGGTACGAGGGTCAGGCGGGTCGTGAGGGTCGTCTCCTCGCCCGGGGCGAGGTAGGTGAGGCCGGCCGCCGTCAGGGCCTCGGAGAGGGACGGTACCCGCGCGTCGGCCGTGATCAGGCCGATCGAACCCTCGTTGCGCAGCAACTCCTCGCAGGCGCCCACGACTTCGGAGTCGGAAGTCGTGTTACGGACCTCGAAGAAACCCGGGTTCTCCCGGACCGACGCGACCGGCGTCAGGCCCGGAGCGATGTGGGGGAGGAGCCGGGACGCGTAGGTGATGACGTCCGTCGGTACGCGGAAACCGGCCGTCAGTTCCTCCACGATCGCCTCCTGTTTGCCCAGGTGGGCCAGCGCCTCGTGCCAACTCCGGGTCGCCCAGGGCGTCGTACCCTGCGCCAGATCCCCGAGCACGGTCGCCGAACCGGTCGTGCAGCGTCGGCCCACCGCCCGGTACTGCATGGGGGAGAGGTCCTGCGCCTCGTCGAGCACCACGTGCCCGAGCGAGTGCGTGCGCTGTACGAGGTCGGTGGCCTCGTCGATCAACACGGCGTCCGCGGGCGACCACTTGGCGGACTTCACCGACCGTACGGGCTTGGACCAGAGAATGGTCTTCTGCTCGTCCTCGGTGAGGATTCCGTCGGCGTGGGAGGTCAGGAAGTCGGCGTCCGACAGCAGTCGCAGCACCAGCTTCGCCGGATCGACCGGCGGCCAGATCGCCTTGACCGCCGCCTTCACCGCCGCGTTGCGGGCGACCGCGTCCTGCACACGGTCGTCCGGCGCCTCCCCGGACCGCTCCATCTGCACCAGCACGGCGTGCGCGACGCGCTGCGGCAGGGCCTCGCGGGCGGCGCCGTAACGGATGTCGCGGTCCAGCAACTCCTGGACCATCTCCTGGAGTTCGTACGCAGGTACGCGCCAGCGCCGTGAGCCGCGTACGACCATGACGGGTTCGGTGGGCATGGTGACGTGCGAGCGGACGGCCCGGCGGAGCACCTCCGCCATCCTCGCGTCGCCCTTGACGACCGCGGCCGCCGCCTCGTCCGTACCCCGCACCTCCACATGCGCGACCAGGTCGTCGACCGTCGCCTGCTTGACCTCCAACTCGCCCAGCGCGGGCAGCACTTGCTCGATGTAGTGCAGGAAGGACTTGTTCGGCCCGATGACCAGCGTGCCGGTGCGGGCGAGCCGGTCGCGGTGGGCGTAGAGGAGGTACGCGACCCGGTGCAGACCGACGGCCGTCTTTCCGGTGCCCGGGCCTCCCTGCACGCACACCGTGCCGCCGAGACCGGACCGTACGATCTCGTCCTGCTCCGGCTGGATGGTGGCGACGATGTCGCGCATCGGGCCCACGCGCGGGCGCTCGATCTCCTGCTGGAGCAGCTTGCTGGTGGCCGCGGCCTCGGAGGGGTCGGTGAGGTGCTCGTCCTCGTACGCGGTGAGGTCGCCGGCCGTGTAACCGAAACGGCGGCGCAGCGCCACGTCGAGCGGGTTCGTCTTCGAGGCCCGGTAGAAGGGCTGCGACACAGGGGCACGCCAGTCGATGACCATCGGGTCGCCGTCGGCGTCGTGCACGTGCCGCCGCCCGATGTAGAAGCGCTCGCCGTCGGCGCCTTCTGCCTGGTCGGCGCCCGGGGCGTGCAGGTAGTCGAGGCGGCCGAAGAAGAGCGGGGTGTGGGAGAGGTCCGCGAGGGCCTTGATGCGCTCGTCGATCTGGTGGGACAGCGCTTCCGCGTTGACCCAGTTCGCGGTGACGTCCCGGATGTCGAGCGACTCGACGTCCTCGCGCATCGAACGGAGAGCGGCGCGGGAGTGGGTGAGATGGGCTCGCTCGCGGGACAGGGGATCGGCGGACGGAGCGGGGTCGGACATGGCGGAGTCGGGCGGGGTGGACACGGGGATTGCCTCCGGAGACCTGCGGGACCTGCTGGGACCAGCTGAGTAGCGGTGGGCCGGCCGGTTTCCGTCCGGGCGGCAGCTCTCCACGACGGGAGGCGGGCAAGAGCGGAGATCTTAGGCGAGCGAGGGAGGCGGAGGCCAATCATTTTCGCGGCCCCGTTTTCGTGCTTCCGCCTTCCGCAGCCCCGCGGTCCTCGTACGTCTCCTGTCGTCCCCTAGGGGACGGGGTCCCCCTTCCTCAGGGGGACGGGTCACTCCCGAGTCGTACCAGGAGTCGATTGAGGTTCGGCCCGCAGACCGATGTAAGCCGAGGGCTGGAAATCCACTATGGATACATGAGCACTGCGACTTTCACCCCAGCCTCCGTCCGGTCCGGCCCGCCGCCCGGCGCGACCGCCCTCCAGGGCAGCCACTCACACCGCCTCGGCGACGCCCTGCGCGCCGTCAAGGTGTTCGCGGGCGCCGCCCTCGGTGTGATCCTCCTCGGTGAGTACGGCGAGGAAGCGGGCGTACGCCGCCGGTAGACACGCTCGAACGAGACGGCGATCCACTCTTCAGAGACATCGATCCCCTCTTCCTCTCCGCCCTCGTCCTCTCCGCCCTCGTCCTCCCTCTACGCCCCCGTCGCGCTGTGTGTCCTCCAGCGGCAGCCCCGGCACCCCCCGGCAGCTGAGCGTGAGCCTTGAGCCGGTCAGCCCTCTTCGGGCAGGAGGATGTCAGCGTCGTCGAAGATCCGCAGCATGACCAGCAGCAGGCGTCCCCGGGTCACCATGTACTCCGCGACTATCTGCGAGGTCAGGCGGATCTCCCGGTCCTGGTCGCCCACTCCTATGGGCCGGGAGAGCTCCGTATACGGATCGCGGGCCAGTATCCCGATCGCCTTGTCGAGGGACGCCCTGCGCGCGGGCTCCAGCCGGTCGCGGTCACGGGCCGCGGGCTCGGTGTACAGCACCACGTAGATGTCCTCGTGAGGCATGGTGCCCTCCTCGCCGTGGCTCGAGCAGCACGGGCTGAACGAGCAGAGTCCTGGGCTCGGGCCGGGCGGCCGGAGCCGTCCGCTCAGCTCTCCGTCAGCAGCTCGTCCGCGTCCATGATCCGGTACGCGTACCCCTGCTCCGCCAGGAAGCGCTGGCGGTGGGCCGCGAAGTCCTGGTCGATGGTGTCCCGGGCCACGACGGAGTAGAAGTGGGCCTGGTGGCCGTCGGCCTTGGGGCGCAGTACGCGGCCAAGACGCTGGGCCTCCTCCTGCCTGGAACCGAACGTCCCCGACACCTGGACGGCGACCGTCGCCTCCGGCAGGTCGATCGAGAAGTTCGCGACCTTCGACACGACCAGGACGCTGATCTCCCCCTGCCGGAACGCCTCGAAGAGCTTCTCGCGCTGGGCGTTCGACGTCTCACCCTTGATGACGGGCGCGTCCAAGTGCTCGCCCAACTCGTCGAGTTGGTCGATGTACTGGCCGATGACGAGGATCTGCTGGCCCGCGAACTTCCGCACGATCGCCTCGGTGACCTTGCGCTTGGTCGCCGTCGTCGCGCAGAAGCGGTACTTCTCCTCGGTCTCGGCGGTCGCGTACGCCAGCCGCTCGCTGTCCGTGAGATTGACCCGGACCTCCACGCAGTCGGCCGGCGCGATGTACCCCTGCGCCTCGATCTCCTTCCACGGAGCGTCGAAACGCTTCGGGCCGATCAGCGAGAACACGTCCGACTCGCGGCCGTCCTCGCGGACCAGCGTGGCGGTCAGCCCGAGGCGGCGGCGGGCCTGGAGATCCGCCGTGAACTTGAAGACCGGGGCGGGAAGCAGGTGCACCTCGTCGTAGACGATCAGGCCCCAGTCGCGTGAGTCGAAGAGCTCCAGGTGCTGGTAGACGCCCTTCCGCTTCGTCGTCAGGACCTGGTACGTCGCGATGGTGACCGGGCGGATCTCCTTCTTCGTACCGCTGTACTCACCGATCTCGTCCTCGGTCAGCGACGTCCGCTTCACCAGCTCGTGCTTCCACTGCCGGGCCGAGACGGTGTTCGTGACGAGAATCAGGGTGGTGGCCTTCGCCTGAGCCATGGACCCGGCGCCGACCAGCGTCTTTCCGGCGCCACAGGGGAGTACGACCACCCCTGACCCGCCGTGCCAGAAGTTCTCCACCGCCTGCTTCTGGTAGGGCCGCAGGGCCCAGCCGTCCTCGGCCAGCTCGATCGGATGCGCCTCCCCGTCCACGTACCCGGCGAGGTCCTCGGCCGGCCAGCCCAGCCTCAGCAGCGTCTGCTTGATCTGGCCGCGCTCGGAGGGGTGCACGGCCACGGTGTCCGGGTCGATCCGGGCGCCCACGAGCGGAGCGACCCGCTTGGAGCGCAGGATCTCCTCCAGCACCGGCCGGTCGGTGGTCGTGAGCACCAGACCGTGGACCGGGTGCTTGGAGAGGGTGAGACGGCCGTAGCGGTCCATCGTCTCCGCGATGTCGATCAGCAGCGCGTGCGGCACCGGATAGCGGCTGTACTGCACGAGCGCGTCCACGACCTGCTCGGCGTCGTGCCCGGCGGCACGCGCGTTCCACAGGCCGAGCGGCGTCACCCGGTAGGTGTGGATGTGCTCGGGCGCCCGCTCCAGCTCCGCGAAGGGCGCGATGACGCGGCGGCACTCGTCCGCCAGCTCGTGGTCGACCTCCAGGAGCAGGGTCTTGTCGCTCTGGACGATGAGTGGTCCGTTCAACGCACGTCCCCTTCTGCACAGCTGTGCGGTGTGCACGGCCAAACGTCCAGTGTGCCTGATCGCGGGCTCGGCCTGTCGCGAACCGGAGGGCCGACCGTCCTGTCCTACTGAATGTCTATTCATTCCATTGAGTGGTGTGAATTCAGA
Organism: Streptomyces sp. 2A115; assembly: GCF_052245575.1. Classification (NCBI taxonomy): domain Bacteria; kingdom Bacillati; phylum Actinomycetota; class Actinomycetes; order Kitasatosporales; family Streptomycetaceae; genus Streptomyces; species Streptomyces sp. 2A115. Next base: position 239,417 of record NZ_JBQQCG010000006.1, on the reverse strand, counting down.
TTTACGGCTCCGAACCCGAAGAATGGCGGTCCCCGCAGGTCACTGCCCAGGGAGAGTCACCGTGTCCGGTCACAGCCACGCCCCGCTGCCCGTCCCGCCCCCCGTCGCGTCGCCGCCCAGCACGACGCTCGGTTACGCCCTGTTCGCCACCCGCTGGCTCCAGGCCCCGCTGTACTTCGGGCTGGTGGCCGCGCAGGGCGTGTACGTCTACAAATTCTTCAACGAATTGTGGAATTTAATCCTCCGGTGCGTGACCGGGCAGGCGAACGAGACGTACGTCATGCTCGCGGTGCTCAAGCTGGTCGATGTCGTCATGATCGCCAACCTGCTGATCATGGTGATCGTCGGCGGCTATGAGACCTTCGTCTCGCGCATCGGACTCCAGGGCCATCGCGATCAGCCGGAATGGCTCTCGCACGTCAACTCCAACGTGCTGAAGGTGAAGCTCGCGACCGCCATCGTGGGCATCTCCTCCGTCCATCTGCTCCAGATGTTCGTGGACGTGCACCACACCTCGCACCACTCGCTGCTGTGGGGGACGACGATCCACATGGCGTTCATCTTCTCGGCGGCGATCCTGGCGTACATGTCGGGACCGATGGCGGCGCACGCGGAGCGCTCGCACAAGGGGCACGAGAACGGGCACGGGCATGGGCACGGCGGGTACGGGGAGGGGCAGGAGCACGGGACGGCCGGGCGGGAGTCTTCCCTCTCGGCTTCGCCCGCAGGGTCTTCGTCCGCGCCGGCTTCGTCCGCAGCGTCTTCGTCCGGATGGGCTTCGTCCGCACCGGCCGAGTTCTCGGTCCCGACGGCGGCCATGCCGGCCCCGGGTTCGATTCCCGCCCAGGGGACGGCCCCGTACTCGTACGAGACCGGTGCCGAGACCCGCATCCGTGCCGCCCGTTTCCCCTCCCGGAAGCTGCTGGAGGAGTTCGACGAGGACCATCCCCGGGGCTTCGACCGGGAGGCGCTGGCGCGGCTCGGCAAGCTGGACTTCGTCACCGCCCGGCGGAACGTGGTGTTCGTCGGTCCTCCCGGGACCGGCAAGACGCATCTCGCCGTCGGCCTCGGCGTACGGGCCTGCCAGGCCGGACACCAGGTGCTGTTCGCGACCGCCGGGGAGTGGGCGGCCCGGCTGACCGGGGCGCGGGCGGACGGGCGGCTCGCCGAGGAGCTGGCCGCCCTCGACGCCCACGCGCTGCTGATCGTCGACGAGGTCGGCTACACCCCCTTCGACGCGGACACCGCCCACCTCTTCTTCCAGCTCGTCGCGCACCGCTACGAGCGGGCCTCGCTGATCGTGACCAGCGACCGCCCGCTCGGCCGCTGGGACGAGATCTTCGGCGGCGGAGCCGCCCCCGCGATGGCCGACCGCCTCGCGCACCACGCGGAGATCGTCCGGCTGGAGGGGGACAGCTACCGGATGCGCCGCGCTACCTCAGCGTGGGCAGAGTGACGTTCTGGAGCAGCGGTCCCTCGATGGTGACGCCCTCGGTGACGACCGGTTCGGCGGCGGCGACCGGGAGAGGCAGCGGCAGGGCGTGCTGAGCCGCGGCGGCCCCCGGGGCGAGCACGCCGACGAGGGCCGCGCCGGCGAGGAGGGTGACGGCTGAGGCGGTCAGGGCGAAACGCGTGCGGGTGTGGGTTCCGGTGCGCGTGCGGGTGGGGAGCTTGGGACGCATGAAGATCTCTGAGCCTTTCGGGCGCTGATGAACAGGCTGATGAACAGGGTGGGGACCACGGAGGGGACGGGCCGGACTCGGGATGCCGAGTCCGGCCCGCGAGGTGTGCGGGGCCGCGTCAGATCTGCGGAGTTTCGATGATCAACCCGGCGACATCGATGCCAATGGCGGCGGCCTGGGTGGCGAAGGCACCGACCATCACGGCGGTGGCGGTCAGAACGGCGGCGATACGACGGGCAGCACGCATGGAGGGACTTCCTTTCTGCTGCACTCACCCGAGTTCCCAGCCGGGCGGTGCTCTTGATCAGGACACCCGGTGGCTGCCCGGCGGCTCGCGCGGGAATGCGGGAGGCCGGGGAAGCTCCCTCATGGGTGGGAAGTTCCCGGCGTGGCGTGAATGAAGACGGACGTACACCCGCAGGAGTGAGAGCCCCGTGTCTGAGCCCTCAGTTCTGTTTGTCGGCCAGCTCCGCGACGCCCGTCACCCGGTGCAAGGGGTACGTACGGACCTCGTCCGCGGTGTGGTCGTACGCCGTGACGAAGCCGCCCTCCACACGGATCGGGGCGATGACGCGCTGGGTGGCGGAGCCCTCGGCGTTGACGTAGCCGATCCAGAGGGTGCCGCCGGTGAGGACGGCGGCCTGCATGGTGGCGAGGGTCTCGGCGGAGGTGGTGCGGGGGAGGACGCCGTTCGGGACGGAGCTGGAGTCGGTGGCCTGCTTGCGGGGGGCCGTGGAGGCCAGGTCGCCGGCCCGGATGGCGCGGATCGCGGCGCCCAGGAGGGTCGTGTCGGGGATGGGCGGGCCGTCGGGTACGGGCTCGGGGGCGGTGCGCGGCGAGGTGCGGTGGGCGTGCGCGCGGGTGATCAGTACGTCGCCCTCGGCGGACTCGGCGGCCGGTGCCAGGCCCATCTCGCGCAGCCCCTCCAGCAGCGTCGCCGGGTCGGCCTGCGAGGCCAGCACCGTGGGCGCGAGGCGGCGCAGGCGGAGCCCTTGGGACCGCTTGTCGGCGAGGATCTCGTTGAGGAGGTTGTCGTCGTCGCAGCGGACGTAGGCCGACGCCGCGCCGATGCGCAGGTGGCCGTGTCGCCGGGCCACGTCGTCGATCAGGTACGTGAGCGGCTGCGGTACCGGTGTGCGGGAGTGGGCGGCCAGGAACGCGTGCAGGTCCGAGGCGGAGCGGCCCGCGTCCAGGGCCCGGCGTACCGAGCCCGGCGTGAACCGGTACACCGTCGCGCCGCCCTTCGACTCCACGTCCGCGAGGACGCCCAGCGTGTCGGCCAGGGGGCGTTCCAGCGGGCCGGGGGCCACCGCCGTCAGGTCCGCCTGGAGGAGTACGTGGTCGAGGGGCTCGGGGAGGAGAGGGGCGAGGAGCCGGGCGGCCCGGGAGGCGGCGGAGGCCAGTTCGGCGGGGGAGCGGGGTTCCGGAGCGGACGCCGGGTGGTGGGGCCTGTGATGGTGGACGGGGAGTTTGTCGCCCGGGCCACCGGCGTCGGCCCGCGTGACCGTCGCTGCCGGGTCGGCCGTCATCTTGGAGTCGGCGGCGGAGTCGGCGGCCGTCCCCGCCGGCAACCCCAGCAGCGCCCGCCCGTGCGCCGACAGCGCCCCCCGGCCCGTAACCCCCAGCGACTCCGCCTCGGACAGGGTCCAGCGGGCGAGGCGGGCGCGCAGGTCGTCCGAGGAGGTGGTGCCGCGCAGGGCGCGTTCCCAGTGGAGGCGGGCGACGAGGGTGTCGGCGGACGCGGACGCGCCCTCGGGGAGCGCGGCGAGGAGGGCGAGGACGCGGTGTCGGATCTCGGGGGCGGCCGAGCGGTCGAGGCCCGGGCCCAGGGCCGACAGGGTGCGGTCCTTGGTGTCGCGGCCGCCGACCAGGCCCGCCGTGCGGGTGGCCGACAGCCAAGCCGCGACCAGCCGCGTCCAGCGCTCGGGGGCCGGACGCTCCAGCCACTCGTCGTACGCCGGGGTTGCCGCGTACCGCTCGTCGGCCTCGTTGTCCGAGGCCAACAGGCCCGCCGCGTACGCGAGTTCGACCCAGAAGGCCGCGACCGGCTCCGTCACGTCCAGGGCCACCGCCGTCCGCTTCAGGTCTCGTACGCTCAGGCCGCCCGCGCGCAGGACGGCCGGGCCGCCCTCGTCCCAGTCCTTGAGCAGCTCCTCGACGGTCGCCAGCGCGGTGTACGCCTGGCCGGCCGCCGTCGCGTCCACAACCTGTGGACGGTGCGTGGCGGCGGGCTCCACGGTCGGCGGCAACGGCTCCACCGAGCGGTGGGCGCGGCCCGCACGTAGATGCAGGGCGACCTCGCGGGGCAGTACGACCGTGCCGGGCGCCGTCGGCAGGAGCAGGCCGCGGTCCAGGAGCCAGCGCAGGCGGGCGGCCGGGTCGGCGGTCACCTGGCCGTACGGCGGGCCCCAGACCAGCCGCGACAGGGCGTCCAGGGATTCGGGCGGGGCCGTGTCGAGCAGGGCGGACATCCGCGTGCGGTCGGTGAACAGGGCCGTGAGCGACGCCACCGCAGACACCGCGTCGTGCGTCGTGGGCAGACCGGCCGCCGTGAGGATCTCCTGGATCCGGCCGGGGGACATCCCCGCCGTCGCCTCCGCGACCGTCGGGCCCAGGCCCGTCGGGGACGGGTGCTGGGGCGAGGGCGCGAGCAGCTCGCGGGCCGTGCGGACCAGGCGGAGCCGGTCGTCCGCGCCCCACGCCAGGGCCTGCTCGCGCAGGGTGGCCACGGCGCGGGGGAGGGCTTCGGCGACGGCCGGGTCGCCGTCGTCGCCGGCCAGCAGGGCGAGGAGCGTCTCGTACGGCGCCGGTTCGGGGGCCACGGCCAGGGCCTCCGCCGTCTGCAGGGCGAACCGGTCCAGGCGTTCCAGGGCGCGGACGACCGACGCCCGGGTGCCGGCGCGGGTCGCGAGCTGCGTGAGGTCGGTGGGGACGGGCGTGATGAGGTCGGGGCGGGCGCGCAGGAGCGCGGCCAGGGAACCGTCGTCCCTCGCGCGGAGGGCCTCCGCGAGGGACCTCGGGGCCGCCTGCTTCTCATCGCTGCTCATCCGGCCAACGGTAGCGGGTGGCGGGCGGAGCAGGGGTGTCGTGCCGACGCCCAGCGGCTGTGTGCAGCGTGCACGCAAAGTGAACGGAGCCTTTCCCAGGTGACCCGGGGATGAATTTCATCCGGAGGATCACCGCAGCTCCGGCGATGCTTCACCCGCACACGTCAGCAGCGGTCGCCCGCCGGTGCGACCGCCTCTGCTCGGAAGCGGAGAACCCGCGCGCGTGCGAGCCGACCTGACCCGAGCTCGTCCCCACCACCCTGCGCTAACGTCGTCCCACGGGGTATTCAACGCACCCGCCCCGGAGGGGACTTCGTGGGTATCGAAAGCGACCAGGTCGTCTACGAGTATCTGAGCCGCGTCGGCGACGTGGCGCAGCAACGGCAGCTGCCGTCATCCACCCGCATGCGCCTGGTCTCGGAGCTGCGCGGCGAGATCGACCGGCGGCGGGCGAAGGCCCCCATCGACAGTCCGGCCACGGTCCGCCGCATCCTCGCCCGCCTGGGCAGCCCGGAGTCCGTGGTCGCGGCCGTGAACGCGAACTCCGAGGGGGATGCTTCGGGGACGTCGGCCGCGGTCCCGGCCCAGCGCTCACCCGAACCCGAGCCGCGGCCCAAGAGGCTGCGCCGCGTCGTGCCCCGGCCGCGCCGGGCGGAGCCCGACACCGGCGACGTACCGGCGTTTCCCGACGACGTGCCCTCCCCACCACACCTCGCGAGCACCGAGGAACTCGGCTCCGCGCAGCCCGACTGGTGGCGGGTGGACAGCAGTCCCTTCGGGATGACGGACAGCGTGCCGGGGTTCGTGGGCGGTGTGGAGATCCCCGAGCTGCTCAAGCGGCCGCCGTCCGAGGAGCGCGGGGGCCGGGTCGGGGCCGGGGACAAGGCCGAAGCCGAGCCGAAGCCCGCGGCGGCGGTCGTCCAGCCCGAGAAGCCGGTCGAGGCGGTCGTCGAGAAGAAGCCCCGCCGCTTCGTTCCCCGCCTGCGACCCGGCGGTGCCGGTGGTGCCGGTGGTGGTGGCGGCGGTGGTGCCGGTGGCGGCTGGACCAACCCCCTCCTCCTGCTCGCCGCCGCCCTGCTCGTCGCCGGCGCCGCGATCGGCAACCTCGTCCTGCTCGGGCTGGGCTGGCTCATCGCCTACCTGTCCCGTCGGCTGACCTCCGCCGAGTCGAAGTGGGCCGTCCTCGGCCTGCCCGGCCTCGTGGCCGCCGGTGGCGTCGCCTGGCTCTGGGGCCGGACGGAGGGCCGCTGGGGCGAGCGCATCGCCGAGGGGCAGATGAGCGCCGCGGTCGCCGACACGTGGCCGTGGGTCCTGCGGGGGGCGGCGGTCGCGTCGGCGCTGTATCTGGTGTGGCGGTCGCGACGCGGGGGCAACTGACGGTTCTTCTCCCCAACCCCGCCCCTTCCCGAAGCCAAGGGGCTCCGCCCCCTGGACCCCTGCTGGGGGCTGCGTCCCCTGGACCCCCGCTGAGGGCTCCGCCCCCAGACCCCCCTTTCGGCCTGGACGGCCTCGTCCTCAAACGCCGGACGGTCTGAAGTTCGGGGGCGGAAAACCCGGCCCCCAACGAGCGAGACCGCTCATGACACCGCTTTCCGTGCGGCATTCGAGACTTCGGCTTCCCCACGGCCCCCCTGCCAAGGCGCGCCCGGCACCACCAAGGGCGACCCCGTCACCGGATCCGGCACCACCACACACTCCAGCCCGAAGACCTCCCGTACGAGATCCGCCGTGACGACCTCCGAGGGTGCGCCCGAGGCGACGATCTCGCCCTCCTTCATGGCGATGAGGTGGTCGGCGTACCGGGCGGCCTGGTTGAGGTCGTGGAGGACGACGACGACCGTGCGGCCCCGGTCGCCCTCTGGAGTAATCGCAGCCAACTGGCGTACGAGGTTCAGGACTTCGACCTGGTGGGCTATGTCGAGGTAGGTCGTCGGCTCGTCGAGGAGGAGCAGTTCCGTCTCCTGCGCGAGAGCCATCGCGATCCAGACCCGCTGCCGCTGTCCGCCCGACAGCTCGTCCACGGAACGCTCGGCGAGCGCCGCGACGTCCGTACGTTCCATCGCCTCCGTCACGGCCCGCTCATCCGCGTCGGACCACTGCTGCCACCAGCTCTGGTGCGGCTGCCGGCCGCGCGAGACGAGGTCCGCGACGGTGATCGCCTCGGGCGCGACCGGGGTCTGCGGCAGCAGCCCGATCTGCTGGGCGATGCGTTTCGTCGGCAGCTTGGCGAGCGAGGTCCCGTCGAGGAGGACGGCACCTCCACGAGGCTTCAGCAACCGCCCGAGTGCACGCAAAGTGGTGGATTTACCGCAGGCGTTGGGGCCCACGATGACGGTGACCTGCCCGTCGGGCACCGCGAGATCGAGCTCGCGCACGACGATGTGGTCCTCGTACGCGAGGGTCAGCTCACGCGCCGACAGCCTGCTCATGCCTTGCCTCCAGAACGGACGGTACGGCTCCGGACGATGAGCCAGATCAGATACGGCGCCCCCACGGCCGCCGTCAGCACGCCCACCGGCAACTCCGTCGGTGAGAACAGCCGCCGCGCCAGCAGATCCGCCACGACGACGATGACGGCACCCAGCAGCGCCGAACACACGAGGGGAATCTGCGCGGTACGGGTCATGCGGCGGGCGATCTGCGGGGCGAGGAGCGCCACGAAGTCGACCGGGCCCGCCGCGCCGGTCGCCACCGAGGCGAGTACGACTCCGAGGAGCACGAGCCCCAGGCGCACCCGGTTCAGCCGTACGCCCAGCGCTGTCGCCGTGTCGTCGTCCAGCCCGACCGTCCGCTGGGCCCGGGCCGCCCAGGCCACCGCCGGAACGAGGACGAGGAGCGTCCAGCCGAGCGGCGTCGCCTCCGCCCAGCCGCGGCCGTTCAGCGAACCCGTCATCCAGATCTGCGCCTGCTGGGCGACCAGATAGTCGCCCTTCGTCATGAAGAGCGTCGTCACGGACCGCAGCGCGATCGCGAAGCCGATCCCGATGAGCACGAACCGCGTCGCGTGCAGCCCGCCGCGCCAGGCGAAGACGTACACGAGCGCGGCGGCCAGGATGCCGCCGACGACGGACAGATACGGCAGCACCGTGTACGAGGTGACCCCGAACGTCATCGCGCCCACCGTCAGCGCGCTCGCGCCCTGGCTGATGCCGATGATGTCCGGGCTGGCGAGGGGATTGCGGGCGACGGTCTGGATGAGGCCGCCCGCGACGCCGAAGGCGGCCCCGATGAGCAGCCCGACGACCAGTCGGGGCGCGCGCAGCGTTCCGACCACCAGCTCGTCCGAGGACGGGCGGCCGGTCAGGACCTTCAGGACCTCGTCGGGCGCCACGAAGCTCTCGCCGACGCAGAGGTACGCGAGGCAGGCCGCCGCCAGCAGTACGGCCAGGCCCGTGCCCACCGCGGTCGCCCGCCGGTGCAACAGGAACGCGGCTCGCCGGGTACTGACCACCGCGTATCCCGCCGCCGTGACGGTGGCATGGGTCTTCGCTGTCACTGCCGTCGTTGTCGCCGCCGTCGTCGTTTTGGCCGTCGTCGTCACGCCGGGACCGCCTTCCTGCGGACGAGCCCCACCAGGAACGGCACCCCGATCAGCGCCGTCATCACGCCCGCCGGGACCTCGCTCGGCGGGAACAGCACCCGGCCGATCGTGTCGGAGACGAGGAGCATGGTCGGCCCGAGGAGGGCGGCCAGCGGCAGCACCCATCGATGGGCCGGACCCACGATCGCGCGGGCGATGTGCGGCACCGCGAGACCGATGAAGGCGAGCGGACCGGCCGCGGCGACACCGACGCCGGTGAGGATCGTGGCGCCGAGTCCGCCGACCACCCGTACCGTCGCGACCCGTTGCCCGAGCCCCTTCGCCACGTCCTCGCCGAGCGCGAGCGCGTCCAGGCCGCGGGCCACCGACAGGACGAGGACGGTCCCGAGGAGCAGGAACGGCCACACCTGGCCGACGATCTCCGCGTCCCGCCCGGCCAGCGAACCCACCTGCCAGAAGCGGAACTCGTCCAGTGCGGAGGCCTTGGTGGTGAGCACGCCGGTGGTGACCGACACGAGCAGCGCGTTGATGGCGGCGCCGCCCAGCGCGAGCTTCACCGGAGTCGCGCCGCCGCGTCCGCTCGACGCGATCGCGTACACCGCGACCGACGTGATCGCCGCGCCCGCGAAGGCGAACCAGACGTACCCGGTGAGCGTGTGGATCCCCGCGAAGGCGATGGCGAGGACGACCCCGACCGAGGCGCCCTGGCTGATGCCGAGGATGCCGGGATCGGCGATGGGGTTGCGGGTGATGCCCTGGAGGACCGTGCCCGCCAGGGCGAGCCCCGCGCCGACCATCAGGCCGACGAGCGTCCGGGGCACCCGCAGGCCGCGTACGACGTCGGCGGCGTCGCTGTGGCCGCCGTTCAGCAGCGCGTCGAGGACCGCCGACGGGGCGATCGCGCGGGCGCCCACGGCCAGACTGAACAGGACCGCGAGCAGCAGGGCCACGACGGCCGCCGTCATCGCGACGGCACGTCTGACTGCCATGGACTCGGCTCGCTCCCGGCTGAAAAGGCCTGCGACAGGCCGAAAGGTACGTGAGGTTGGTAAGGCTTCCCTGAGTGTATGCGCCCCTAATGTGCGGGCGGCGAGCGAGGGCGACCTTGCACAATGGCCCATGTGACTTCGGCCCCCGTGACTTCGCGCCCGCTGACCGTCGGCTTCGACCTCGACATGACCCTCATCGACTCCCGCCCCGGCATCCACGCCTGCTACCAGGCGCTTTCCGCGCGGACCGGGACGTACATCGACGCCGATCTGGCCATCACCCGGCTAGGCCCGCCACTCGCGGACGAGTTGGTCAACTGGTTCCCGGCCGACCAGGTCGAGGCCATGGCGGACGTCTACCGGGAGATGTACCCCACTCACGCCATCGCAGCGACGCCCGCGATGGCCGGCGCCCGTGAGGCGATAACCGCCGTGCAGGCGACGGGCGGTCGGGCGATCGTCGTCACCGCCAAGTACGAGCCGAACGCCAAGCTCCACCTCGAGCACCTGGGCATCGCCGCGGACGCCGTCGTCGGCAACCTGTGGGCCGAGCAGAAGGCGGAGGCCCTGCGCGAGTACGGCGCGACCGTCTACGTCGGCGACCACACCGGCGACGTACGAGGCGCGCGGGTCGCCGACGCGCTGTCCGTCGCGGTGGCCACGGGCCCGTGCGGCGCGGCGGAGTTGCGCGCGGCGGGCGCGGACGTCGTCCTCACCGACCTGACGGCGTTCCCGACCTGGCTGACGGGCTATCGGAAAGCCTGAGGGACGAGCGTCGGAAAGCCTGACGGGACGAGCTGTCGGGAGGGCTGACGGTGCGGGCTATTGGGAGGCCTGAGCCTCCCGGACACCCCGGGCCTGACGGCGTCCCGCCGCGATCGAGCGGAAGACCCCCGCCCCCGCGATAAGGAAGCCGACACCCATCAGCATGCTCAAGCCGAACATGTACGTGGGAAAGGGCGTCGTGTCGAGGAGAAGCGGGGCCACGGTGACCAGTGTGGCCAGGGCTCCGACGAAGAACACGATGGCACCGGCACGGATCAGTCCGTCTCCGGTCGCGGCGGAATTCGGTTGGGTTTTGTCACGCACCCGACCAGGGTAGTTCCCAGCGCGGAGGAACAGTCCGGCGACGTCTTGTCAGCAGCCGCCGGACCATTAGCCTTGGTACCGGCGGGTCCGACGACCCGCTGTAGTGCTATCCGGACCCGTTTCCCGAGCAGTTTCAGACGCAGTTTTTCAGACGAAGTCAGACGCAGTTTCCGACGAGTACGAGGACGAGGACAGACGTGCCTACCGGCAAGGTCAAGTGGTTCAACAGTGAGAAGGGCTTCGGCTTTCTCTCCCGCGACGACGGCGGCGACGTCTTCGTTCATTCCTCGGTCCTGCCCGCCGGAGTCGATGTTCTCAAGCCGGGTCAGCGCGTGGAGTTCGGCGTGGTCGCCGGACAGCGCGGTGACCAGGCACTTTCGGTGACGATCCTGGACCCCACGCCCTCGGTCGCGGCCGCCCAGCGCCGTAAGCCGGACGAACTGGCGTCCATCGTCCAGGACTTGACGACGCTCCTCGAAAACATCACGCCCATGCTCGAGCGGGGCCGCTACCCCGACAAGGCCTCCGGCGCGAAGATCGCGGGCCTGCTGCGCGCGGTAGCCGACCAACTGGACGTCTAGGCCTACGTCCAGGCCTACGAAAACCAGCCGTTCCAGTTCACTGAAAGACGAGCGCATCCAGGCCGAGGGGCCACACCAGCCCCTCGGCCTCGGCCGCCGTGCCGCTGGTCGGCCGCGCGTAGAGCCTGTTTCTGAACCCCCGCCTGCGCCCCGACGCCCGGCACGCACCCTCGCCGCACGTCGCCGCAGGACAGGTGGCTCCGCCACATGACCTGCAACGCCGCACGCCGAGGGCACGCACCGAACGCCGCTGCGCCCGCGCTTCGCGCGGACGACGGGGGTTCAGAAACAGGCTGTCAGGGAAACGCCAGCGCGTCCGGCCCCAGCGGCGGCACCAGCCCCTCCGCCGCCGCCCGCGTCAGCAAGCCCCTTACGGCCGCGTAACCGTCCTCGCCCAGGTCGGCCGTGAACTCGTTGACGTACAGGCCGATGTGCTGGTCGGCGACCTTCGGGTCCATTTCCTGGGCGTGTTCGAGGACGTAGGGGCGGGAGGCCTCCGGATCGTCCCAGGCGGCGCGGACCGAGGCACGGGCGGAGTCCGCGAGCCGGCGAAGCTCTTCGGCGCCGAGTGAGCGCTTGGCGATGATCGCGCCGAGCGGGATCGGCAGACCCGTCGTCGTCTCCCAGTGCTCGCCCATGTCGGCGAGGCTATGCAGGCCGTAGTTCCGGTACGTGAAGCGGGCCTCGTGGATGACGAGTCCCGCGTCCACCTTGCCGTCCCGTACGGCGGGCATGATCTCGTGGAACGGCATGACCACGATCTCGCCGACCCCTCCCGGGACCGTGTCCGCGGCCCACAGGCGGAACAGCAGGTACGCGGTCGACCGCTCGCTCGGTACGGCGACGGTGCGGCCGGTGAGGTCCACGCCGGGCTCCCGGGTGAGCACCAGGGGCCCGCAGCCCCGGCCCAGCGCCCCGCCGCACGGCAGCAGCGCGTACTCGTCCAGGACGTACGGCAGGACGGCGTACGACACCTTCAGCACGTCCAACTCGCCGCGTTCCGCCATGCCGTTGGTGATGTCGATGTCCGCGAAGGTCACGTCGAGCGCGGGCGCCCCGGGGACCCGGCCGTGGGCCCAGGCGTCGAAGACGAACGTGTCGTTCGGGCAGGGGGAGTACGCGATCTTCAGGGCTTCGGACTCGGCTTCGGCTTCGGACTCGGACTCGGACTCGGACAGCTTCTCAGGACTCATGTGGGCTCCAACTCTCCAGTACGGGCGCGAGCTTCCCGAACGCCTCCGTGAGCGCCGCCAGGGCGTCCGCGATCCGCCAGGCGGCGCGGTCGCGGGGGCCGACCGGGTTGGACACGGCACGGATCTCGAGCACGGGCACGCCGTGCGCGGTGGCCGCCGCCGCGACCCCGAACCCCTCCATCGCCTCGGCGAGCGCCCGAGGATGGCGCCGGCGCAACTCGGCGGCGCGCTCGGTGCTTCCGGTCACGGTGTTGACGGTGAGGACGGTCCCGGCGCGTCCACCGGTGACGACCGCGAGGTCTCGTACGAGTGTTTCCGGCGGACGGTGGGTGACGGCCCCGAAGCCCAGTTCGGTAACGGGGACGAACCCGTCCGGGGTCTCCGCGCCGAGGTCCACGACGGTGATCTCGTCGGCCAGGACGAGTGACCCGACGGGCGCCTCGGGCTGGAAGCCGCCGCCGATGCCGGCGCAGACGACGAGGTCGTACGGCTCCCCGGCCAGCGTGGCGACGGTGAGCGCGGCCGCGGCCGACGCGGCGGCGGCCGCCGGGCCCACGCCCGCGGCGACCAGATCGAAGAGGGAGATCCTGTGCAGGCTCGCCCCCGGAATCGCATGTTCCCGCGCCTCGGCCGTGAACGCCCGTGCCACCGCGTCCCGTTCGGCCGGGACCGCGGTGGCTACCAGGATGCGCATCGGCGGCGGGTCACGCTGCTCGGGCGGCTCAGGCGTCCGCGTTCTCGAGCTTGAAGTTCCAGACGCCCTGGAACTTCTGGCCGGACTCGTTCTGCTGGACGATGCTGACGTTCAGCGTCTTCGGGGCGGCCTGGCCCTGCTGGTCGGCGAAGAGATCGACGCCCTGGAAGGCGTAGTACGTCTTCTTGAACGGCGCCGTGGCCTGCTGACCGTTGATCCACAGGGCCCAGCCCTCGTCCGCGATCTCCGGGTCGACACCGATCCGCAGCGTCTCGCCCTGCGGGACGCTGATCGTGTCCGAGGCCTTCTCACCGACGCACTTGGTCGCTTCTTCGCGACTGATGTCGTCGCCGTCCTCGTAGCACTCGGCCTCGGCACTCACCGAGGTCGAGCCGATCGTGACGGTGGCCATCGGCGTCGGCTTCTCACAGGCGGACAGGACGAGAAGTCCGGCGGAAACAGCGCCGACAGCGGCGACGGCGCGGCGACGGCGGGCGGGGCCGTGTCCATTAGCGGCTCTGCCGCGGGGCAGGGAGGTCATGGCCGAAGGCTATCGGGCGCGTCCGGCGGCCCGGCCACCTGGGGTACGCGGCGAGCCGCCCGCCCCGGTCGCGTCAGGCGACCCGCGTGTGCGCCCGGCTGCTGTTCCGGGCCGTGCTCACCAGGCCGCGGACCGTGGTGAGCCAGCCGATGGCGATGACCGCGGCGGCCACCGACAGGCCCAGCGTGCCGTTGAGCGGCAGCGCCATGGCGACCGCCCCACCGACCACCCACGCCATCTGCAGCAGCGTCTCCGAGCGCGCGAACGCCGACGTACGCACCAGCTCCGGCACGTCCCGCTGGATCAGCGCGTCCAGCGACAGCTTGGACAGCGCCTGCGAGAAACCGGCGAACGCGGCGAGTACCGCCACCACGATCACCCCGAAGAACACCGCCGCCGTGATCGCCACCCCGAGCACCACCGCTATGACCGTCACGATGATCAGCTCCGGCGACCGTGACCTCAGCGCCGCCCCGACCGTCGTGCCCAGCGCGTTGCCGACGCCCGCCGAGACGGCCACGATGCCGAGCGAGACCGCAGCGCTCGCGCCCGCGAGCGGATGCTCGCGCAGCAGGAACGCGAGGAAGAACGTCAGGAACCCGGACAGCCAGCGCAGTGCCGCGTTCGCCGCGAGCGCGTGGGTGACCGCCGTGCCGACCGTGCGCAGCCCGGGCCGCCGCAGTTTCTCCTTGATCAGATGTGGCCCGTGCAGATGCTCCTCGTCCGCGGCGAGCAGCGCCTTGTCCTCGCCCTTGGCCGAGTCGACCTTGTGCGGGAGCGTGAGGGACAGGAACGTACCCGCCACGAAGATCAGGAAGGCGCCGTAGAGCGGATAGCGCGGCCCGAGTGCCTGGAGCCCCGCCCCGATCGGCGCGGCCACACCTGTGGCGAGGAGACCGCCCAGCGTGACCCGCGAGTTCGCCTTCACCAGGGAGAACGTGGGTGGCAGCAGCCGGGGTACCACGGCGCTTCTGACCACGCCGTACGCCTTCGACGCCACCAGCACGCCGAGCGCCGCCGGATACAGCTCGATGCTGCCCGTGACGACCGCGCCCGACAGCAGCAGCGCCAGGAACGCGCGGGCCATGAACGCGCCCGCCATCGCGGCGCGGCGGCCGTGCGGGAGGCGGTCCAGGAGCGGGCCGATGACCGGGGCGAGGAGCGTGAACGGGGCCATCGTGATCGCGAGGTAGAGCGCCACGCGGCCGCGGGCCTCGTCCGTGGGGACCGAGAAGAAGACCGTCGAGGCGAGCGCCACGGTGATCATCATGTCGCCGGCGCCGTTCACACCGTGCAGCTCGATCAGCTTGCCCAGGCCCGACTCGCCCGCGCCGTGCGCGTGGGTCGCCTTCCTGATCCCCCTCGCCGTCCCCGTGAACGGCAGGTGCAGGGCACGCCCGACCGAACGGACGGCCCCGCGCACCGGGCCCGAACCGCTCACCCGTCCTGCCCCGGCACCACCGATCCCGGTGGCATCATGGGGCGACCTCGCAGCTGCCACTCCGCAATAGTGCCCCGAGAAGGGCATAGGTAGTGCGGTTACCGCCCGTATGGGGGCTGAGTGAACCCTGTGAATTTGTAGACGGGCGGTCCTGAGCGGTCTTGAATGGCCTTCGGGCGGGAGAACGCCGCAGAGCGGCGAAGAGACCGCGGTGTAGGCCCAGCGCCGACGAGACGGTAGCGTGCGTAGCGCGCCCGCGGCAGTTGTTCTCGGCCGCGCGCCTCTCGGCCATCCCGCAGAATGGATGCTGTAGGTGCGCCCGAGTGCGATCGGGCGCGGACGTCGACGCGGCCCACTGGTCCGCTCCGTCCGCACCCCGTCGAGGGATGGCGCACTCGTGAGACGGCGTAGGAGAGAAGCGATACCTGTGAGCGCGACAACGCGAAGCCGAACCCCCGACCGTCTGTGCGCCGAGGCAGTCGACCTCGCCCGGGCCGCCGCCGAGGAGGCCGCCGCGCCCGGCGTCGTCGGCGAGCACGCGGGACTCGTCTCCGAAGGAGACCGTGTTGTCACGCACTTCTTCGAGTGCAAGGAACTCGGTTACCGGGGCTGGCGCTGGGCCGTGACCGTCGCGCGGGCGTCCCGGGCGAAGATCGTGACGCTCGACGAGACGGTTCTGCTGCCCGGGCCGGATGCCCTGCTCGCCCCCGAGTGGGTGCCGTGGAGCGAGCGGCTCCGGCCGGGGGACATGGGCCCGGGCGACCTCCTCCCCACGGATGCGGAGGATCTCCGTCTGGAGGCCGGGTTCTCCGGTGAGGACGAGCCCGCGCCGAACTCGCCGATCTCCGAGGAGATGGCCGAGCTGGTCGAGGCGGAGGACGTCGAAGTCACGGCCGGGACGCCGGCCAGCCTTCCGGCCGTGCCCACCCGCGGCTCGATCGCGTCCGTCGCCGAGGAACTCGGGATGCGGCGGGCGCGTGTGCTGTCGCGGTACGGGCTGCATGTGGCCGCCGACCGGTGGGAGGAGTCCCACGGGCCCAAGACCGCCATGGCCCAGGCCGCCCCTGCCACGTGCGTCAGCTGTGGCTTCCTGAACCCCATCGGGGGCTCCCTCGGGCAGGCCTTCGGTGTCTGCGCGAACGAGTTCTCGCCGGCGGACGGGCGTGTGGTGTCGTTGTCGTACGGGTGCGGGGGGCACTCGGAGGCGGCGGTCATGCCCTCGCCGCCGCGGCCCGCTCCACCGGTGATCGACGAGACTCGGGTGGACCCGTTCCCGCTGCGGCCTTCGCCGGACTCGGGGTCGGTGCCGTTGGCTCCGGACGAGTCGGCGGAGTTCGGTCACTCCTGAGCTTCCGCCGGTCTGATGTGATGTGCGGGGTTGTAGTGGGCTGAGCGCGCCCACGCGGCGGAGCCGCACGTGTCACAGTCTCGCGCCCCTGACAGGTCGGCGGCATCCCCATTCAGACAGTCGGCCCCACCCCTGCATCACCCACGCCCACACCGGGAACCCGCACACCACCCCGCGCGGTACCTTCTTGCGGCGACCGAGCCACCGCGTGCGGCCGTACAACGTGAGAGGGAGAGTGGAGCGTGAGCAAGTTCGTGCGGCCGGCGGCCGAGGGCGCGGACCCCTTCGGGACGGCGCGGCTTCGGCGAGGGGTGCTGGACGCCTGGGCGACGAGCCCGGCGC
Organism: Streptomyces sp. 2A115; assembly: GCF_052245575.1. Classification (NCBI taxonomy): domain Bacteria; kingdom Bacillati; phylum Actinomycetota; class Actinomycetes; order Kitasatosporales; family Streptomycetaceae; genus Streptomyces; species Streptomyces sp. 2A115. The sequence continues at coordinate 222,929 of NZ_JBQQCG010000006.1, read as the reverse complement.
GGTTCCGTGAGGACGCCAACGCCGAGGAGGACCTGGTCCTGGGCGGCTACCGGGACAGGCTGGTCGTCGAGCTCGCGCAGAACGCCGCCGACGCCGCGGCCCGGGCGGGAGTGCCCGGACGCCTCCGGCTCACCCTCCGCGGCGGTGTCCTCGTCGCCGCGAACACCGGCGCCCCGCTGGACGCGACCGGTGTCGAGTCGCTCTCCACACTGCGTGCCTCCGCCAAGCGGGACAGCGACGACGGCACGGTCGGCCGCTTCGGCGTCGGCTTCGCGGCCGTCCTCGCGGTGAGTGACGAGCCCGCCCTCGTGGGGCGGCACGGCGGTGTGCGCTGGTCGCTCGCCGAGGCTCGTGAGTTCGCCACCGACACCGCCCGCCACAGCCCGGGACTCGGCGACGAGCTCCGGCGTCGCGACGGGCATGTGCCGCTGCTCCGGCTGCCGTTCGCGGCCGAGGGCACCGCCCCGGACCCGTACGACACCGCCGTGATCCTGCCGCTGCGGGACCCCGCGGCCGAGGACCTGGCCGAGCGGCTCCTGGGCGGTATCGACGATGCCCTGCTGCTCGCCCTGCCCGGGCTCGAGGAAGTCGTCGTCGAGATCAGGGACGGCGATGTCCGTACGATCCGGCGCCGGGCCGACGCCGAGGGCGGCGTGTTCGTCGAGGACTCCCGCGACGGCATGACGGGTACGACCCACTGGCGCACCGTTTCCGCACACGGGCCACTGGAGCCCGCGCTGCTCGCCGACCGGCCCGTCGAGGAGCGGCTGCGCCCCCACTGGTCGGTCACCTGGGCCGTTCCGGTCGACGCCGACGGCACCCCGGTCAGGCCTCGCACCAGCCCCGTCGTGCACGCGCCCACGCCCAGCGACGAAGCCCTCGGCGTACCCGCCCTGCTCATCGCCTCCCTGCCGCTCGACACCACCCGCCGCCACGCCGCCCCCGGCCCGCTGACCGACTTCCTGGTGCAGCGCGCGGCGGACGCGTACGCCGCCCTGCTGGCCGCCTGGCGGCCGGTGACCTCCGGGATCATCGGCCTGGTGCCGGGCCCGCTCGGCAAGGGCGAACTGGACGGGGCCCTGCGCCAGGCGATCCTCGACCGGCTGCCGCGTACGGCCTTCCTGCCGCCCGCGGTCGACCCGGGCGACGACCCCGACCTCCCCGAAGCCCTCCGCCCCCGCGACGCCGAGGTGGTGGAAGGGGCGGGCGCGGAGACGGTGCGGGTGCTCGCCGAGGTCCTGCCCAGTCTGCTGCCCGCCGGGCTCGAACGGCGCGTGGAGCTACGGACGCTGGGTGTCGCGCGGGTGCCGCTGACCGAGGCCGTCGACCGGCTCGCCGGGCTGGAGAAGGATCCGGGCTGGTGGCGGCGGCTGTACGACAGCCTCGCCGGAGTCGACCCGGACCGGCTCTCGGGACTGCCCGTGCCGCTGGCCGACGGGCGTACGACGATCGGCCCCCGCCAGATCCTGCTGCCGGTCCCCGATGGGCCCACCCCCGACGACACCTGGGCCGCCACCTCCGAAACCCTGGCCCGCCTCGGCCTCAAGGTCGCCCACCAGGACGCCGCCCACCCGCTCCTGGAGAAGCTGGGCGCCCTCCCGGCCACGCCCCGCGCCGTCCTCACCACCCCACAGGTACGCGCCGCCGTCGCCGCCTCCATCGACGACGACCGCGGCTGGGACGAGGACACCCCGGACGCGGAGGAACTGGCCGACACCGTCCTCGCCCTCGTCCGCGACGCCAACCTGGAACCCGGCGAAGAGCCTTGGCTCGGCGCCCTCGCCCTCCCGGACGAGGAGGGCGAACTCGTCCCCGCCGGCGAGCTCGTCCTCCCCGGCAGCCCCTTCGCCCAGGTCATGCGGGAGGACGAACTCGCCTTCGTGGAAGCCGAGTTGGCCGAACGCTGGGGCGAGCAGCCGCTCGCCGCCTGTGGCGTGCTGGCCACGTTCGCCCTCGTACGCGCCACCGATGTCGTCCTCGACCCGGACGAACTGGAGCCGAGGGAAGGGGACTTCGCCGAGCCCGACGACGCGGGACTGCTGGACGCCGTCGACGTGTGGTGCGAGGACGTCCTCGACCGGCTGCCGGACTCACCGGTGCCGCCCGTCGCCACCGAGCTCGTCGCCGTACGGGATCTCGACCTCGTGGACGACGACCGCTGGCCCCAGACCCTCGCCCTGCTCTCCCGCCCGCCGCTGCGGGACGCCATCACCCAGCCGGTCCGCGTCCTGCTGCCGGACGGCACGCACGAGATCGTCCGGCCGTACACCGCCTGGTGGCTGCGCGGGCATCCCGTCCTCGACGGCCGTCGCCCGGCCGGCCTGCGCGCCGAGGGCGGCGACCCGCTCCTGCACGGCCTGTACGACCCCGCCGACGCCACCGGCTTCAACGACGAGCAGGTGCTGCGCGCCCTCGGCGTCCGCACCTCCGTGGCCGCCCTCCTCGCCGAACCCGGCGGCGCCGCCGAACTCCTCGACCGCCTCGCCGACCCCGACCGCGAGGTATCGGCGGCCCAGCTCCACGCCCTCTACGGAGCGTTGGCCGACCTGAACCCCGAGCAGGTGACCCTGCCGGACGAGCTGCGGGCCGTCGTGGACGGACAGGTGACGGTCGTGGACGCGGCCGACGCCGTGGTCGTCGACTCGCCCGACCTGCTGCCCTTCACCGGCGGCACGCCCCTGCTCCCCGTACCCCCTTCGCGGGCCGCCGATCTCGCCGAGCTGTTCCAGGTACGGCGGCTGAGCGAATCGGTGACCGGCGAGGTCACGAGCGAGGGCGTCGAACACGACGTACCGGAGTCCGTACGGGCCCTGCTGGGCCCGTCGACCCCCACGATGTACGTCGAACACGAGGAACTCTTCGTGGGCGACACCGAGCTCGACTGGCGCCGTACGCGCGACGGCGTGCTGCACGCCGCCACCGTGGAGGGCGTCGCCGCGGGCCTCGCCTGGGCCGCCGGGCAGTGGCCGCGCCGCTTCGAGGTCGCCGCGCTGCTCGAAGATCCGTCCCGGACGGAGGAGTTGGAGCGGGACCGCTGGTTCGACTGACGGCGTAGTCGCAGGGGCTCAGAGCGGCGGTACCCCGGCCGCCGCTCGCCGCCCGGGGCGAGAGGCGAGATGGCGCTGATCTTGGTCACGAATGGACAACAGATTCAGGCCACGCACAACCATCAACCCTCGCCCCGCATCTGTTCACCTGAGTCAACAGACTCTTCGATCACTCGGGCCCCGACGTGAAGACGACCACCGTCGGGGTCCCTTTCTCCATCAGGGGAACGCATGCGCATACGTGCCACTGTGGCTGCCGTCACCGGCGCCCTGGCTCTCTCCGCCTTCGCCGTTCCGGCTGCGCAGGCCGACGACTCGGCCGCCGCCTCGCGCGCGGACGTCGCCAAGGTCCTCGAAGCCGCTCACGCCGCCTCCGGCAAGACCGGTGCACGCATTGTCGCCGCCGCCGAAGACGAGCCGTACGCCCTCGACGCCAGCTTCTCGGACGTGAAGATCAACGCCGGCAAGGCGATCGTGGTCGGCACCAGCAGGCAGGTCACCGTCCCCACGACGTTCACGCTGACGCACGGCGCCGACGTCGACATCACCGCCGACGACTTCATCGTCGACCTCGAGATCCACCGCGGTTCCTTCGCGGAGCCGGACAACCTGCTCTTCGGCGACCTCCTGCCGACCTGCACGCCGGTCAGCACCACCGTCGCCTCCTGCAAGGGCACCATCGACGTCCGCCCGGGCGAGAACGAGCTCATCAACTCCGACGCCGGCACCTGGACGGCCGACGCGTACGCCGTCGCCCTCAACGGCCAGGACCCGTCCGCCGACGACTTCGACGTCACCAAGGTCGGTGTCGTCGAGCAGGACGGCCTCGGCACCACCAAGGTCCAGCGCTACTCCAAGCTGACCGTCAACGCCTCCCCGGAGCCCGTGAAGAAGGGCAGGACCATCACGGTCACCGGCGCCCTGACCCGCGCCAACTGGGAGACGCACAAGTACGCGGGCTACACCGCCCAGCCCGTGAAGCTCCAGTTCAAGAAGAAGGGCACGACCACCTACGTGAACGTCAAGACGGTCACGTCGGGCTCGGCCGGCGCCCTCAAGACCACGGTCACGGCCTCCACGGACGGCTACTACCGCTACAACTTCGCGGGGACCACGACCACTCCGGCGGTCAAGGCGGCGGGCGACTTCATAGACGTCCAGTAACGCCCGAGCGTCAACGGCTGCGCACGCGCCCCGTCAGGGGCGCGTGCGCAGCCGTTTGTCGTTCAGGGGCGCGGGGAACTGCGCGACCAGCCCCCACGGCCCCGCAGACAGCAAACCGGCCCCAGCAAACCGGCCCCAGCAAACCGGCCCCCGCGCGGAGCGCTCACGCGGGGACGCGACGGTCGACCCACCTCCACGCGAACTCCAGGCAGGCCGCTCCCACCGCGGCGATCCCGACGGCGGTCCACGGCAACGTCGTCCCCACCAGCTTCAACGCGAAGAAGTCCTGCAGCCAAGGCACGACGAGCACGAGCAGGAATCCGGCCCCCATCGCGGCGACCAGACAGATCCGCCACCAGGTGTAAGGCCGGGCGATGATCGCCAGCACCCACATGGAGATCAGGAACAGCGTCAACGTCGCGGCACTGGTCTCCGCGTCCAGGGCCCCCTCGCCGGTGTAGTGGTGGCGGGCGATCAGGTACGTGGTGAAAGTGGCCGTCGCGGCGATGACCCCGCCCGGGATCGAGTACCGCATCACTCTGCGCACGAAGTGAGGCTGGGCCCGTTCCTTGTTGGGAGCCAGCGCCAGGAAGAACGCCGGGACACCGATCGTCAGGGTCGACAGAAGCGTCAGGTGCCGCGGCAGGAACGGGTACTCCACCTGCGAAACCACCACCAGCACCGCCAGCAGCACCGAGTAGACCGTCTTCACCAGGAACAGCGTCGCCACCCGCGTGATGTTCCCGATCACACGACGGCCCTCGGCCACGACCGAGGGCAACGTCGCGAAGCTGTTGTTGAGCAGCACGATCTGGGCGACCGCCCGGGTGGCCTCGGAACCGGAGCCCATCGCGACGCCGATGTCGGCGTCCTTGAGGGCGAGCACGTCGTTCACGCCGTCGCCGGTCATGGCCACCGTGTGGCCGTTCGACTGGAGCGCGCCCACCATGTCGCGCTTCTGTTGCGGGGTGACCCGCCCGAACACCGCGCCCTCGTCCAGGGCCTTCGCCATCTCCGCCCGCTCGGTGGGCAGCCGGCGCGCGTCGACCGTGGCCGAGGCGCCGGGCAGACCGAGCTTGGCCGCGACCGCTCCGACCGAGACGGCGTTGTCACCGGAGATCACCTTGGCCCGTACGTCCTGCTCCTCGAAGTACCTCAGCGTGTCCGCCGCGTCCGGGCGCAACCGCTGCTCCAGCACGACCAGCGCGGTGGGCCGGGCGCCCTCCGCGACCAGCGGGTCGTCGAGGTCCTTGGCGGCCCGGGCAAGGAGCAGCACCCGCAGACCCTGCTCGTTGAGCTGCTCGGTCTCGGCGAGCGCCGGGTCCTCGTCGCCCAGCAGCACGTCCGGGGCGCCCAGCAGCCACGTACTCGACTCGCCGTCGCCGTCGCTGCCATTGCCATTGCCACTGCCACGATTGCCGTTGCCGTCACTGAAGGAGGCCCCGCTGTACTTGCGCGCGGAGGAGAAGGGCAGCGACTTGGTGGAGCGCCAGTCCTCGCCGTCCGGGTAGGCGTCGATGATCGCCTGCAACGACGCGTTCGGGCGCGGGTCCGACTTCCCGAGGGCGCCGAGCACCTTCCGTACGTACGCCTCGTCGCTGCCGTTGAGAGGCCGCAGATCGGTGACGTCCATGCCGCCCTCGGTGAGCGTCCCCGTCTTGTCGAGGCAGACGGTGTCGACGCGGGCGAGGCCCTCGATGGCCGGCAGTTCCTGCACCAGGCACTGTTTCCGGCCAAGTCTGATGACTCCGATCGCGAAGGCGACGGAGGTGAGGAGGACCAGCCCTTCCGGGACCATGGGCACGATGCCGCCGACCGCGCGCGCGATCGAGTCCTTGAGGTCGTTGTCCTTGACGAAGAGTTGGGTGATCACCAGGCCGGTCGCGGCCGGCACCAGCATCCAGGTGACGTACTTGAGGATCGTGGAGATACCGGTCCGCAGCTCGGAGTGGACGAGCGTGAAGCGGCTCGCCTCCTCGGCGAGCTGCGCCGCGTACGCCTCGCGCCCCACCTTCGTCGCGGTGAACGCGCCGCCGCCCGCCACCACGAAGCTTCCCGACATGACCTGGTCGCCGGGCTGCTTGACGACCGGGTCGGCCTCACCGGTGAGCAGCGACTCGTCGATCTCCAGACTGTCGGTCTCCGCGCACACCCCGTCGACGACGATCTTGTCGCCGGGCCCGATCTCGATCAGATCCCCGAGCACGATCTCGGAGGTGCTGACCTCGAAGGCCTTCCCGTCTCTTCGTACGGTCGGCCGGGCCTCGCCGATCACCGCCAGCGAATCCAGGGTCTTCTTGGCCCGCCACTCCTGGATGATGCCGATGCCGGTGTTCGCGAGGATCACGTAGCCGAACAGGCTGTCCTGGAACGGCGCGACGAACATCATGATCAGCCACAGCACGCCGATGATCGCGTTGAACCGGGTGAAGACGTTCGCGCGGACGATGTCGGCCGTGGACCGACTGCTGCGTACGGGTACGTCGTTGACCTCGCCCCGCGCCACCCGCTCGGCGACCTCGGCCGCGCTGAGGCCTCCCGCGCGTGGCGCGGGGGCCGGTATGGGTACAGGGTGCACAGGATCGAGTTCGGCGCCCGCGTCGATGTGCGTCATGCCTCCGACGGTACGGGGGGATATACGGCTTCACCCGCCGAGTGCGGCAAAGATCCGACCAGGGGAGGAGTTGGGGAGGAGCCGGAGTGATGCCGTGGTTGTACGGAGTCGGCCGAAACTCTTATTCCGTGGCAGGTTCGGTGGTGGATCCGGTGGTGGTGGATCCGGCGGTGGCGGACGTCTTCTCCGTGTCCCGTTTGACCGCCGCGTCCCACTTGCGTACGTACCAGATGCCGATCAGGCCGAGACCCGCGCCGGCCAGGCAGGTCCAGAGCCACCACAGGTACCCGTGGTCGTCGAACCAGCCGTAGAAGGGCAGCTGCGCCAGGAAGAGGACGAACCAGAGGATCGTGCCGCCCGTGACGGTGGCGACCACGGGCCCCTCCAGGGGTGCCGGTGCCTCGTGCTTGGGGGTCCACTTCGCCATGGGGACAGCTTACGGGGGGCTTTGCGGGGGGCCTGCGGTGGCTTACGGGGCCAAGGCCCCCGTGCCCGGCAGCAGGCCCCCTGGTCCACTCACGGTGCCCTCGACCGCTACTTCAAGATCTCGGAGACCGCGCTGATCGCGCTGATCACGCTGCCGCGCTGACCGCGTGAACACGGTCGTCGCGCTTCAGCCCGCCCCCCCCGGATGTCCTGGCCGGACGCCATGGGCATGGTGGTGCCGGCGGGCTTCGTGGTGATGCTCCGCGTGCCGGTGGCGATGTACGTGGTGTCGGCGGTGTTCGGTTTCTACTGCCTGACACCCGGCCCTGGGTCTCATCTGAGCTCCGACCGGCTGCGGGCTCACGTCCGAGCGGCTGCGGGCTGGCGAGAGGGTTCACGTCACGCCGTAGAACCTTTCCGTCTCCTCGACCGCGGTCTGGAACCGCTCGTCGAAGTCGTCGCGAATGAGTGCCCGGACGACATAGTCCTGGACGCTCATTCCCCTCTTCGCCGCATGGTCCCGGAGCCGATCGAGCAGCTCCCCGTCTATCCGCAGGCTGAGCACGCTGGTCCCCATGGGGATGAGGGTCGCTGGCTCGTACGGGGCGGCGGGTCACTTTCCGCATCCAACTCACTCATATGGGTGAGATATGGGTGAGGGGAGGGGCTGGCGGGGCTCAGTGGTCGGAGTCACGGGCATTCGCGTGCCGTTCGAGTGGTCTTTAGGGAGAGTAATGAGTTAATCTAAGGAACATGGCTGACCTGACCCATGGCGACGACGCTGCCGCCGTGAACTCCCTGCGATCCGCCGTGATGCGCCTGTCACGCCGACTCAAGCACCAGCGAGTCGACGAGTCGCTGAGCCCGACCGAAATGTCGGTTCTCGGCACCCTCGCCCGCTGCGGCACGGCCACGCCGGGCGAGCTCGCCCGCAAGGAGCACGTGCAGCCGCCCTCGATGACCCGCATCGTGGCGCTGCTCGAAGCCAAGGGCCTGGTCAAGCTGGAGCCGCACCCCGAGGACCGGCGCCAGAAGGTCGTCACGCAGACCGAGCGGGCCGAGGCCATGCTCATAGAGAGCCGCCGCAAGCGGAACGCGTGGCTGGCCGGACTGGTCGACGGCCTCGACGAGGACGAGTGGGCGAAGCTCCGCGAGGCCGCTCCCGTCCTGGAGAAGCTCGCGCATCTGTAATCAGGAACCTGAAGCAGGTCCTGCTTCAGGTTCTGAAGCAGGACGTGAAGAAAGACCTGAAGAAAGACCTGAAGGAAACACCCCGATTCGCAAGGAGGCGAACGCCGTTGAGTACGGGACCCGGAGCAGACTCCGCCCCCGGACCGCAGCAACCCGACCACACCACCACCCCCGCCGCCCCCACGACCCCCACCACAGACACCGGGGCCGGGGCCAGGACCGACAAAGCGGCCGGTACCGGTGCCAGGACCGGCACCTTCGGCTCCCTGCGAATCCGTAACTACCGGCTTTTCGCCAGCGGGGCCATCGTCTCCAACACCGGCACCTGGATGTCCCGCATCACCCAGGACTGGCTGGTCCTCAGCCTGACCGGCTCCTCGGCCGCGGTCGGCATCACGACCGCGCTGCAATTCCTGCCGATGCTCCTCTTCGGCCTGTACGGCGGTGTCATCGCCGACCGTGTCCCCAAGCGCCGCATGCTGTTCTTCACCCAGGGCGCGCTGGGCGTGTGCGGCCTGGTACTCGCGGCCCTCACGCTCTCCGGTCACGTACAGGTCTGGCACGTCTACCTGGTCGCGTTCCTGCTCGGCATGGTCACCGTCGTCGACAACCCGACCCGGCAGACCTTCGTCTCCGAGATGGTCGGCCCCGACCAGGTGCGCAACGCCGTCAGCCTCAACTCGGCCAACTTCCACTCCGCCCGCCTGATCGGCCCCGCCGTCGCGGGCGTCCTGATCTCCACCGTCGGCAGCGGCTGGGCCTTCCTGATCAACGGCCTCGCCTTCCTCGCCCCCATCACGGGCCTGCTCCTCATGCGGACGAGTGAGCTCTACAAGGTGGAGCGGGTGCCGCGCGGCAAGGGCCAGTTGCGGGAGGGGCTGCACCATGTCGCATCCCGGCCCGAACTGATCTGGCCGATCGTGCTCATAGGCTTCATCGGTACCTTCGGCTTCAACTTCCCCATCTGGCTCACCGCCTTCGCCGACGAGGTCTACCACGCGGGCGCCGGGACGTACGGCCTGCTCAACACCCTCATGGCGGTCGGCTCGGTCGCCGGAGCCCTGCTCTCCGCCCGCCGGGCCTCGGCACGGATGCGGGTCCTGGTGGGCGCGGCTCTGCTGTTCGGCGTGCTGGAGATCGCGGCGGCCCTTTCCCCGTCCTTCTGGCTCTTCGCCCTGCTCCTGGTCCCCATCGGCATGGCGGCGCTGACGGTCAACACGACCGCCAACGCCAGCGTCCAGATGGCCACCGACCCCGCCATGCGAGGCCGTGTGATGAGCCTGTTCATGATGGTCTTCGTCGGCGGTACGCCCCTGGGGGCACCCGTCGTCGGCTGGGTCACCGATACCTACGGCCCCCGCGTCGGCTTCGCGGCCGGCGGCCTGGTCTCGGCGCTGGCGGCGGCCACGGTCGGGCTGATCCTGGCGCGCGTCGGCGGCCTGCGGCTGTCGGTGGGCTGGCACCGCGGGCACCCGCAGGTGCGCTTCGTACCGCGGGAGCGGGAGCGGGAGCTGGCGACTGTGGGTTAGGTGGTCGGTGTGGTCGAGGTGGTCTGGTGGTTTGGGCGGTCTGGGCGGTCTGGTGGCCTAGGCCGCGGAGGGGGACCAGGTCGTCTAGGGAGTCTCGCTCGCATCTGTTCGCCTGTTGCCTGTTGCATTCGCTGAGTGCGTGAGGAGTCCGATTCGCCATGTCGGCTGTTCCTGCCGATCCGACCGTGGTTCACCCGATGCCCGAGCAGCCGCGTGTGGTGCTGCTGAAACCGCTGGTCGCTTCGCCGCTGATCGAGGTGGGTGACTTCTCCTACTACGACGATCCGGACGATCCGACGGCGTTCGAGACGCGCAACGTGCTGTACCACTACGGGCCGGAAAAGCTGGTCATCGGCAAGTTCTGCGCGCTGGGCGAAGGGGTGCGGTTCATCATGAACGGCGCCAACCACCGCATGGACGGCCCCTCGACGTTTCCCTTCCCCATCATGGGCGGTTCCTGGGCCGACCACTTCGATCTGATCACCGGCCTGCCCGGCAGGGGCGACACCGTGGTCGGTAACGACGTCTGGTTCGGGTACCGGGCCACGGTGATGCCCGGCGTCCGCATCGGCCATGGAGCGGTCATCGCTTCGGGTTCCGTGGTCGTCGACGACGTTCCCGACTACGGCATCGTGGGCGGCAATCCGGCCAAACTCATCCGTCGTCGCTTCGGGGACGCGGATGTAGAGCGCCTGCTCGCCCTCGCCTGGTGGGACTGGTCTGCCCAGCACATCACCGAGCACATCCGCACGATCATGTCCGGCAGTGTCGACGCGCTTGAGGCCGCGGCCCCGACGAGCGAGTAGTCGTGCTCTCCCTCATCAGCGACGCCAGGTGATCCGTTCCGTGGGCCGATCGCGTCTGGACTCTGGCTGTCAAGGGATCTGTCAAGGGATCTGTCAAGGGATCTGGCAAGGTGAGTTCATGAGACTCTTCGCCGCCGTGGTGCCGCCGGAGGACGTGTCCGCCGAACTCGCTTCGGTGGTGGGTGGGTTGAGGAAGCTGCCGGGGGCGGACGAGGGGTTGCGGTGGACCGCGCGGCCCGGGTGGCACTTCACACTCGCCTTCTACGGGGAGGTCGACGACGAGCTCGTACCGGATCTGTCGGCGCGGCTGGAACGTTCGGCGCGGCGGACCGAGCCCTTCCCGCTGTCGCTGCGGGGCGGGGGCCGCTTCGGGGGCCGGGCGCTGTGGGTGGGCGCGGCGGGTGACGTACTCACGATGCGGCTGCTCGCGGAGCGGGCGGAGGCGGCGGGGCGGAAGGCAGGCGTATCGGCGGAGCAGCAGCACCACCGGTACCGGGCGCATCTGACGCTGGCCCGCGCTCGGGAGTCGGCCGACCTCTCGCCGTACGTCTCCCTGCTGGCCGACTTCACCGGCCGGACCTGGACCGTCGGCGAGCTGTGCCTGATCCGCAGCCGGCTGCCCCGGTCGGGGGTGCCGGGTGAGCAGCCTCACTACGAGACGCTCACCCGGTGGGCCCTCGGCGCGGGTGCGTGACCCTCGGCGCGGGCGCCCGGTCGCGGCCGGTTACGCTCGAAGGCGTGGACCCGAAAACCCGTAACCGGATCATGGCCGGTGTGCTTGTGCTGATGTTCTTTGTGGTGGCGGTGGCGGCGGCGGTCGGTCAGTAGACATACCGACCTTCCCGGCGCTGGGACCGCCGGCCGGCCGTGGCTGGTCGTGTGGCTGGTCGCACGTGGGGCGCGGAGCCGCGTATTCACAGCCCCGCGCCCCTTACGGGCGTCCCTGACGTGGTTCTTGTCCCCGACGTGGCTCTGGTCCCGGACGGGGCTCTACCAGGCGAACGCCTCTGGTGACGGGCCCGGGCCCGGGAAGATCTCGTCCAGGCCGGTCAGCAGTTCGTCGCTCAGTTCCAGTTCGACGGCCCGCAGGGCGGAGTCGAGCTGTTCGGCTGTGCGGGGGCCGACGATCGGGCCCGTCACGCCCGGGCGGGTGAGCAGCCAGGCAAGGGCGACCTCGCCGGGCTCCAGGCCGTGCTTTTCGAGCAGGTCCTCGTAGGACTGGATCTGGGCGCGTACGGCGGTGTTGGTGAGGGCGTCGGCAGAGCGGCCGGAGGCGCGTCGACCGCCCTCGACCTCCTTCTTGATGACGCCGCCCAGCAGTCCGCCGTGCAGCGGCGACCACGGAATGACGCCCAGACCGTACTCCTGCGCGGCCGGGATGACCTCCATCTCGGCGCGGCGCTCGGCGAGGTTGTAGAGGCACTGCTCGCTGACGAGGCCGATCGTGCCGCCGCGGCGGGTGGCGATCTCGTTGGCCTGGGCGATCTTGTAGCCGGGGAAGTTGGAGGAACCGGCGTAGAGGATCTTGCCCTGCTGGATGAGGGTGTCGATCGCCTGCCAGATCTCCTCGAAGGGAGTCGAGCGGTCGATGTGGTGGAACTGGTAGATGTCTATGTGGTCGGTCTGAAGGCGCTTCAGGCTCGCGTCCACCGCGCGGCGGATGTTGAGCGCGGAGAGCTTGTCGTGGTTGGGCCAGGCGCTTGTGCCGTCGGCGGCCATGTTGCCGTACACCTTGGTGGCCAGGACCACCTTGTCGCGACGTTCACCGCCCTTGGCGAACCAGGTCCCGATGATCGATTCCGTACGGCCCTTGTTCTCGCCCCAGCCGTACACGTTGGCAGTGTCGAAGTAGTTGATCCCCGCGGCCAGCGCCGCATCCATGATGGCGTGGCTGTCCGCCTCGTCGGTCTGCGGACCGAAGTTCATGGTCCCGAGGACCAGTCGGCTGACCTTGAGTCCCGTGCGTCCGAGCTGCGTGTACTTCATGAGGTCTTAGCCAACGACGTGGAGTGCGCTCTAGGCAAGGTGGGGCGCGGTGGTGTGTGCAGCCGCCGGGCGGGCACAGCGACCGCGGCAAGTGACGGGGATGCCCCGGCGGCGGCCGCCGCCGGCCGGCAAGGTGATTGGAAGGCTCGGGCCCTGCGGCTGGGTGTTTGGGGGCCCAAAAGCTTCCAATCACGGCTCGGGGGGCGGGGGTGGTGGCAGGGTGGCGCGGGGCCGGAGGCCGCCGCGCCACTGGTTGGAGGTGGGTGGTCAGCCGCTTACCGTGAGGTTGGAGTTTCCGCTGCTCTGGTAGCCCTCGGTTGCGAGGATCATGTAGTAGCTGAAGCTGCCCAGCGGCATTCCGGCGCGGGCCCAGGCGTCGAAGTGGTTGCCGGTGGTGATGGTTCCGCCGGTTTTCTTCGACTGACGGACGCTCCAGTACTGGTTGAAGGTTCGCGTGCCTTCGACGGACGGGGCGTTGTACCGCGTCGTCTGGTAGATGTCGTACGTACCGCCGTCGCTGGTGACGCTGCCCTTGTACGTTCCTGTGGGCCGGTAGGTGCCCCAGTTGTCGACGATGTAGTACTCGACGAGTGGGTTCGACGTCCACCCGTAGAGGGTCAGATAGCCGTTGCCGGACGGGTTGAAGCTGCCGGAGTACCGCACGGTCCTGCGTCCGCCGTTGCTCCAGCCCTTGCCGCCGACCCAGTTCCCGCAGTTGGTCCACGAGGACCGGTAACTGCCGCCGGATGCCAGGGTCATGGAGACCTGGCCGCCGCCGTCGGTCCAGAACGAGTAGTAGTAGCCGTTGTTGGTGCCGGTCTGGTTCGTGGTGATGGTCGTGTCCGCATGGGCGGCGCTGGGCAGTATCAGCCCGGACGCGGTGCCCAGCGCTAAGGCGCCGGCGCCGCCGATCAAACTCCTGCGGCTGACCGCGCGGGCGGGAGCGTCGTCCTCGGGCATGCTTCCTCCTTGTGAAAGCCGACGGCGGCCAGGCAGCTTTGTGCGACCCGGCGGGCCTGTTGTGCCAGGTCGCGGGGCTGTGCGTGGTCGACGATCGGGTGCGGGTCTTTCGGTGCCGCCAGTGTTTGGGCGAGGTCGTGAACCTGTCAACAGTTTCGGCACGGATTACGAAATCTTCTCCTGGGTGAATGAGTGATTGCGGCGCCATATTGGCTGGTCAATGACCTGGTCGGAATGTCGAAACGCTTGATTGATCGAAAAGGCTGGGTTCACAGATCGGAATATCGGGTCAACTTTCTCGAATGTTTCGAGAGTCGTTCCGATTGCTTATGGGTGGGCGAAGGGACCGCGATGGCTTGCCGGGGGCGCGAAATGTGTTGGCGTCAGGCGGGCAGCGCGTACGGTTCGCCCAAGTCCCATGCCTGGTACATCGCTTCGGCGAAGGCGGCGGCTATTTTGTGTTCGCCGGATGCGGTCGGGTGGGTGCCGTCGTACGTGTCGTGGTTGATGTCGTACGACTCCGGGACCGAGGCCAGGAGGAGCGGGGACGTCGGCTCGTCGAGGTCCGCGAGCGACTTTGCCACGAGCTCGTTGAGGAGCGTGACCTCGGCCGCGAAGTCGGCGTCCGTCTCTGCCCGCGTGTTTGGGATCACCGGGAGGAGGACCATGCTGATTTGGGAGTTGGCCGAGCGGGCCTCGGTGATGAAGGTGAGGGCCTTCGCCGCCGTTCGTTCCGCGTTCGCGTGGAAGCCCAGGTCGGTGAGGCCGAGCGAGATCAGGAGGACGTCAGCCCGTGTCCGGGAGACCGCTTCGCCGATCAGCGGGGTCAGGTCGTGCCAGCTCTCGCCCCAGCCGGCGAGGTGGGCGCGGGGGAAGTCCGGGTCCGCGTACTCGTACGAGTCGGCCGCGTCCGTGGCCTTGTCGTAGAGCGTCTCGCGGGGGCCGACGATCTTGAACGGGCCGCCGTACGTCGCGCGCAGGTGCTGCCACATCCGGTAGCGCCATGTGTGTTCGCCCGCGCTGCCGATGGTCATGGAGTCGCCGACGGGCATGAACCTGAGCATCCGCACATCATGGACGATCGGCCGTCCGCCTCGTCGAACGGAGCCCTGCCGGGCGCTGTGAGCCTCACCACGAACCCGGCCGACGCCCCGCCACGCACCCGGTCACGCGGACGGGATGGCAGGCTGGGGGCATGCGTCGCTCGCTCGCGTTCCTTGTCGGAGCCCTCCTTGCCGGGGTGCTCGCCGCGCCCGCCGTTGCCGCCGATGACGACGGTTCGGAGGGGTTCACGATCAACGACCCCCGGATCACCGAGTCCAGCGGACTCGTCGCCTCCCGCGCCCACCCCGGCGTCTACTGGACTCACAACGACAGCGACGACGGGGCCTTCCTCTACGCCGTCGACAGCAAGTCCGGCGACACGGTCGCGACGGTCACCATGAGCGGCGTGGGTGCCCCGCGAGACGTGGAGGCCATTTCCATCGGGCCCAACGGCCACCTCTACGTCGGCGACATCGGCGACAACCTCGGCGGCACGTGGGATCACGTGTGGATCTACGAACTGCCCGAGCCGAAGGAGCTGAAGGACCAGACGGTCCGCGCCACGCAGTACGACGTGAAGTACGCGGACGGGGCCCGGGACGCGGAGGCGCTCATGGTGCATCCGAAGACCGGGCGGGTGTATGTCGTCTCGAAGAACGAGGACGGGGGCGGGTTGTACGAGGGGCCCGCCCAGCTCTCCGCCTCCGGCACGAATGTCTTCAAGCGAGTCGGCGACGTCGACCTCTGGGTCACCGACGGCGCCTTCTCGCCCGACGGCAAGCAGCTCGCCGTACGTGGCTACTTCGGCGGGATCGCGTACGAGTGGAACGGCGGGCAGCTGAAGAAGCAGGGGCGGCTGAGCGTGCCGCTCCAGGGGCAGGGGGAGTCGATGACGTACACCCCCGACGGATCCGCGCTGCTGTACGGGAGCGAGGGGGGCGGTAGTTCCGTGGAGTCGGGCAACGTGCCGGGGGGCGATGGCAAGTCGTCCTCGGGGGGCGACGGTTCGGCCGCGGGTGATGGCGAGGGCGATGGTGACGGGATGGAGGGCGACTTCAAGATGGGCGCGATCGCCCTGGCCGCCGCCCTCGCCGTCGTTTACGGACTGAAGCGGCTGCTGCGGCGCGGCGACTAAGCGCTCCGCTGGAAGAACGGTGATGAACCTGCGGGCCGGTGGGGGCTGGTCGCGCAGTTCCCCGCGCCCCTTGAAGGGTGCGATATCGCACCGGACTTGACCAAAGCCGCTCAGCGGCCTGGCGGCTGCCGCGACGCGACCGGCGGCCTGGCGGCTGCTTGGGTGCGACTGGTGGTCTGGCGGGCGCTGCGGCCCGACCGGCGGTCTGGCGGGCGCTGCCGTGCGACCGGCGGTCTGACGGGTGCTGTTAGAGGTTGTTAGAGGTCGGGTTCGGCGGCCTTCGCGTCCTTGTCGTCCCGTACGCGTACCTCGTAGTGCAGTGTCGGCGTGCCCATCACCTTGTGGGCGAGCGGGACGAACACGCCATGGGTGAGCGGGTACTTGTGGCGCAGTAGCTTCGCCGCGTGCTTGTCCTCCGGGCTGTCGTGGTCCAGCAGTCGGGCGCGTGCGTGGATCTCGGGTCCGGTGGGTGCGCCGCGCGCGGTGGAGGGGGCGATCTCCACCTCGGGGTCGTTGCGCAGGCGCTTGGTCTTCCAGGCCTTGCCGGGAGTGCGGAAGTACGCGTGGTCGCCCTCGACGACGATGTTGACGGGCGTGCCGACGCCGCTGCCGTCCCTCTTGTGGCTGGTGAGCAGGACGGCCCACTGCTTGACGAAGCGGGTGAGCTCGGGGCTCGGAGTCGGAGTACTCATGCCTCCATACATGCACCGAACGCCCGCTTTGTCACTCGCTGTCGCGGCCTTGGCGCTCGACAAACGCCTCCAGTCCGTCCAGGATCCGCTGCAGCCCGAACTCGAAGTGGTCGAATTCGGTGCTGAAGGCGTCATCGGAGAGCGAGGCCATCACGGGGTAGCGGCCGCTGGTCATGACCTTCTCCAGGACCGGATACTGAGCCGCCCAGAACTCCGCGTCCGTCAGGCCGGTCCGGTGCTCCGCCTCCTGGGCGTACAGCCGCGTACGGGCGGCACCGGTGACGTACGAGTCGATCATGATGACCACCGAGACCAGCTCGGGGTCGCGCAGGCCCATGGGTTTGATGCGGGAGATCACCTTCTCCATGCCGTCGATGGCGCTCGGGCCGAGCACCGGGCGGGACTGGTTGACCCGGAGCAGCCAGGGGTGGCGCTGGTAGAGGGCGAGGCTCTCGCGGGCGAGTGCCTCCAGGGTCGCGCGCCAGTTCTCGCCCAGGGCGGTCACGTCGTCACCCGGCCGCTGGACCCGGTCCAGCATGAGGTCCAGGAGCTCGCCCTTGCCGGGCACGTACCTGTACAGGGACATCGTGCCGGTGCCGAGCTCCGTGGAGATCCGGCGCATCGAGACGGCCTCCAGCCCCTCCGCGTCCGCGATCCGGACGGCCGTTTCCACGATCCGGTCCAGCGTGAGGCCCGGTTTGGGGCCGCGGCTGGGGCGCCTGCCCGTGTCCCAGAGCAGTTCGAGGGTGCGGAGGATGTCTCCGCTGCCGCTGGTCTCCGTGCCACCCGTGCCGCTCGTCATGGGCTCCAGAATAATCCCTTGGACCGAAACTGGGTACGGTGTACTCTCAAAAGGGTACGGCGTACCCAGTTTCTTGGTTTCCGGGTCCGGCTGTCCGGGCTTCCGTGGTGGATTTCAGGGGTGGAGGAGTGCTGTGAGCGGTTACGCGGTGCGGGCCGAGGGGCTCGAGAAGAGGTACGGGGAGAAGCGAGCCCTGGCCGGCTTCGACCTGGCGGTGCGGCAGGGCACGGTGCACGGCCTGCTCGGGCCGAACGGCGCGGGCAAGACCACCGCCGTCCGCATCCTGTCCACGCTGGTGAAGCTGGATGGGGGGAGCGCACGGGTGGCGGGCCTTGACGTGGCACGGCAGCCGCGTGAGGTGCGGGCGCGGATCGGGCTCACCGGTCAGTACGCCGCCGTGGACGAGGTGCTCACCGGGCGCCAGAACCTGGAGATGTTCGGGCGGCTGTTCCACCTGGGCGGGCGTCGGGCGAGGCTGCGGGCGGTGGAGCTGCTGGAGCAGTTCGACCTGACCGACGCCGCCGACAAGGGAGTCGGCCAGTACAGCGGCGGCATGCGGCGGCGCCTCGACCTCGCCGCGTCGATGATCCTCATCCCGAGCGTGCTGTTCCTGGACGAGCCGACGACCGGGCTCGATCCGCGCGGGCGGGGTGAAGTCTGGGATTCCGTACGGGCGTTGGTGACCGGCGGCACGACCGTACTGCTGACGACGCAGTACCTGGAGGAGGCCGACAAGCTCGCCTCGCACATCACCGTGATCGACCAGGGTCGGGCCATCGCCGACGACACCCCTGACGGGCTGAAGGACCTGGTGGGCGGCGACCGGATCGAGGTCGTCGTCGCCGAGCGGGCCGACATCTCGCGGGCCGTGAAGGTCGTCGCCCGGGTCACGGACGGCGAACCCGAGTCGGACGAGACCGAGTTGAGGGTGCACGCACCGGTGGCCGACCGGGTGGCGGCGCTCACCGAGGTGGCGCGGACGCTGCAGGACGAGGGCGTGCGGGTGGAGGACATCGGACTGCGCAGGCCGAGCCTCGACGATGTGTTCCTGCGCCTGACCGGACACCGTACGGACGTGCCGAAGGGCGACGGGAAGGACGCGTCGTCGAAGGGCGAGGCGAAGGACGCGAAGAGTGTGAAGGACACGAAGAGCGTGAAGGGGGCCGCGGCATGAGCACCGTCGACACCGGGGTCGACCGCAGCGTCGGTCTGACCGGGCAGCGCACCCACGGACGCGTCTACTGGGTGCTCGCCGACTGCTGGAACATCGTCCGGCGCGGGCTCACCCACTACCAGCGCCAACCCATCAACATCGCCTGGCAGCTGGGCTTCCCGATCCTGTCCGTGCTGCTGTACGGGTATGTCTTCGGCAGCGCGATGAAGGTACCCGGGGGCGGGGACTACAAGGACTTCCTGATGCCCGGCATGTTCGTGATGACGATGGCCTTCGGGTTCATCAACACAGCGACGCTCGTCGTGTACGACTCCGAGAAGGGCGTCATCGACCGGTTCCGCTCCATGCCGATGGCAGCGTCCGCCGTCGTCGCCGGTCGCGGGGTCACCGATCTCATCGTGGCCTGCGCGGAGTTGACGATCCTGGTGCTCACCGCGCTCGCCATGGGCTGGCGGCCCGACGGCGGCTTCGGCTTCCTGGCGGCGTTCGGGCTGCTGCTGTGGCTGCGGTTCGCGCTGATCTGGCTCGGGGTGTGGCTCGGCCTGCTCGTGCCCAACCCCGAGGCGGCGGGCGGCCTGTTCGCGGTCGCCTTCCCGCTGACGATGATCTCCAGCATCTTCGTCGCGCCGCAGCTGATGCCGGACTGGCTGGGCGCCGTCGCCGCCTGGAACCCGATCTCGTCGACGGCCGCGGCCACCCGTGAGCTGTTCGGCAGCCCGGTGGGCAGCGGCGAATCATGGGTCGAGCAGCACGCCCTGCTGATGTCGGGGCTGTGGCCGCTGGCCCTCACGGCGATCTTCGTGCCGCTGGCGGTACGGCGGTTCAAGAAGCTCAGCCGCTGATCTCGTCGCTACGCGAACGGGGGCGCCCGGCACTGGTGAAAGTGCCGGGCGCCCCCATCGACGTACATCCACGTACATCGACGGACGAGTCAATGTGCGGGCAGGAACCTCTACAGCTTCTCGATCACGTAGTCGACGCACTTCGTGAGCGCCTCGACGTCCGCCGGGTCGATCGCCGGGAACATCGCGACACGGAGCTGGTTGCGGCCGAGCTTGCGGTAGGGCTCGGTGTCGACGATGCCGTTGGCACGCAGGACCTTGGCGACGGCGGACGCGTCGACCTCGTCGGAGAAGTCGATCGTGCCGATGACCTGGGAGCGCTTCGCCGGGTCGGTGACGAACGGGTTCGCGTACTTGACGTCCTCGGCCCAGCCGTACAGCGTGCGCGAGGAGGTCGCCGTGCGGCGGACCGACCAGTCGAGGCCGCCCTGGCCGTTCAGCCACTCCAGCTGGTCGTTCAGGAGGAACAGCGTGGCGAGGGCCGGGGTGTTGTACGTCTGGTTCTTGCGGGAGTTGTCGATCGCCGTGGGGAGCGAGAAGAACTCCGGCACGTGGCGGCCGGACGCGTGAATACGCTCGGCGCGCTCGATCGCCGCCGGGGAGAAGATCGCGATCCACAGGCCGCCGTCCGCGGCGAACGACTTCTGCGGGGCGAAGTAGTAGACGTCCGTCTCGGCGATGTCGACCGGCAGGCCGCCCGCGCCGGAAGTGGCGTCCACGAGGACGAGGGAGCCCTCGTCGGCGCCCGCGATCCGCTTGATGGGGGCGGCGACACCGGTGGAGGTCTCGTTGTGGGTGAGGGCGTAGACGTCCACGCCCGCCTCGGCCTGCGACTCGGGGTGCGTGCCCGGGTCCGAGGAGATGATGTCGGGCTCGGCCAGCCAGGGCGCCAGCTTGGCCGCCTTCGCGAACTTCGACGAGAACTCGCCGAAGCTCAGGTGCTGCGACTTGTTCTCGATCAGGCCGTGGGTCGCGACGTCCCAGAACGCGGTCGAGCCGCCGTTGCCGAGGATCACCTCATAGCCCTCGGGGAGCTGGAAGAGGTCGCGCACACCCTCGCGGACCTTGCCGACCAGATTCTTGACGGGGGCTTGGCGGTGGGACGTACCCATCAGGGACGTGCCGGTGGCGGCGAGCGCGGTCAGCGACTCCGTACGCACCTTGGAGGGGCCCGCGCCGAAACGTCCGTCGGCGGGCTTGATGTCAGCGGGGATCTGGATATCAGCCACGACGGGAGCGTATCCGTTTCCGGAAACGTCGGCGAAACGTGGTCCGTCGGGTGAGACGGGGTCCCAAACGCCGGAGGGGTTGGATTTCAGCCCGTCCGGCGTTTGAGGACGAGGCCGTTCAGGCCGAAAGGGCGGCTGGGGGCGCAGCCCCCAGTGCTGATGGGGGTCCCCCGCTCGAGCGAAGCCGAGAGTGGGTGAGGGTAGGGGCGGCGGGGGCGAAAAGCCTCAGCGTCCCGCAAGCCGCGCGGCACGCAGCCGGGCGCTCTCGCCGTCCAGGTCGGTCACGAACGGGTCGAGGGCGATACGGGCGATCTCCGTCGTCATACGGGCGTACCTCCAAGAGCCGGAACGGGGGTGAAGCGCACGGGCAGTTCCGTCAGTCCACGCAGCCACGGCGAGGGCCGACGCGTCAACGACTCGGCGGGTACGGCGAGGTCGATGTCCGGCAGCCGGTCCAGCACGACCTCGATGCCCGTACGCGCGATGACCTCCGCGATTTCCTGTGCCGGGAACGGACACCGGTGCTCGCCGTGGCCGAAGGAGAAGTGCGCGCTGTTGCCGCCGGTGAGGGCGGAGCCGTGGGTGCGGACCTGCGGGTCGTGGTTGGCGCCCTGGAGGCCGAGCAGCAGCAGGTCGCCGGCGTGGATG
The DNA here is from genome assembly GCF_052245575.1 of Streptomyces sp. 2A115. Classification (NCBI taxonomy): domain Bacteria; kingdom Bacillati; phylum Actinomycetota; class Actinomycetes; order Kitasatosporales; family Streptomycetaceae; genus Streptomyces; species Streptomyces sp. 2A115. The sequence continues at coordinate 201,640 of NZ_JBQQCG010000006.1, read as the reverse complement.
GCGCGGCCGCCGAGGCGGGTGTCGCGGGAGGCCCAGCGGCCGGCCACGTTCTGGGTGGGGGTGTCCTCCCACAGGACCTCGTTCATTGCCTCGGGGACGCTGTGCCGGCCGCCGAAGAGCGAGGCCGCGAAACGGTCGTCCGTCAGCATCAGCCGCAGCGAGTTGCCGATCCAGTCGGCGGTCGGCTGGTGGCCCGCGGCCATCATGACCATGATGTCCTGGGTGATCTCCTCGTGCGTGAGGCCGCCCGAGCCCCAATGGGAATGCCGGGCGTGTCCCGCCGCGAGCATGCGGCTGACCACGTCGTCCGTGGGCCGCGCCGCCCGGTCCGCCACCAGCCGGGCCATGGAGGCGGCCACGTGCAGCTGACCGGCGATGGCGCCCTCCCGCCCGTTGATCATTGCGTTCAGGGCGCCGACCAGGTCCGGGCCCTGCTCGTCGGCGAAACCGAAGAGGGTGGCGAGGACACGTACGGGGAGCAGGGCCGCGTAGTCCGCGACGAGGTCCGTCTCGCCCTTTGCGCACACCGCGTCGATCAGCTCGTCGGCGAACCGCTCCGCGTGGGCGCGCAGTTCGAAGGGGTCGACGGCTTCGAGGGCGTCGCTGATCACCGCGGCGCGCTCGCGATGGCGTTCGCCGACGGTGTAGAGGACGGAGGACTGCCCACGGCCGATCATCGGCAGCAGCGGCCAGTCGTCGGGGATGCGGTGCCACTGGTTCCACAGCCCCGAGTCGCGGCTGAACAGCACCGGGTCGCCGGTGACCTGGTGCAGCTCGCGGTAGCCGAGGACGAGCCACGCCGGTACGTCCCCGTCGAGCAGCACCGGCGCCACGGCGCCGTGCTCGCGCCGCAACTCCCGGTAGAGCTCGGCGGGTTCGGTCCGGAACCGGGGGCCGCCGAGGGATACGGGGTCGGGGATCACTGGGCCAACTCCTGGACGAATGCGGCGACTTGGGGCGCGTACTGCTTGGTGGCGGCCTGCGGACTCTTGGCGTCCCGGGAGCGGGCGTCGCAGTCGAGCGGCGGGGGTGCCTCGGAAGTCGCGGCTGAGGTCGCGGCTGAGGTCGCGTCAGAGGTTGCGGAGTCCAACGAGCACCTGCTCCAGGATGTCGGGATCGGGAAGGCCGGCGAAGTCCGCCTTGCGCGGGTGGCGGGCGCTGACGCGGCCCTCGGCGAGGAGGTCGGAGAGCAGGATCTTCGTGATGCTCACCGGCAGCTCCAGCTCGGCGGCGACCTCCGCGACGGCGGTGGGCCGTTCGGCGAGGCGCAGGATCACCGCGTGCTCCGACTGCATGCCCGGGACGGGATCGCACTCGGCGACGATCAGCGTCACCAGGTCGAACGGGGTGGCGGGCGCGGACCGGCTACGGCCTCCGGTGAGCGTGTAGAGCCGGTCGGGCGCGTCGTCCCTGCCCGGCCGGCTCATGACGTACGCGGCGGCGCGCTCAGTGACGTACGAGGCTGCGCGCTCAGGTGTGTGCCGAGCTGCTCCACGAGCTCGCCCATGTTGTGCCCGACGAGCCCGGCGTCGGCCTCCTCGGCAGTGACCAGGGCCAGGTGCGTGCCCTGGCCCGCCTCCACGATGAACAGGACCCCGCCGTAGAACTCGGCCATCGCCGACCGCACCCCCCCGCTGCCGTCCCCGAACTCCGCGGACGCACCGTGGGACAGCGACTGGATACCGGCGGCGATCGCGGCGAGCTGGTCGGCCTGGTCGACGGAGAGCTCCGGCGTACGGCACAGCCTCAGGCCGTCCCGCGAGAGCACGAGCGCGTGCCGGGCACCGGGGGTGCGCGCCAGCAGGCCCTCGATGAGCCAGGTGAGCTTTTCGTCGGTGGCCGCGGTGGCCGCGGTGGCAGCGGTGGGGGTGGAAGTCGCGTGGGTGGTGATGGTGGTTGCTGTGATGCCGGCGGGGCCGGTGGTGCCGGTGGTGCCGGTCATGAAGTGGGGTCGCCTTCCGGGTGGGAGGTGGCAGGGTCCGTGGGGGCCTGCAAGGGCTCGTCCGGCGGAGTGCCTCGCGTGCTCCGGACGGCCTGGCGGAAGCTGCTGAAGCGGGCGGCGCGGATCAGTACGTCGTCGGGGTCGGCCGGGACCTGGGCACGGGAACGTTCGGCCTCGACCTGGGCCTGCCGGGCCTGGGCCTCGGCTTCCGCCTCGGCGAGGGTGCGGCCGCGGTGGCGCTTCGGGAGGGTGCCGGTGAGATCGGCGGCGGGCTGGACCGGAGACGGGGACTCGTGGGTCGGGACGGGATCCGTGTCCAGGTCGTAGAGGTCACGGGCGGCGGCGTACGACTGCTGGGGATGGGGCTGGGGATGGGGCGGCTGGGGCTGGGGCGTCGGGAAGGAAGCCGCAGGTTCGTAGGCGGCCGGTGGCGGTGGCGGTACGGGTGCCGGTGCCGACGCCGGAGTTGGGGCCTGGGCCGGGGCCTGAGCCCGGCCAGGGGCCTGCTCCTGGCCCGGGTTCGCGAGGATGTCCTGGGGGATGAGCACCAGGACGCCCGTGCCGCCGCGCGCGGAGGGGCGGAAGGAGACCTTCAGACCGTACTTGCGGGCGAGCCGGCCGACGACCGCGAGGCCGAGCCGGGTGCCGGTGAGGCCGCCGAGCTCCATCTCCTCACCGGAGACGGCGCGCTCGGCGCGGCGTAACTGCACCTCACCCATCACCAGGCCGCTGTCCTCGACGGAGACGATGACGCCGGCCGGCACCTCTTCTACGTAGACGTGCACTTCGGCCGTCGGCGGTGAGAAGTTCGCGGCGTTGTCGAGGATTTCGGCGAGTGCGTGCATCACGCCCTCGGCGGCGTGCCCGGCGACGGCGGCCTCGCTGGCCGAGTGGGCGCGTACGCGCTGGTAGCCGCTGATGCGGCCCATCGCGCCGCGCAGGATCGACTCCATGGCGATGGGCCGCGCCCAGCGGCGGCCCGAGCGCGCCCCCGCGAGCACGGCGACGGAGTCGGCGAGGCGGCTCGCCTGCGCGGTGCGGTGGTCGAGGTGGAGGAGGTCGGCGAGTACGTCCTCGTCGGAGTGCCTCTCCTCCATCGCGCGCAGGTCGGCGAGCATGCTCGTGGCCAGGGCCTGCATCCGGCCCGCCGTGTTGGCGGCCGCCGAGACGGCGGCGGCGCGGTCGGTCCTCGCCTGCCGCAATTCGTCGACTACGCGCGCGTAGTCCGCGCTCAGGCGGGTGCGCTCCCGGTCGAGTTCGGCGGCCAGGCGGACCTTCTGGTGGGCGTTCTGCTCAGCCATCCGGGCGCGTTGCCGGTCGAACTCGTCGGTGAGCCGCTCGCGTTCGCGGGCGGACTCCTCGGTGACGCGGGCTCGTTCCCGGAGGAGTCGACTGGCGTCCTGGGCGACCGCTTCGAGACGGCGGCGGAGTAATCGCGCCCGCTGGACGGCGTAGCTCGCCACGGCGACGGCCACGCACAGCAGGACGGCGGCCGCGGCCGCGCCCCACGCGAGGGGCGCGCGCACCGAACCGGGGGCCAGGGCGACCGCGGCGCCGACGGCGAGCGCGGCCGGTACGGCGACGAGGAGCGGGACGGGTGCGACGGCACGCAGGCTGGGGCGTTCGTCTCCGGGGTGCGCGAGGGACGGCCGATCTGGGGTGGGGCGCGCTTGCGGGGTGGGCGCGGTCATGAATCGTGTCCTCGGTCGTGTCCTGGGCGGGATGCGACACCTGGTGCTCAACTGGCGGTCACTATATGGGAGTTCGTGATCGGAACGGGACGGTTTCGGAACCCCGCCCACAATTCGTCCACGACCAGGGGCGGCCCTTCATCGACCTCCGGGGGTCACTGTCAGTGACGGGAGGCATCCTTGGAGACATGACGGAAGAAACGGCGGAGGGCGCGGCGAAAGGCACGGCGGAGAGCGTGGCGGAGGGCACGGCGGAGGGCATGGCGGAAACGGATCTCGGGGAGCTGCGGGCCGGCCTGGTGAAAGCCGTGCGCGGAGAGGTCTCCTTCGACGTGACCGCGCGGGCGCTGACCACCATGGACGCGTCCAACTACCGGCGCGTACCGCTCGGCGTGGTCGCTCCGAGAGACGCCGACGACGTGGCGGCGGCACTGTCCGTGTGCGCACGGCTCGGGGTGCCGGTCGTGGCACGCGGCGCCGGCACGTCGATCGCGGGGCAGGCGACCGGCACGGGGGTGGTCCTGGACTTCACCCGGCACATGAACCGGATCGTGTCCCTCGACCCCGCGTCACGAACGGCCGTGGTCCAGCCGGGAGTCGTACTGGACCGCCTCCAGGACGCGGCAGCCCCGCACGGCCTGCGGTTCGGGCCCGACCCCTCCACCCACAGCCGGTGCACGCTCGGCGGAATGATCGGCAACAACTCGTGCGGGTCGCACTCGGTGGCCTGGGGCACGACGGCCGACAGCGTGAGCGAACTCTCCGTGGTGACGGCCAGGGGCGAGTCCTTGACGCTCGGCCAGTCCTGGACGGGCGCTCCGGAAGGGCTACGGGCTTTGGTGGAAGGGGAGTTGGGGCGGCTGCGTACCGGCTTCCCGGACCTGCCGCGCCGCATCTCGGGGTACGCGCTGGACGCGCTGCTCCCCGAGAAGGGCGCCGACGTGGCCCGTTCCTTCTGCGGCTCCGAGGGCACCCTGGGCGTGTTGACGCAGGCGGTCGTACGGCTGGTGGAGTCCCCGCGCGCGCGTGCGCTGGCCGTGCTGGCGTACGCGGACGAGAGCGCGGCGGCCTCGGCCGCGGCGGGCCTGCTGTCGTACAGGCCGCTGACGGTGGAGGGCATGGCGGCCGATCTCGTACCGCCGGACGCGGGGCTGCCCAAGGGCGGGGCCTGGCTGTTCGTGGAGACGGGTGGCTCGACGGCGGCGGAGGCACGCGCGCGTGCGAACGCGATCGTGCGCGCGGCGGACGTCGTCGACTCCCTCGTGGTCACCGACCCGGCCGGGCAGCGCACTCTGTGGCGCATCCGCGAGGACGCGAGCGGCACGGCGACCCGCATGCCGGACGGGACCGAGGCGTGGCCCGGCTGGGAGGACTGCGCGGTACCGCCGGCCCGGCTGGGGGCGTACCTCAGGGACTTCAGGGGGTTGCTGACCTCCCACGGGCTGCGCGGGACGCCGTACGGGCACTTCGGGGACGGCTGCATCCATGTACGCATCGACTTCGACCTGCTCTCCCGTGAGGGCATCGCCCGCTTCCGCGGCTTCTCCGAGGAGCTGGCGGAGCTGGTGGTCTCCCACGGAGGCTCACTCTCCGGGGAGCACGGGGACGGACAGGCGCGGGCCGAACTTCTCCCGAAGATGTACGGAGCGGAGATGGTGGCCCTCTTCGAGCGCGCGAAGGCGGTGTGGGACCCGGACGACCTGCTGAACCCCGGAATGCTGGTGCGGCCAGCGCCCTTGGACTCGAACCTCCGCTTCGCCGTCCTCCCGCGCGAGCCGGTCGACGTGGCCTTCGGTTACCCGCACGACGGCGGGGACTTCTCTGCGGCGGTGCGCAGGTGCGTGGGCGTGGCCAAGTGCCGTACGGAAACGGCTGGTTCGGGCTCCGGCGTCATGTGTCCTTCCTTCCGGGCGACCGGCGAGGAGGAGCACTCCACGCGCGGGCGCGCGCGCCTGCTGCACGAGATGCTCGCGGGCGAGGTGGTGACCGACGGCTGGGCGTCCACGGAGGTCCGGGACGCGCTCGACCTGTGTCTGTCCTGCAAGGGCTGCCGCTCCGACTGCCCGGTCGGCGTCGACATGGCCACGTACAAGGCGGAGTTCCTGCACCACCACTACGAGGGGCGGCGGCGTCCGGCCGCGCACTATGCGATGGGGTGGCTGCCGGTGTGGCTGCGAGTGGCCTCGCGCCTGCGAGCGGCCCGGCTGGTCAACTCCCTCGCTTCGGTACGGGCGTTGGCGGGAGCGGCGAAGCGGCTGGGCGGTATCGCGGCCGAGCGGACGATTCCTCGCGTGGCGGGGGAGACGTTCCGGCGTTGGTTCGGGCGGCGTGAGGTGGAGCTGCCCCTGGACCGGCCTCGGCCCACCACCCTCCTCTTCCCCGACACCTTCACGAACCACCTCTCGCCCGAGGTGGGCAAGGCGGCCGTACGGGTCCTGGAGGACGCGGGCCGCCGGGTGGTCCTGCCCCCGCCCGGAGTGTGCTGCGGCCTGACGTACGTTTCCACGGGCCAACTCGACCGCGCCCGTACGGTGATGAGGCGCACCCTCGACCGCATGGAGCCCCATCTCGGTGGCGGGGACGATCCGTCCGCGACTCCGCTCGTCGTCCTGGAACCGAGTTGTGCCGCCGCCCTCCGCACGGACCTACCCGAACTCCTCCACGACGACCCGCGCGCCCGGCGCCTCGCCGACTCGGTGGTGACGTTCGCCGAGGCCCTGGAACAGCAGGCGCCGCACTGGACCCCGCCCCGCGTCGACCGCCCGGCCGTCGGCCAGACCCACTGCCACCAGCACGCGGTCCTCGGCGACGCGGCCGAACGCCGGCTGCGCGCGGCGGCGGGCCTGGAGGGCGAACTCTCCGGCGGCTGTTGCGGCCTGGCGGGCAACTTCGGCTTCGAGAAGGGCCACTACGAGGTGTCGGTGGCGTGCGCGGAGGAACAGCTGCTTCCGGCGGTGCGGGCGGCCGGGGAGGAGGCGGTGGTACTGGCGGACGGCTTCTCGTGCCGGACGCAGTTGGAGCAGGTGGGTGAGGTGAGGGGGCGGCATTTGGCGGAGGTGCTGGCGGAGGGACTGGACGGCGGAGAGGGGGACGGCCGTGGTTGACCGAGGGAAGACGGTTGGCCGAAGGAGGGAGGCGGTCGGCCGAAGGGAGTGGGTCGGCCGACGGGACGGGCGGGGCGAGGCGGGTCGGCCCACTCGACCCGAGCGGCGACGGACAGCCGCCGCTCGTCCCGCGCTGCGCGCAAGGTGATTGGAAGATTTGGGACAGTTCGGAAGCGGCGTGGGTGTCCCAAACCTGCCAATCCTTGCTTGTCGGCCGTGGGGGGTGGGGTGGGGTGGGGTTTGTAAGTTGCGAAGTGGGTTTACACTCCTTGCTTGGTTCATTACTCTGGACTCTGTAGTGCATCGTGGTGAACTGGTTCGATCTTCCCGCCCTTGTCGCTCTTCGACCTTCTGGATGGCCGTCGTGAACCTCCCCCGTCTGGACCGGGCCCCGTCGGCCGGCGCGGTTGCCGGTGTGGTCGCGCGGCCGGAGGGCGCGCTCGGTGGCCGCCCCGTCCGGGGGCGGGGGGCCCTCGGGCCCGTAGGCCTCGTGCTCGCCGGAGGCGTCTCCGTTCAGTTCGGTGGCGCGCTCGCCGTGACTCTCATGCCGCGCACCGGAGCGCTCGGCGTCGTGGCGCTGAGGCTCGCGGTCGCCGCGATCGTGCTGCTGGTGATCTGCCGCCCCGGGCTGCGCGGGCACTCGCGCGCCGACTGGGGCACCGTCGTCGTCTTCGGCGTCACGATGGCCGCGATGAACGGCCTCTTCTACCAGTCGGTCGCCCGCATTCCGCTCGGCCCCGCCGTCACCCTGGAGGTGCTCGGCCCCCTCGTACTCTCCGTCCTGGCCTCTCGCCGCGCCGTCAACCTCGTCTGGGCAGGCCTCGCCCTCGGCGGCGTCTTCCTCCTCGGTGGCGGAGGCTTCAGCAGTCTCGACCCGGTCGGCGTCGCCTTCGCCCTGTCCGCCGGCGCGATGTGGGCCGCGTACATCATCTTCAGCGCCCGTACGGGCCGCCGCTTCCCGCAGGCCGACGGCCTGGCGCTCGCCATGGCCGTCGCGGCCGTGCTGTTCCTGCCCCTGGGCATCGTCGAGTCCGGCGCGAAGCTCCTGGACCCGACCACGATCGCCCTGGGCGCCGCCGTGGCAGTCCTCTCCTCCGTCCTCCCGTACACCCTCGAACTCCTCGCCCTCCGCCGCCTTCCCGCCTCCACCTTCGCGATCATGATGAGCCTCGAACCGGCCGTCGCCGCGACCGCCGGCTTCCTGGTCCTGAGCCAGACGCTGTCCGTACCGGAGGCGCTGGCGATCGGGCTGGTCATCGCGGCGAGCATGGGGGCGGTGCGGACGCAGGTGGGGCGGGGACGGCGAAGAACGCGGGGGAGGTGAAGGACGTGGGGTGAGCGGGGCGGGCTCCCCGGCGACGTGCTGTTGCCGCTGATCCGCCGCTGACCCGCCGCTGAGGCCCGGGCCTGGATTCGTGCTGCTTGGGGCAGTCCCCGACTGGTCGCCCAACTCGCACGCCGACTGTCGAAACCCAATGCAAGCACGCTTGCTTGTTTCTGTGCGCGCTGCCATGCTCCGGGACACACCGCGCCGCACACAGCCGCACACTGCCGCGCACCGTCGTGCCGAGGGGAGCGCATCGTGGCCGATCCGTCGTCGTCCGTGATCGACGATCTGTACCAGGAGAGCGAGGAACTCGACCTGCTGGTAAGAGAGTTGGAGGAGGAGCGCTGGGCGCTCGCCACTCCCGCTCCGGGCTGGAGCATCGCCCACCAGATCGCGCACCTGACCTGGACCGACCGGTCCGCGCTGCTCGCCGTGACCGACGCCGACGCCTTCGCGAAGGAGATCGAGAAGGCGCTGGCCTCGCCGGACGACTTCGTGGACGAGGGGGCGCGGGAGAGGGCCGCGATGCCGCCCGCCAGGCTGCTCGCCGAGTGGCGTGCGGGTCGGGAGGCCCTGGCGGAGGCACTGCGCGCGGCACCCACTGGGACGCGCTTTCCCTGGTACGGGCCGCCCATGTCGGTCGCTTCCATGGCCACCGCGCGTCTTATGGAGACCTGGGCCCACGGCCAGGACGTGGCGGACGCGTTGGGTGTGATGCGCACACCCACGGACCGCCTCCGGCATGTGGCGCGGATCGGGGTGCGGGCGCGGAACTTCGCCTTCGGGGTACGAGGCCTCACCGCGCCCGGCGACGAATTCCGCGTCGAACTCGTCGGCCCCTCGGGGGAGTTGTGGACGTACGGTCCTGAGGACGCCGCCCAGCGTGTCACCGGCCCCGCCCTCGACTTCTGCCTCCTCGTCACCCGACGGGCGAACCGCGCCGACCTCGCCGTACGCGCCGAAGGCCCGGACGCCGACCGCTGGCTGGACATCGCGCAGGCCTTCGCGGGACCGCCTGGTGCGGGGCGTGAGCCGAAGGGGGCCGCGCGGTGACCCGCCCTGTGCCGAGCCCCAAGGCAGCAGACCCGACGACCGGCCCTCTGTCCACCGACCCTGTGCCCACCGGCTCTCTACCCACGGGCCCTCTGCGTACTGACCCACTGCGCATCGGCAACGCCTCCGGCTTCTACGGCGACCGCTTCGACGCGATGCGCGAGATGCTCACCGGCGGCCCCCTGGACGTCCTCACCGGCGACTACCTCGCCGAACTGACCATGCTCATCCTGGGCAGGGACCGCCTCAAGGATCCGAAACAGGGCTACGCCAAGACCTTCCTGCGTCAGCTGGAGGAGTGCCTCGGCCTCGCACACGAGAAGGGCGTACGCATCGTCGCCAACGCCGGCGGCCTCAACCCGGCCGGACTGGCCGACGCCGTACGGGAGTTGGCCGACCGTCTCGGCATCCCCGCGCGCGTCGCCCACGTCGAGGGCGACGACCTCAAGCGGAGATACCCGAAGAGCGTCACCGCGCACGCCTACCTCGGCGGCGAGGGCATCGCGACCTGCCTCCGCGCGGGCGCGGACATCGTCGTCACCGGCCGTGTCACCGACGCCGCGCTGGTCACCGGCCCGGCAGCCGCGCACTTCGGCTGGGCACCGGACGCGTACGACCGCCTGGCGGGCGCGGTCGTCGCCGGGCACGTCCTGGAGTGCGGCACCCAGGCCACCGGCGGCAACTACGCCTTCTTCGCCGACCACGACCCGAGCGTCCTCCGCCGCCCCGGCTTTCCGCTGGCCGAGATCCACGAGGACGGGTCGAGCGTCATCACGAAACACGACGGCACCGGTGGTGTCGTGGACGTCGGCACGGTCACCGCGCAGCTCCTGTACGAGACCTCCGGCGCCCGGTACGCCGGCCCCGACGTCACCGCCCGGCTCGACTCGGTCCGGCTCACCCAGGACGGCCCCGACCGCGTGCGCATCGACGGTGTACGCGGTGAGGGTGCAAGCGGCGACGGCGCACGTGGCGACGGCGGAGCGCGTGAGCAGAGCGCACGTGGCGAAGGCGTGTGCGGTGAAGCCCCGCCGCCGACCCTCAAGGTCGGGCTCAACAAGCTCGGCGGGTTCCGCAACGAAATCGTCTTCGTGCTGACGGGGCTCGACATCGAGAAGAAGGCCGCCCTCGTACGGGACCAGATGGAGACCGCGCTCACCGAAGCCAAGTCCCGGCCCGCACAGGTCAGTTGGGAACTCGCCCGCACCGACCACCCCGACGCCCCCACCGAGGAGACCGCGAGCGCCCTGCTTCGGCTCGTCGTGCGGGACGCCGACCAGGACGCGGTGGGCCGGACCCTCAGCGGAGCCGCCGTCGAGCTCGCGCTCGGCAGCTATCCCGGATTCCATGTGATGGCACCACCGGGAAAGGGCTCCCCTTATGGGGTGTTCGAGGATGTGTACGTCCCCCATGCGGACGTGGACCATGTGGCGGTCCTGCACGACGGGCGCAGGATCCATGTCATCCCGGCCCAGGACACCCGCGTACTCGAACCACCGCCGGAACCACCCCTGCCCGAGCCACTGCCGAGCGTCGACGCCCCCACCCGACGCGCCCCTCTCGGCCTCGTCGCCGGAGCCCGCAGTGGCGACAAGGGTGGGAACGCGAACGTCGGGGTGTGGGTACGGTCGGACGAGGCGTGGCGCTGGATCGCCCACGAGCTGACAGCCGACAGATTTCAGACTCTGATACCTGAGAGTCGTCATCTGTCAGTCGTCCGTCACGTTCTGCCGAACCTCCGCGCCCTGAACTTCGTCGTCGAAGGCATCCTCGGCGACGGCGTCGCCGCCCAGCACCGCTTCGACCCGCAGGCCAAGTCCCTCGGCGAATGGCTGCGCTCCCGCCACCTGGACATCCCGGAGGCCCTCCTGTGACCGTCCTCCCCTCCGCGCTCGACACCAGGAGCCCCGAGTACGCGGCCCACCGCGAGGCCATGCTCGCCAAGCTCGCGGAACTCGACGCCGAGCACGCGAAGGCCCTCGCGGGCGGCGGCGAGAAGTACGTCGCCCGGCACCACGGCCGCGGCAAACTGCTCGCCCGCGAACGCATCGAGCTGCTGCTCGACCCCGACACGCCGTTCCTCGAACTGTCGCCGCTCGCCGCCTGGGGGAGCGCCTCCCCCGAGTACACCGTGGGCGCCTCGCTCGTCACCGGCATCGGCGTCGTCGAGGGCGTGGAGTGCCTGATCACGGCGAACGACCCGACCGTACGCGGCGGCGCCAGCAACCCCTGGAGCCTGAAGAAGGCCCTCCGGGCGAACGACATCGCCCTCGCCAACCGTCTGCCCTGCATCAGCCTCGTCGAGTCCGGCGGCGCGGATCTGCCCTCCCAGAAGGAAATCTTCATCCCCGGGGGAGCGATTTTCCGCGACCTGACCAGGCTGTCCGCCGCCGGGATCCCGACCGTCGCGGTCGTCTTCGGGAACTCCACGGCAGGCGGCGCGTACATTCCCGGCATGTCCGACCACGTGATCATGGTCAAGGAGCGGGCGAAGGTCTTCCTCGGCGGTCCGCCGCTGGTGAAGATGGCCACCGGCGAGGAGAGCGACGACGAGTCCCTGGGCGGCGCCGAGATGCACGCGCGCGTGTCGGGCCTCGCTGACCACTTCGCCGTCGACGAGCAGGACGCCCTCAGGCAGGCCCGGCGGGTGGTCGCCCGCCTCAACCACCGCAAGGCCTACGCCGATCCGGGCCCGGCCGCCCCGCCCAAGTACGACGAGAACGAGCTCCTGGGGATAGTGCCGGGGGATCTGCGTACCCCCTTCGACCCCCGGGAGGTCATCGCCCGCATCGTCGACGCCTCCGACTTCGACGAGTTCAAGCCCCTCTACGGGACGAGCCTCATCACCGGCTGGGCGACCCTCCACGGCTACCCGGTCGGCGTGCTGGCCAACGCGCGGGGCGTGCTCTTCAGCGAGGAGTCCCAGAAGGCCGCCCAGTTCATCCAGCTGGCCAACCAGCGCGACATCCCGCTGCTGTTCCTGCACAACACCACCGGCTACATGGTCGGCAAGGAGTACGAGCAGGGCGGCATCATCAAGCACGGCGCGATGATGATCAACGCGGTGTCGAACTCGACCGTCCCGCACCTGTCCGTCCTCATGGGCGCCTCCTACGGAGCCGGCCACTACGGCATGTGCGGCCGCGCCTACGACCCGCGCTTCCTGTTCGCCTGGCCCAGCGCCAAGTCCGCCGTCATGGGCCCTCAGCAGCTCGCAGGCGTCCTGTCGATCGTCGCCCGGCAGTCGGCGGCCGCCAAGGGGCAGCCGTACGACGAGGACGCCGACGCCGCCCTGCGCGCCATGGTCGAGCAGCAGATCGAGTCCGAGTCCCTGCCGATGTTCCTGTCCGGGCGGCTGTACGACGACGGGGTCATCGACCCGCGCGACACCCGCACCGTCCTCGGCCTGTGCCTGTCCGCCATCCACACGGCCCCGTACGAGGGCGTACGCGGCGGCTTCGGCGTCTTCCGGATGTGAGGTCCCCCCCATGAGGTTCCCCCACGTGATTACGTCCCTCCTCGTCGCCAACCGCGGCGAGATCGCCTGCCGTGTCTTCCGCACGTGCCGTGAGCTGGGCATCCGAACCGTCGCCGTGCACTCCGACGCCGACGAAAACGCCCTCCACGCGCGCGTGGCCGACACCGCGGTACGCCTCCCGGGCGCGACCCCCGCCGACACGTACCTGCGCGGCGACCTGATCGTGAAGGCCGCCCTCGCGGCGGGCGCGGACGCCGTCCACCCCGGATACGGCTTCCTGTCCGAGAACGCCGACTTCGCGCGGGCCGTCCTCGACGCGGGCCTCGTCTGGATCGGCCCACCGCCCGAGGCGATCGAGGCGATGGCCTCCAAGACACGCGCGAAGGAAGTGATGGGTCTCGAGCCCCTGAAGGAGGTCACCGCGGACGATCTCCCGGTGCTCGTGAAGGCGGCCGCGGGCGGCGGCGGACGCGGCATGCGGGTCGTACGGGAACTGGCGGACCTGGACGCCGAGTTGGCGGCTGCCCGCGCCGAGGCCCTCAGCGCCTTCGGGGACGGCGAGGTCTTCGTCGAGCCCTACGTGGAGGGCGGCCGGCACGTGGAGGTGCAGATCCTGGCCGACACGCACGGCACGGTATGGCCGCTCGGCACCCGCGACTGCTCCCTCCAGCGCCGCCACCAGAAGGTGATCGAAGAGGCCCCAGCGCCGGGTTTGAGTTCCGAACTGACCGACTCCTTGTACGCGATGGCCGTACGCGCCGCCCGCGCGGTCGCCTACGTAGGCGCGGGCACGGTCGAGTTCCTGGTCGCCGACGCGCAGGGGACCGACCCCGAGGCCGATCCCCTGGCCGGGGCGAAGGCCCACTTCCTGGAGATGAACACCCGCCTCCAGGTCGAACACCCCGTCACGGAGGAAGTGTTCGGCGTGGACCTGGTGGCACTCCAGATCCGCGTCGCCGAAGGACAGCCCCTCGAAAACGACCCCCCACGCGCGCGAGGCCACGCCGTCGAGGCCCGCCTCTACGCCGAGGACCCCGCGACCGGCTGGACCCCGCAGACCGGCACCCTGCACCGCCTCACCGTCCCCGGGACCCGCCTGGACACGGGCTACACCGACGGCGACGAGATCGGCGTCCACTACGACGCGATGCTCGCCAAGGCAGTCGCGTACGCCCCCACGCGCGCGGAGGCCATCCGGAAACTCGCCGGATCCCTGGAGAAGGCCACGATTCACGGCCCCGCCACCAACCGTGACCTCCTCGTACGCTCCCTGCGCCACGCGGAATTCACGACGGCCCGCATGGACACCGGCTTCTACGAACGCCACCTGACCAAGCTGACCGAGTCCGCCCCCGACCCGTACGCCCCCTTGGCCGCCGCCCTCGCCGACGCGCACGGCCGCTCTCGGTTCGGCGGCTGGCGCAACCTGCCGTCACAGCCGCAGACAAAGCGCTACCTGATGAACGGCGATGAGCACGAGGTCCGCTACCAGCACAGCCGGGAAGGCCTGACCGCGGACGGGGTGCGCGTGGTGAGTACCGGGACCGACCTGGTCGTACTCGAAGCGCACGGCGTTCAGCGGAAGTTCGAGATCGCGCGATACGGCGACCGAATCCACGTCAACGCCACCTCACTCACCGCCCTTCCCCGCTTCCCGGAGCCCACGACCGACCGTGCCCCCGGCTCCCTGCTGGCCCCCATGCCAGGAACGGTCGTCCGAGTCGCCGAGGGGCTGGCCGTGGGAGCCGCTGTACGGGCCGGAGAGCCCCTGCTGTGGCTGGAGGCGATGAAGATGGAACACAAGATCTCCGCGCCGGTCCCAGGCACGCTCACGGCCCTGCATGCCACCCCTGGTCAACAGGTCGAGGTCGGCACCCTCCTGGCAGTCGTCCACAGCGCGCCCCTTTAAGGGGCGCGGGGAACTGCGCGACCAGCCACAACGAACCCGCTCCCTCCAAACGGCACAAGCCCCCTCCCCCTGAGGAGCCCGCATGAGCCCGGTCACCGACTCCGAAGAGCACAAAGCCCTCCGATCCGCCGTATCCACCCTCGGCACCCGCTACGGCCGCGAGTACCTCACCAAGGTCGTCGCAGACGGCGGCTACCCCGACGAACTCTGGTCGGAGGCAGCCAAACTCGGCTACCTGGGCGTCAACCTGCCGGAGGAATACGGAGGCGGAGGCGGCGGCATCGCGGAACTCTCCATCGTTCTCGAAGAACTCGGCGCCGCAGGCTGCCCCCTCCTGATGATGGTCGTCTCACCGGCCATCTGCGGCACGGTGATCGCCCGCTTCGGCACGGACGACCAGAAACAACAATGGCTCCCCGGCCTCGCCGACGGCACCCGCACCATGGCCTTCGGCATCACCGAACCGGACGCCGGCTCCAACAGCCACCGCATCACCACCACCGCCCGCCGGGACGGCAACGGCACGGACTGGGTCCTCACCGGCCGCAAGGTGTTCATCTCGGGCGTGGACATCGCCGACGCCACACTCATAGTCGGCCGCGCAGAGGACGCCCGCACAGGAAAGCTCAAGCCCTGCCTGTTCATCGTCCCGCGCGAAGCGGCCGGCTTCGAGCGGCGGCAGATCGACATGGAACTCCACGGCGCGGAGAAGCAGTTCGAGCTCACCCTCGACGACGTACGGCTGCCCGCCGACGCGCTCGTGGGCGACGAGGACGCGGGCCTGCTCCAGCTGTTCGCGGGCCTCAACCCCGAGCGCATCATGACCGCCGCGTTCGCGATCGGTATGGGCCGCTACGCCCTCTCCAGGGCCGTCGCCTACGCGCGCGAACGCACCGTCTGGAAAGAACCCATCGGCGCCCACCAAGCCATCGCCCACCCCCTGGCACAAGCGCACATCGACCTCGAACTCGCCCGCCTGATGATGCAGAAGGCGGCCTTCCTGTACGACTCCGGGGACGACGCCGGAGCCGGAGAGGCCGCCAACATGGCCAAGTACGCGGCCGCCGAAGCCTGTGTGAAAGCCGTCGACCAGTCCGTGCACACCCTCGGCGGCAACGGCCTGACCGGCGAGTTCGGCCTCGCCTCACTCATCACCGCGTCCCGGGTGGCCCGGATCGCCCCCGTCAGCCGGGAGATGATCCTCAACTACGTGTCGCACCAGACCCTGGGCCTACCGAAGTCTTACTAGGACTATCTCCCTACAGGCCCCGGCATCCGGGTTCAGGTCTCCCTCTCCCGGCTCCCGGCTCCTGGCAGAACCTCCGGTCCGACTCTCGAAAGGGCCCGCCATGGTGTTCCGCAGCGAGTACGAAGACGTTCCCGCCGTCGAAGAACCCATCCACGAAGCGGTGCTCGGCCGCGCCGCCTCCCGAGGCGACACACCCGCCCTCGTGGACGGCGTGGACGGTACGACTCTCACCTACGCCCAACTCGACACGTTCCACCGGCGGATCGCCGCCGCCTTCACCGACCTCGGCGTCCGCAAGGGCGACGTGCTGGCCCTGCACAGCCCCAACACGGTCGCCTTCCCGACCGCCTTCTTCGCCGCCACGCGCGCGGGGGCCTCGGTCACGACCGTCCACCCGCTCGCCACACCCGACGAGTTCGCCAAACAGCTGCGGGACTGCGCCGCCGAGTGGATCGTCACCGTGTCACCACTCCTGGACACAGCCCGCACGGCGGCCGAACTCGCGGGCGGCGTACGGGAGATCTTCGTCTGCGACCAGGCGCCCGGACACCGATCGCTGCTCGACATGCTGGGCTCCACAGCCCCCGAACCGCAGATCGACATCGACCCCGGCGAGGACGTGGCGGCCCTCCCGTACTCCTCCGGCACGACCGGCATCCCCAAAGGCGTGATGCTCACCCACCGGTCCATCGCCACCAACCTGGCCCAACTGGAACCCACCCTGCCGATGGGACCCGGCGACCGCATCCTCGCCGTCCTGCCGTTCTTCCACATCTACGGGCTGACGGCTCTCATGAACGCGCCCCTCAGGCAGGGCGCCACCGTCGTCGTACTGCCCCGCTTCGACCTCGACACGTTCCTCGCCGCCATCGAGAAACACCGCATCACCGGCCTGTACGTGGCCCCACCAATCGTCCTCGCCCTCGCCAAGCACCCGGCCGTCGAGGGCTACGACCTGTCGTCCCTGAAGTACATCGTCAGCGCGGCGGCACCCCTGGACGCCGACCTGGCGGTCGCCTGCTCACGCAGGCTGGGCCTGCCGCCGGTCGGCCAGGCATACGGCATGACGGAACTCTCACCCGGCACCCACGCCGTCCCCCTGGACGCCGAGAACCCGCCCCCCGGAAGCGTCGGAAAACTCATCGCCGGCACGGAGATGCGCATCCTCTCCCTGGACGACCCCGACAAGGACGTCGGCGTAGGCGAACGCGGCGAGATCGCCATCCGCGGACCCCAGATCATGAAGGGCTACCTGGGACGCCCCGACGCCACCGCCGCGATGATCGACGAGAACGGCTGGCTGCACACCGGAGACGTCGGATACGTCGACGCCGACGGCTGGCTGTTCGTCGTCGACCGCGTCAAGGAACTCATCAAGTACAAGGGCTTCCAGGTGGCCCCCGCCGAACTGGAGGCACTCCTGCTCACCCACCCGAAGATCACCGACGCCGCCGTCATCGGCGTCTACGACGACGACAACAACGAAATCCCACACGCATTCGTGGTCCGCCGGCCCACCGCCACCGACCTCTCCGAAGGAGAGGTCATGATGTACGTCGCCGAACGCGTCGCCCCCTACAAGCGCGTCCGGCAGGTCACCTTCATCGACGGCGTGCCCCGGGCCGCCTCCGGCAAGATCCTGCGCCGACAGCTCAGGGAACACGCGTGACGGCCCTCGTCCACCTCGCGCACGAGCGTGGCATCGCCACCCTCACCCTGGACTCACCACACAGCCGCAACGCCCTGTCGGCCGCACTCGTCGGCGAACTCGCGGACGCCGTCAAGCGATGCGGCAAGGCCCCCGACGTACGCGCCATCGTCCTCACCCACACCGGGAACACCTTCTGCGCGGGCGCCGACCTGCACGACCCGCCGTCCCCGAAGGCGTTCGTCAAACTGCTGCGGCAGATCGTCGAACTGCCCAAACCCGTCGTCGCCCGGGTCACCGGACACGTACGGGCCGGTGGCCTCGGCCTCCTCGCCGCCTGCGACATCGCGGTCGCCACCGGCACGGCCACCTTCGCGTTCACCGAGGTGCGCATCGGGGTCGCCCCCGCCGTCATCTCGCTGCCGCTCCTGCCCCGTACGGACCCGCGCGCGCTCGCCCGCTACTACCTCACCGGCGAGTCCTTCGACGCGGCCGAGGCGGCACGCATCGGGCTCATCACGACCACCGCCGGCGCCGACGCCGACATCGACGAGGTGCTCGCACCCGTCCTCGACGGCCTGCGCCGCGCCTCCCCCCGGGCCCTGGACGAGACGAAACGACTGCTCACGGCTAAGGTCCTGGAGTCCTTCGACCATGAGGCAGGCGAACTGATCCGCCTCTCGGTCGAGATGTTCGCCTCCGCCGGGGCCCGTGAGGGCATGACGGCCTTCCTCGAACGAAGGGATCCCCCATGGGTGCTCTGAACGCCGGGGTGGTGGACCGCATCCCCAAGCAGGACCGCAGCCGGGCCACCCGGCAGCGCCTCCTCGAAGCCGCCGTCGCCTGCCTCGCCGAACACGGCTGGGCGGGCTCCACGGTCTCCGTCGTCGCCGAACGCGCCGGCGTCTCCCGGGGCGCCGCCCAGCACCACTTCCCGACCCGCGAGGACCTCTTCACGGCAGCCGTCGAGTACGTCGCCGAGGAGCGTTCCACCGCCCTGCGCGCCCTCTTCCCCGAGGGCGTCACGGACCGCCGCGCGGTAGTCGCCGCCCTGGTCGACCTCTACACGGGCCCGCTGTTCCGCGCTGCCCTCCACCTCTGGGTCGCCGCCTCCAACGAGGACCAGCTGCGGCCCCGCGTAACCGAGTTGGAAGCCCGCGTCGGCCGCGAAACCCATCACATAGCCGTAGACCTCCTGAAGGCCGACGAGTCCCGCCCCGGCGTCCGCGAAACCGTCCAGGGCCTCCTCGACATGGCCCGGGGCCTCGGCCTCGCGAACCTGCTCACGGACGACACCGGGCGGCGGGAACGCGTGGTCGCGCAGTGGGCGGGGATCCTGGACGGGGCACTGGACTGAGGGCGTTGTCAGTGGCGGTACGTAACGTGTGAAGCCAGTGACCGTCCGTGCCCGGAGGGCACCCTCATGAACTCACCTGACCCCGTGAACTCACTAGGCCCCATGGACTCACTCGGCCCCATGGACTCGGCTCAGCCTCATGGACTCAGCCGCTCCACCCGCCACGACCCGTCCGCCTCCGCCACGTACCGCAAGCGGTCGTGCAGCCGGTTCTCCCTGCCCTGCCAGAACTCGACCGACTGGGGCGCGACGCGGAAGCCGCCCCAGTTCGGGGGAACCGGGACCTGTTCCCCCTCGGGGTAGCGAGCCGCCAGTTCGGCGTAGGAGGCATCGAGTTCGGCACGCGAGAAGATCACCGAGGACTGGGCGCTGGCCCACGCACCGAGCTGGGAGCCGTGCGGGCGAGTGCGGAAATAGGCAGCCGTCTCGTCACGCCCCGTGCGCCGCGCGATGCCGGTCACGACGACCTGCCGGGCCATCGGATGCCAGGGGAAGAGGAGGGAGACGTACGGGTTCTCGGCGAGGTCAAGCCCTTTGCGGGACTCGTAATTGGTGAAGAAGACGAAACCCTGCTCGTCGTACTGCTTCAGAAGCACCGTGCGCGAGCTGGGCCTCCCCTCGGCGTCGGCCGTGGAGACGACCATCGCGTTGGGCTCGTACACCGCCCCCTGCGCCGCGGCCAGCGCGGCCTGGGCGAACCAGCGCGCGAACTGCTCCATCGGATGGTCGGCCAGCTCTGTCTCGTCGAGTCCCTCGGCCCGGTACTGCTTGCGCATCAACGCGGGGTCGAGGACAGGGTCACGGTCGGTCACGCCGTCATCTTGCCGTATCCGGCGGGACGCCCGACGGGCAGCTCGGCGGCGTGCGCTTCATCACTGCCTGGCACTGAGTGCCGCGAACCCTCCCCAAAGATGGCACCAACGGATATCGTCCTGCTGCCGAAACGGTTGGGTGACCGTCGGCCGCACCGGGCATCACCGAGATGACGTACTGGCGTACGGACCGCGAGTCCACGAGCGACCGCGGAACCGGACGACCACCATCCACACCACAGACACACGGCCACAAGCACTTCGCACCACCCTCACCACCCGCGCCACCCTCACGACCCCCACAAACCGTCTGTCGTACACATCATGAGGAGCCGCCTGATGTCCGACTTCGTACCCGGACTCGAAGGAGTCGTCGCTTTCGAGACGGAGATCGCCGAACCGGACAAGGAGGGCGGCGCCCTGCGATACCGGGGCGTCGACATCGAGGATCTGGTCGGCCACGTCTCCTTCGGCAATGTCTGGGGGCTGCTCGTCGACGGAGCCTTCAACCCCGGCCTGCCGCCCGCCGAACCGTTCCCGATCCCCGTCCACTCCGGCGACATCCGCGTCGACGTCCAGTCCGCGCTCGCCATGCTCGCCCCCGTCTGGGGCCTCAAACCCCTCCTCGACATCGACGAGCAGCAGGCCCGCGCCGACCTCGCCCGCGCCGCCGTCATGGCCCTCTCGTACGTCGCCCAGTCCGCCCGCGGCCCCGGCCTGCCCATGGTCCCGCAGCGCGAGATCGACAAGGCACAGTCCGTCGTCGAACGCTTCATGATCCGCTGGCGCGGCGAACCCGACCCCAAACACGTCGCGGCCGTCGACGCGTACTGGACGTCCGCGGCCGAACACGGCATGAACGCGTCCACCTTCACCGCGCGCGTGATCGCCTCGACGGGCGCGGACGTCGCGGCGGCCCTCTCGGGCGCCGTCGGCGCCATGTCCGGCCCCCTGCACGGCGGCGCCCCCTCCCGCGTCCTCGGCATGATCGAGGAGATCGAGCGCACCGGAAACGCCGAGGCATACGTCAGGCAGGCCCTCGACAAGGGCGAACGCCTGATGGGCTTCGGCCACCGCGTCTACCGCGCCGAAGACCCCCGCGCCCGGGTGCTCCGCCGCACCGCCCGCGAACTCGGCGCCCCCCGCTTCGAGGTCGCCGAGGCCCTGGAGAAAGCCGCCCTCGCCGAACTCCACGCCCGCCGCCCCGACCGCGTCCTCGCGACCAACGTCGAGTTCTGGGCCGCCATCGTCCTCGACTTCGCCGAGGTCCCGGCCCACATGTTCACCTCGATGTTCACCTGCGCCCGCACCGCCGGCTGGTCCGCCCACATCCTGGAGCAGAAGCGCACAGCACGACTCGTACGACCGTCCGCACGCTACGTGGGCCCCAGCACACGCAATCCACGCGAGATCGAGGGCTACGAGGACATCGCCCACTGAGTTCATGTGAGTGAGTTCGTGTGACTGAGCTTGTGTACGTACGGCCTGTGTGGCGGCGCTCTATGGGGTGCCGCCACATACGCGTCACCCCCGCGAACGCAGACGACCCGCGAGCTCTGGTCCCCTCCGAGGAGGGAGCCGGCCGGACGTACCGGCGAGCCCGCGGGTCGGGTGACTGCTTGAGATTGGGCCGGTTGCGCGTTCGTCTCACACGCTGGTCCGGCACCGCACTGGATGTGGTGACGGGCCGCTAGCCCGCAGCCACCTCTTCCGTCCGGTATGAATACATCTGCCGAACCACCTCCTCTCCGAAGTACAGCCCACCCTAGGTATCCGGTTCTCGCGCTTCAACCGATTTTTGGAGATGGTGATGGCACAGGTTCTCGCCGGGTGGAGTACCCGTAGCCATCGCCCCGCTGTACGAGCCTGAGGTTCCAGTAGGACACGTTGAAGCGGCCCGCCGGTGTCGTGAGGCTGTGCTGTCCCCTGGCGCGTACGGAGATGCGTCCCGCCCACGTGCCCGCCCACTTGCCGCTGGGCACGGTGGCACGTACGAGATCTCCAGTGACGTATCCGAAGTGCTGCTCAACCCGGCCACGCCGTAGGCGAGGGAACCCGAACCGGTCCGGAGTAGTGCGGGTATACGAGCCGCGTCCAGTGGCCTTGACGATGAGGACCTGCTCCGGCAGGACGATCGTGTCGCCGTCTTCGTGGTCCAGACGTCCGACGCACAGGGCATCCAAGGTGTGGGATCCTTGCCGAAGGCACCGGGATCCTCAGCGCGCAGGATGTCCCCCGCATCCGGGCAGCCACGGATCTCGGCAACATCCCCATGGCGAACGCCTTCCAGCGCATCGGGTACGTCAACTTCGCACGCCGGATCTGCATGATCTGGAGCTGACCGAGGGCGCGGGGCTCCTGCAACGGCGTCCCGCGGCCCTGGGTCATGTGCGAGCGCTGCGGCGTGCGGGCCACGGCCCCGTCGACGGCGTATGGCCGTCCGACCGCGCGGCCGTCTGGCGGACCTGGCCTCGCCCCACCGAAGCTGACACGGACTGGGACGCCCGCTCCACGCCACCGCGCCGGGATCTTCCGAACACAACGATTTCCTCAATCTTGTGGGAACCAGATGTGGGCTGCGTCACGTTCGAGTTGAATGATTGCTAGTGAGTGATTCGTAGTGAGTGAACGTGAGTGAACGGACGCGCGGGCACACCGCGCAGGACACGCCGACACGGCCTGCAGGGGGTGCCAGGTGAGTGCTTCCCGGCGTAGTGGGACCACGGACGAGCTCGGGCCGCAGGAGCCCGAGCGGGACGGGGCCGATCTGCTTGCCGCTCTGCTCGACGGGATGGACGCGGCGTTGTGCGCGTTCGACGCCGACGGAGTGGTCACGCACTGGAACCGGGAGGCGGAGCGGATCCTCGGATGGACCGCGAAGGAGGCGGTCGGACGGCACGGGTTCGCCGGATGGGCCGTGCGGCCCGCGGACGCCGAGGAGGTCGAGGGGCGGCTGCTGTCCGCGATGCGGTCGCCCGGGCGGCATGTGAACGAGTTCGCGCTGCTCACCAAGGACGGCGGCCGAGTGCTCGTACGGACTCAGTCGGCCGCGGTGCCGGGGCCGGACGGGAAACCGGCCGGGGTGTACTGCGCGTTCAGTGAGGTGCACGCGCAGATAGATCTCGAGCGGTCGATCGCTCTGAGCGAGGCGCTGTTCGACGACGCTTCCTGGGGTGTTGTGGTCGTCGACGCAGACCTGCGGCCCGCCGTTGTCAACGCGCACGCGGCGCGGGCGCTCGGGATCGGGCGTACGGCGGTCTTGGGGCGCCCCTTGGGGGAGTTGCTCTCGCAGGGCGTCGAGGAGCTGGAGAGCGCGCTCACGCATGTGCTCGCGGAGGGGGCGCCGCCCGCGCCCGCCGAGATGTGGGTGACCGTGCGGTCGGCCGAGGGTGAGCAGCAGCAGCGGCGGTGCTGGCGGAGCGGTTTCCTGCGGCTCGCCTCGCCGCTTACGGAGGAGCCGGTTCCGCTCGGTGTCGGCTGGCTCTTCCAGGACGTGACCGAGAGCAAGCAGACCGAGCAGGAAGCGGCCCTGCTGCGGTTCCGGGCCAATCAGCTGCACCGGGCCGCGCGCGCGGCGGCCGAGAGCGAGAACCCGGCGGAGGCGGCCTCCGTCCATCTGGACTTCGCGTTGGCCGGTTTCGCCGATCACGCGCTGATCGACCGCGTGGCGGGCGGCGCCGTGCCCGACGGCGAGGCGCCGGTACGGCTCGTGCGGGCCGCCGCCACGCCCTCCGGCGCACCGGGCCCGAGCGTGCACGCGGGGGACCGCGCCGGCCTGCCTGTGCGGTACGTCGATGGGCATCCCGCCCTGCAGTGCGTCGAGCGGATCGGGTCCGTACGGGCCAGCGCGGGCACGACCTCTCCCGACCGCGCCCGCGAGTGGGCCGTCGCCCGCCAGTGGCCCGCGGACTCGGTGCACGCCTTGTGTGCGGTCCTGCGCAGTCGTGGCCGCACCCTGGGTGTCGTGACGTTCCTGCGGGGCGCCAGCCGTACCCAGTTCGAGCGGGCCGACGCGCAGTACGCGGAGGATGTCGCGGTACGGATCGCGATGGCGCTGGATCTGGCGGAGGTGCTGGAGAAGCGGGGCTGAGGCGGGCAGGCGACAGCGCGGCTCACATGCTCTCCCTGGCGCTTTCGGTGGCGTTGTGCGGCGCACGCGGCCCGTTCGAGGTCTCGGCGCCGGCAGCTCAGTAAGGGATCTCGGCGCCGGCAGCTCTGTAGGGGATCTCAGCGCCGGTAGAAGATCCGGTCCGCGTACTTCTCGAACACGCGGCTGTTCCACTCGTGGCCGCCGTCCACGTTCCCCGAGCGCAGGAGCGGAGGCTCGATGCCGCGGTCCGCCAGGATGCCCGCCGCCGTGGCCATGGCCGCCTGGAGGAGGGCCGACGTGACGACCGTGGAAGCGGGGGCGAAGGGGGCCGGGATGGTGTCGAGGGCGAGTTCCGCGTCGCCGACCGCGATCTTCGAGTCGAGGACGACGTCGCAGTGGTCCTTCAGGTATGTGCCCGAGGCGTGCCGGGACTCCGTCTCGGTGGCGTAGGCGACCGAGGTGACGCCGATGACCTTGAGACCCAGCGCGTGGGCGTGCATCGCCATCTCGACGGGGAGGGGGTTGCGCCCGGAGAGGGAGATGATCACCAGTAGGTCTCCGGAGCGTGCCGGGCTGCAGTCCAGGACCGCGCTCGCCAGTCCGTCGATCCGCTCCAGTGCGGAGCCCAGCGGCGCGGGCGTGACATCCACCCCGACCGCGCCCGGTACGGCGAGCAGGTTCATCAGCGCGAGGCCGCCCGCCCGGTAGACCAGGTCCTGCGCGGCCAGCGAGGAGTGCCCGGCGCCGAAGGCGAACAGCCGCCCCTCGGCGGCGACCGTGTCCGCGATCAGTGTTCCGGCGGCCTCGATGGCCCCGGCCTCCTCGTCCCGCACCCGCTGGAGCAGGCCGATCGCGGCATCGAAGAACTGCCCGGCCAGCTTGCTCTCGCTCATTGGCGAACCCTTCGAAGTCTCAGCGTTTCAGCGTCTCGGCATCGCGGTCTCGGCGTCGCGTCGGCGCACGGTCGGTGACGGGGTGAACGGAGGCCCGACACGAACGTACTTTCGTCGTGTCGCGATTTTCGTCGTGGCGCGCCGTATCGCGTCTTGTCGTGCCGTGTCGCGCCCTGCTTTCGTCGTGTCGCGGATCACGTTGCGGTCTGGACCAGTGCGCTGTCAACACGGCCCGCGGAGCCCGGTGCGCGTCGGTCGGCGAACGCTCGTAACCACCTGGTTTCAACGGTGCGGCACGGTTGTCAGTGGGATGCGTCAGAATTGGTGCAGGGCCAGCGCACACGCCGGTGAGCCACCCAGCCTCCGGCAGAGCTAATCGAGGGGCACGTATGTCCGGACTGATCGACACCACGGAGATGTATCTCCGCACCATCCTCGAGCTGGAGGAGGAAGGTGTGGTCCCCATGCGCGCCCGGATCGCCGAGCGGCTCGACCAGAGCGGCCCGACGGTCAGCCAGACCGTGGCGCGGATGGAGCGCGACGGGCTGGTGGCGGTCGCCAGCGACCGGCACCTGGAGCTCACGGAGGAGGGCCGTCGGCTGGCCACGCGTGTGATGCGCAAGCACCGGCTCGCGGAGTGCCTGCTCGTCGACGTGATCGGCCTGGAGTGGGAGCAGGTGCACGCCGAGGCGTGCCGCTGGGAGCACGTGATGAGCGAGGCGGTGGAGCGGCGCGTGCTCGAGCTGCTGCGCCACCCGACCGAGTCGCCGTACGGGAACCCGATCCCGGGCCTGGAGGAGCTGGGCGAGAAGGACAGCGCGGATCCGTTCCTGGACGCGGGCATGGTCTCGTTGGCCGATCTCGACCCTGGCCTCGACGGCAAGACCGTGGTCGTCCGCCGTATCGGTGAGCCGATCCAGACGGACGCGCAGTTGATGTACACGCTGCGGAGGGCGGGCGTGCAGCCCGGCTCGGTCGTCAGCGTGACCGAGTCGGCGGGCGGGGTTCTCGTGGGCAGCGGTGGGGAGGCTGCGGAGCTGGAGTCCGACGTGGCGTCCCACGTGTTCGTCGCCAAGCGGTAGCGCGTTGGCGCTCCGCTCGGAGGGCGGTGCGTTGTGTGCCGGGTGCGGGCCGGTGGGGGCTTGTCGCGCAGTTCCCCGCGCCCCTGAAAGGGGTCCGTTGTGCGCGGCGCATGCCTGAAGGGGCTCCCGTAACCCGACGACCCGCGGTGATCCCCGCCCGCCTCTCACCCCATCCTCAACTCCCATAACCCGCCCCCCAGTTACCCCATCCCGCCATTCCCCTAGAAACCAAGATTCAGTGTGCGGAATCGCAGCGGCCGAACGTTTTGCGTGCGAGGCTGTCGCGAGAGGCATATGACCTGAGGGCTCTTGGCCGTGGCGGGCAGCGGCGTCTGCGTGCGGTCGGGGAGGGGGCGGGGCGGATGTGCCGCAGACGCGAAAAGGGCCCCGGCGCCTTGCGGCGCCGGGGCCTGTCCTCCCCTGTGCTGACCCAGAGCCCCGAGCTCCCAGGGTCATCCCCTTCGGACCGTTTTCCCCGAGCGGCCCGCCTCCCGTTGAAGATCTCCCCTCGGCGGCGGCGGTCAATCCTTGAGCGAGGTCACTCGAACGAGGGGTGTTACCGCCAGGGACCCCACTTTCGAATACACATTCGATAGCGTGTGGGTGACAGAACCACCACGGATTGCGCAGGGACAAGCAGCAGGAGCAGCGGTACGACCGCAGGTACCAGTGGACCGGCCGGCGCGTGCGGGACGAGCCGGCCGCGCGGATCTAAGGGGGGTGCCAACGTATGGTGCGGCGCATCGACGTGACCGGTGCGGGCGGCGTGCGCCTGGCCGCCTGGGAGTTCGCCGATCCTCCCAAGACCAGGACCGAGGGGGTCGAGCGCGCGCCCGGCGTGCTGTTACTGCACGGCCTCATGGGTCGCGCCTCGCACTGGGCGTCCACCGCCCGCTGGCTCTCCGAGCGGCACCGCGCCGTCGCGCTCGACCAGCGGGGCCACGGCCAGAGCGACAAGCCGCCGGACACGGAGTACACCCGCGAGGCGTACGTCGATGACGCCGAGGCGGCCCTCGAACAGCTCGACCTGGCCCCGGCCGTCCTCATCGGGCACGCCATGGGAGCGCTGACCGCCTGGCAGCTCGCCGCGAAGCGCCCCGACCTGGTGGCCGGCGTGATCATCTGCGACATGCGGGCCTCGGCGCTGGGTGCCGCCTCGCAGCGTGAGTGGGAGCACTGGTTCAAGGCCTGGCCCGTCCCCTTCGCCACGCTCGCCGACGTACGGAAGTGGTTCGGCGAGGACGACCCCTGGGTGGAGCGCCCGAACCCGGCGCGCGGCGAGTTCTACGCGGAGGTCATGGCCGAGTCCGAGGACGGCTGGCGCCCCGTCTTCGACCCCGAGCAGATGCTCAAGTCCCGCGAGACATGGGTGTACGACGCGCACTGGGAGGAGCTGGCGCAGGTCCGCTGCCCCGCCCTGGTCGTCCGCGGCCTCGACGGCGAGCTGGGCCGGGCCGAGTCGCAGGAGATGGTCCGTGTCCTGCCCCACGGCCAGTACGCGGAGGTGGCCGACGCCGGCCACCTCGTGCACTACGACCAGCCGGAGGC
Source organism: Streptomyces sp. 2A115 (assembly GCF_052245575.1). Classification (NCBI taxonomy): domain Bacteria; kingdom Bacillati; phylum Actinomycetota; class Actinomycetes; order Kitasatosporales; family Streptomycetaceae; genus Streptomyces; species Streptomyces sp. 2A115. The sequence continues at coordinate 174,457 of NZ_JBQQCG010000006.1, read as the reverse complement.
GTGGCGCGCGGCGGTGGAGCCGTTCCTGGACGGCGTGCTCACCTCTTGAGCGTCACTGTTCCCCTCACATTCAGCCCTTGCTGACGGCCGCCCCGTCAGCCCTTGCTGACGGCCGCCAGGATCTCCGGCAGCCGCCGCGCCGTCCGCGGCGCGGCGAGCCGAAGCCCCGCCAAGGTGATCAGCGCGCCGTACGCCGTCCCCAGCGGCAGCAGCACCCACGTCCAGTCCTCCCCGCTCGCCGAGACGTTCAGCCAGACCGTGAGGGCGATGACGGGCGCGCACAGCAGCGCCGCCGAGACCATGCCGCCGAAGATCGAGATCCAGGCCAGGCCTGCCTGCCCGGGAGCCACGTTCTTGTAGCTCTCCTGCGGGATCGAGTACGGGAAGCGGGCCGAGGACCAGGCCCCGGTCGCCAGCATCGCGCCGAGCAGCGCGAAGGACAGGCCCAGCACCTCGGGCAGGGCGGGCCAGTCGCTGAGCAGCGCCGTCGTCAGGACGGTCACCAGCGCCGTGTACGGGAGGGTGATCACCAGGAGCGCCAACGCCCGCCCGCGCAGCTCGACGTACGCGTCCCGGGTGGACGAGATCGTCATCGCGACCATCCAGAACGCGGACGTGTCCTGCCCGAACTGGTTGTACATCTGGATGCCGAGCAACCCCGCGGCGAAGCACGCGAAGTAGATCGAGCCGGTGCCCTGCAGCGCGTTGAACAGCGGCACGATCAGGCCGATCGCGAGCGAGGTCACCCAGGCGGCCTTGGTCTTCGGGTCGCGCCACACGTACCGCAGGCTGCGCTCCATGACCGTGCCCGTGCGCCCCGCGGGCAACAGCCGCCCAAGGCCCGAGGAGCGGCCGGCCTTGTCCCGTGAGGGCTCGGCGGCCTGGAGTGTCGAGCCGTCCGGAGATGTCATCAGCCGGGTCAGACTCCGCTGCCAGAAGGTCAGCAGCGCCGCCAACGCCGCGCCGCTCAGGGCGAGCTGGGCGACACCGACGGCGTACGAGCCCTCGCTGACGGAGTCCACCGCGCCGAGCGCCGACGCGGGCGGCACCCAGCGCAGCACGTCGGCCGTCGGGTCCAGCGTGGACAGGCCCGACGAACCGAGCTTCTGCGCCCCGAAGTTGACGACCTGCGCGCCCACGGCGATCACCAGACCGCTCAGTACGGCCAGGTCGCGGCCCTTGCGGCTGGTCAGCAGGCGAATGTTGGCGGCCGCGACGGCGCGCGCGAGGGCCACGCACACGAGGAGCGCGAGGACGATCGCGACGACCCCGGTGACGTACGCGGCCGTGCCGTGCGCCATCGCGACGACCGAGCCGACGAGCAGGCACAGCGTGAACAGCGGGCCTATGCCAACCAGGGAGGCCGCCAGCAGGGCGCGTACGAGCGGGCGCGGGCGCAGCGGCAGCATCACCAGGCGGGTCGGGTCGAGGGTCTCGTCGCCGCCGGGGAAGAAGAGGGGCATCACGGCCCAGCCGACCGCCAGTACGGCGGTGAGCAGCACCGTGACGGACACCGCGTGAGTGTTGCCGCGCAGCGCGATCAGGCCGATGAGCTGGAGCGCGGCCAAGAGCAGGACGACGACGAGCGATGCCACGTACGCGGCCCGTCGCCCGGCCGACTGCCGTAGGCCGTTGCGCAGGAGGGACAGCTTGAGGCGTACGACGACGGTGGTGACGGAAGCGGTGGAGGTGGCTGCCGTGGCGGTCTGGGCGCTCATCGTGTGCCGCCGCCCAGCCAGTCGAGGTCGGAGCCGGTGTCGCGGCCGTTCGCCCCGACGAGTTCGAGGAAGGCCTGCTGGAGGGAGGGCGCGGTGCCGCGTACGTCGGCGAGCGGTCCGTGTGCGCGGATGCGTCCCGCGGCCATGACGGCCACCCAGTCGCACAGCGACTCGACGAGCTCCATGACATGGGAGGAGAAGACGACGGTCGCGCCGGAGGCCGTGTAGCGCTCCAGGACGCCGCGGATCGTCTGCGCGGAGATCGGGTCGACGCCCTCGAACGGCTCGTCCAGGAAGAGCACTTCGGGGTTGTGGAGCAGCGCCGCGGCGAGACCGATCTTCTTGCGCATGCCGGTCGAGTAGTCGACGACGAGCTTGTGCTGGGCGCCGGCCAGGTCGAGCACGTCGAGGAGTTGAGTGGCCCGCTTGTCGACCTCGGCGCCGGGCAGACCGCGTAATCGCCCGGTGTACGCGAGGAGTTCGCGTCCCGAGAGCCGCTCGAAGAGCCGCAGCCCTTCGGGCAGTACGCCGATCCGGGCCTTCACTTCTGTCGGATCACGCCACACGTCGTGCCCGACGACCTCCACGCTCCCCTGATCCGGCCGAAGCAGCCCGGTCACCATCGACAGCGTTGTCGTCTTCCCGGCCCCGTTCGGCCCCACCAGCCCGATGAACTGCCCCGCGGGCAACTCAAGATCGATCCCGGCTACGGCAACCTGCTCCCCGAACCGCTTCCAGAGTCCCCGCACGCGCACGGCAACCGCACCCACCCGCACTCCCTCTGTCATGCGCTGCACGATACGGGGATGCGGTGACAAAGGGCGCCCCCCAGGGGCGCGGGGAACGGCTCAGCCCAAGACGGCCCGCAGATCCCCACCCGCCGCGCGCGAAGCGCTAACGCCGGGCGTCACGCCCACAGGCGTAGGCCAAGGGCGAGATCAATTCCTCCGCATCCGGCAGCCACCGATTCGCGGGCGTGGGCCGGCAGGCCCACTGCACAGCCCCCCGCGCCCCGAACCGAGTGGGCGGCGCGGGCACATACGTCCCCTCACCGAGCACGCTCAGATCGAGTGACGCCAGCGGCCACCCCAACTTCCGCACAAGATCGGGCACCTTGACGGCGGCCCCGGGCAACACGAAGAACTGCATCCGCCGATCCGGGGTACAGGTCACGGGCCCGAGCGTCAGATCCATCCGCTTCATCCGGGCGAGCGCGAGAAACCCCGAGGTCTCAGGAACGTCGATCGCGTCGAACGTCCGCCCCGTGGGCAGCAGGATCGACGCAGACGGCTGCTTCGACCACAGCCGACGTGCGACGGTCGCGCTGCCCGTCGCCTGCGTCGGCCAGTCCTCGCGCGCCGGATGCGCGCCGGGCACGGCGCACGAGGGCTCCCCGCACGAGCAGCACTGCACCCCGTCGACGGCTTCCAGCCAAGTGCCGGGGAACACGTCCCAATGGCGCTCTTCGGCATAGCGCACGGCGGTGTCCTGCAGCGACTCGCCGCGCTGCTTCGGGATCTGGGCGGTCTCGGTGCCTGCGATCGTCTCTTCCACGCCCAACTCAACTCCCGCGCTCACCTCGGGTTACGGGCTCACGCGCGCGCGGGGGAGGAGCACCGATTCCACACGTGGGGCGCATGGATGCATGTGTGGGGGCGCGCATGGGGAACGGCAGCGGGGGCTGGGTAACCACGGGAGGGGAAGGCGGCAGCCTTTACCCCGGCAATCCTCGCATGTCTCGCATCTTCGGTATGTCCGCGGGGCATTGATCTTCGAGGCCGGATCTTTTCGTTCCCTTCACGGACGCGGGAGGTCGCGGCCACTGAGGACACGTCAACTCGGTGCGTGGGCAGGCACCGCAGCCACAGGGGGTACGCCATGGCCGCAAGGCCTCTCGTCGCGCGGCAGCCGAACGAACGACTGCAGGCGCTCATTCAGGAAGCGGGCTGTTCGAACGCCGGGCTGGCCCGCCGGGTCAACATGTGCGGCGCGGAACACGGTCTCGATCTGCGCTACGACAAGACGTCCGTGGCGCGCTGGCTGCGCGGACAGCAGCCACGCGGCCGGGCGCCCGCGATCATCGCCGAGGCGCTGGGCCGCAAGCTGGGCCGGACCGTCACGATCGACGAGATCGGCATGGCGAACGGCAAGAACCTCGCCTCCGGCGTGGGACTGCAGTTCTCGCCGACCGTCCTCGGCGCCATCGAGCAGGTCTGCGAGCTGTGGCGCAGTGACGTGGGCCGCCGGGACTTCCTGTCCGGCTCCTCCGTCGCGGCCTCCGCTCTCGTCGAGCCGAGCCGGGACTGGCTGATCTCCGCGCCGGACGCGCAGGTGTCGCGCTCGGCCGGACCGCGGGTCGGCCTGTCCGACGTGGCGGCGGTGACCGCGATGACCCAGGCGCTGGTGGACCTCGACCACCAGTACGGCAGCGGGCACGTACGCCCCGTCGTCGTGCACTACCTGAACAGTGTCGTCTCCGGGCTGCTGGCGGGCTCGTACCGGGAAGCGGTCGGGCGTGAACTCTTCGCGGCCGTCGCGCGGTTGACGGAGCTGGCCGGTTACATGGCGGTCGACACCGGGCAGCCGGGTCTCGCGCAGCGGTACTACATCCAGGCGCTGCGGCTCGCGCAGGCGGCGGGCGACCGTGGGTACGGCGGGTACGTACTGGCCGCGTCCATGAGCCACCTGGCCGCGCAGCTCGGAAATCCGCGGGAGATCGCGCAGTTGGCGCGGGCGGCGCAGGAGGGGGCGCGCGGGGAGGTCACTCCGCGCGCGGAGTCGATGTTCCACGCCGCGGAGGCGCGGGGGCACGCGTTGATGGGCGACGCGCGCTCCGCGCAGGTGGCGTCGGGGCGTGCCGTGTCGGCGCTGGAGCAGGCCGATCCGGAATCCGGGGACGATCCGCGGTGGATCGCCCACTTCGACGAGGCCTATCTGGCCGACGAGTTGGCGCACTGCCACCGGGATCTGGGGCAGGCCGAGGCGGCCGCGCGGTGCGCGCAGGAGTCCCTGGACGGGCACCCGGAGTCGCGTGCCCGGCGGCGCGCGATCGGGTACGTCCTGCTGGCCAGCGCGCAGGTGCAGCAGCGCGAGGTGGAGCAGGCCTGCCACACGGGGATGCGGGCGGTCGAACTGCTCGGGACCCTTCGGTCGAACCGTGGGGCCGAGTATCTCGACGACTTCCAGCAGCGGCTGGAGCCGTACCAGGACGAGCCGGTGGTGAGGGAGTTCGGGGCGCGGATGGAGTTGCAGGCGGCCGCGTAAGCGTTCCGCTGGAAGAACGGTGATGCTGTGTCGATATGCGGCTCCGCCGCGGGCACGGGCGGGTGGGGGCTGGTCGCGCAGTTCCCCGCGGCCCTTACGGGGCGCGGTACCGCACCGGACTCAACCAAGGCCGCTCAGGTGTACGACATGAGGACTCCGGACTACGCGGGTATGAACGTACGGGATATGGGACGTACGTTGCGAAAGGGGGCATGAACAGCGTCCTGAGAGGCGGTTTTGTTACTTGCTGTCCCGGGTGGCAGGGGTCACGTCCTGTGCTGCGTGGCACCGGGTTGTGGGGACCCGGTAGCGTGAACCGACGATTCCGAAGGTCCCCCATTCGTAGGAGTCCCGGTGACGCACAACGGACAGGGCGACGAGCCCTCGGCGCGGCCCGCGCGCGAAGGCATCGTGCTGCCGTCCGACGGCGGCGAGCCGCTCCTGCCGGGCCAGACTGGCGACCGCGCGGTCCCGGCGGGCGGCCAGGCGTGGGGCCAGCCGTGGGGCCCCGGTCCCGCCCCGCAGGCTCCCCAGGAGCCCGGGCAGGGCTGGACGCCCACCGGTGAATGGGGTAATGCGGGCCCGGATCGGCCGGACCATGGCGCGCAGGCCCCCGGCTGGGACCAGGCCGCTTCGGGCCAGGGTGCGCCGGGCGCGGGTTCCGGTGCGCAGGATTCGGGCTGGGGCGCGCAGGGCGGGGCCGCCGAGGGGGCGCCCGGATGGGGCGCAAACGGGCCGACGTCGCAGTACGCAGACCAGACGTCCCAGTACAGGGCACAGGATGCGGGCCCTCAGTGGGACGGCCGGCAGTCGCCGAACGGCGGAGGCGGGCTTCCGCGGTCGCGGACCGATGGAGCGGGGACCCCGCCCCAGCAGCCGGGCGGTGGGACCCCCCTCTCGCACGAGGGTGCGGGAACGAACGGATACGGCACGCCGCAGACGCAGGGCACGTACGGCACGCCGCAGACGCAGGCCGCGTACGGGGCTCCGCAGCCGGCGGCCCCGCAGGCTCCGGCCGGACAGGCGGACCCGCTGCCGCCCGCCGCCCGCCATGCCGCGCCGCAGGCACCGGCACAGGCACAGGGCGGCTCTGCCGAGTCGCAGGGCTCGGGCGGCGGCTACGGCTTCCCGCACGCCGCTGCCGCGGCACCGCCACCGTCCGGTGCGTACGACGCCTCGCAGGCCCCAGGAGGCCGCGCCGCGCCGCTTCCGCCCGCGGACGCCGGAGCCGGCTCACTGCCTCCGGCCGCTCCCATGGACGAGGGCGCGACCCAGTACCTGCCTCCCGTCGCCGCGGCGGCTCCCGCGGACGAGGGCGTCACGCAGTACATACCCCCCGTGGGCCCCGGTGCGCTGCCGCCCGAGATGTCCTCCGGGTCGCCTTCCCAAGCGATGCCCTCCCCGGCGACACCTTCCGAGGCCACGCAGTATCTCGGGTGGGTCCCCCAGGACCGGCCCGGGCCGATGCCCGGAGGGGGCGGCGCCGGGCCCATGCCTCCGGTCGCGGACCCCGACGCCCAGGCCACGCAGTTCATCGCACCCGTGCCCGCGCAGCCCGGCGCGGCGCCGTACGGGATACGGCCGGGCGGGCCGGAGGGCCGGCAGCAACCGCCGGCCGAGTTCGACAACCTCTTCCGGGCGGACGCCGCGGGCTCCACACAGCAGCTGCCCCGGTTCGAACAACCGCGGGCGAGGCAGGGCGGCGCTCCCGGATACGGCACCCCGGGCCATCCGGGCACCCCAGGCGCCCCCGGCTCTCCCGACGGCCCCGCCGGGCGCGGCACCCGCCGCGGTGCGACGGACGGCGACAACGGCCGCGGCGGTGGTGGCCGTGGCGGCCGCACCCGTTCACGCGTGCCCCTCGTCGCCGCCGTCGGCGTGGGCATCGCCGTGCTCGGCATCGGCGCGGGCGCCCTGCTCAGCGCCGGCGGAGGCGGAGACGACGACAAGGACGACGAGAGCAAGCCGGTGGCGGCGACCGCGCCCGCGACGGACGGCTCGGCGTCCCCGTCCGCCGACCCGGCCAAGGAGCAGGCCGTCGCCCTGGACAAGCTCCTGGCGGACAGCAACGACAGCCGCGACTCGGTGATCAAGGCCGTCACCAACGTACGGGCGTGCACCGACCTCGGCGCGGCCGCCACCGACCTGCGCAACGCGGCCAAGCAGCGCAACGGCCTGGTCACCCGCCTCGCGGCCCTCCCCGTCGACAAGCTGCCGAACCAGGCGCAGCTGACCGCCGCGCTCAACAGCGCCTGGAAGGCCTCCGCCGCGGCGGACACCCACTACGCGGCCTGGGCCGACCAGGTCGCCGGCAAGAAGGGCTGCCCCAAGGGCAAGGCCCGCACCACGGGGCAGACCCAGGCCGGCAACCGCGAGAGCGGCACCGCGACCACGGAGAAGGCCAAGGCCGCGAAACTGTGGAACTCCATCGCCCAGACCTACGGATTGACGGAGCGTCAGCCCAACCAGCTCTGACAAGCGGGGATCGGCTCGGGTCGGCGCGGAGGCGGGGCGGCCCGAGCCGGCCAGGTCAACCTGGATCAGGACGCGTCCGTGCTCTCAGAGGGCGCCTCTCAGAGCGCGTCCGTGCTCTCCAGCACCTTCGACACGTTGACGAACCCCTTGCGTGCCGACACCAGTTGGCCTCTGCGTACCACCTGGAAGGTCACGTCCGAGTTGACCAGGCGTGGAAAACCGGTCGCCGCGATCAGATCCTGGAAGCTCCAACTGAGCGTCGGAGTCAGCCCGCCCGTGTTGACCTTCAGCCCGTCGTCGAGCGTGCGCCGCAACGTCCGCGAGGACACCTCGCCCTCGCCCAGCGACTCGACGGCCTTCTTCAGGACGGTGTACGCGACCCACGTGGTCTGCACACCCGGGTCCGCGGCGTCGACCCGGTTGTCGCCGAAGGCCTCCTCGCGGATGACGTCGCGCATCGGCTTCCAGCGCGAGTCGCTCGACGCGGGGTACCAGCCGGTGACGTACGACCCCTCGTACGTGCTGCCCGCCGCGTCGACCACCGACTGGTCGACGTTGCCCATCACGGATGCCGTTCGCACCTTCGGGAAGTTCTGGCGGGCACGCCGGAAGGAGTCCATGAAGGTGCTCGTGCGGTCGCCGAGCGCGGGCACCACGCACCCCTCCTTCAGCGGGTCCGACGTGACCCTCTTCAGCGCCCGCTCGGCATGACCCGAGTACTCCGTGGCGTCCTCGGCGGCCTGCTGGTCGACGGCGGCCGGATGCCGGCCCGTGGACAGGCCGGAGTCGAGCAGCACGGGCAGTTCGTCGCCGGCGACCGAGTCGGGGCGTACGAGGGTGACGGGGCCGCAGGTCTTGGCGAGCTCCTGGCCGAGGCCGGCGAGGAGGGAGGGCTGGCCGCCGTTGACGGGGTAGGAGAGCGGGCTGGTGAACTCGTCGTCGGTGAGGCCGTACCCGCCGAGGTACGGGATGCCGGCCGCCTCCAGCGGGGAGAAGAAGGAACGGGCGTGCTGGCTGTACGAGCCGACTACCGCGACGACGTTCTCCTTGACCGCGCGCCGCGCGCAGTTGGCGGCGCCCACCGTGTCGTTGTGGTCGTTGCAGGTGAGGACCTTGAGCTTGCGGCCGTTGATACCGCCGTTGGCGTTGACCCAGCGCGCGTACGCCAGCGCCATGGCGGGCATGCCGGGCTTGTTGGTCGCCGGGGTCTTCTCCGGAGCCCACGTCATGACGACGACGGGGCCGTCGTCCCCGGAGCCCCCCGAGACACCGGGGACGACCCCGCAACCGACGGCTATGGACGCGCACGCCGCCAGCGCTCCCGCGGACAGCACTCTGCGCGAGAGCGCTTTGTGCCTGGCGGGACGGGATCGGGCGGGGAGGAAGGTGCGGGTGCGTCGCCTGCCGGTCATGGACATGCACGATTCCGTCACATCGCTAAGGCCTGTGTGACCCGCGGTCAACGCTTGGTGACGGGAAGGTGAACAGCGGGGTGCGATGCGAGACGATCGGACGGGAACGTACGATCGATGACCGTGCAAGGTTCGGAGAACTCTTCCCGTCGCGGCCGTCGCTCATCCACCATGGGCGACATGCCACTGAACGACATGCCCTGGTGGCGCTGGCGCAGCAATGTGCGCTCCGCGCTGCACATGCTTTCCGACCCCGAGTTCCAGCGGGGCGTCTGGCTCGCTGGGATCGACGGGTACGGAGACGTGACCGATGCCGTCTATCGGCTCGTCGAGGACACCTGGCTGGACAACTGGTCCGCCGAGAAGTACGTCGGGACGATCTTCCGGGACTCGCAGGAGGCGGCGCTTGTCGATACCGCCGTGCTTCGGGTGCTGAGGATCATGCATCAGGTGGGGCCTGATGCGGCCGTCTCCGCGTACCTCGATCACGAAGGGTGGGGGGAGGCTGTGCGGGCCGCGCGGGACGCGCATGTGCGGATGGCCGTGAGCGATGGGGAGGATCCCGACGCCGCGCCTCGCACTCTCGAGGTTTTGCGGATCATGACCCGGACCGCGTAGGCGCTCCGCTCGGTGCGGCGGTGATCCGCGGGTTGCGGGCGCCGGCCGCGCCCGCGAGGGGTCCGGCACTCGGGACGCCTGCTCGTCGCGGTGTGGGGATATGGGACCCTGGCGGGCATGAACGAGCAGTCCGTCCGTGTCGCCGCGCCGGTTGAGCAGTACGTCCTCACTCTTTCCTGTCCTGACAAACAGGGCATCGTGCACGCCGTGTCGAGTTATCTCTTCATGACCGGGTGCAACATCGAGGACAGTCAGCAGTTCGGTGATCACGACACGGGGCTGTTCTTCATGCGGGTCCACTTCTCGGCGGAGGCGTCGGTGACGGTGGAGAAGCTGCGGGCGAGCTTCGCGGCGATCGGTGACTCCTTCCAGATGGACTGGCAGATCAACCGGGCCGAGGACAGGATGCGGGTCGTGCTGATGGTCAGCAGGTTCGGGCACTGCCTGAACGATCTGTTGTTCCGGGCTCGGATCGGGGCGTTGCCCGTCGAGATCGCGGCTGTGGTGTCCAATCACACTGATTTCGCTGAACTCGTTGCTTCGTACGACGTTCCCTTCCATCACATTCCGGTAACCAAGGACAACAAGGCACAGGCTGAGGCGCAGTTGCTGGAGCTGGTGCGGGAGAAGGACGTCGAGCTTGTCGTGCTCGCGCGGTATATGCAGGTCCTCTCCGACGACCTCTGCAAGCAGTTGAGTGGGCGGATCATCAACATCCATCACTCGTTCCTGCCTAGCTTCAAGGGCGCGAAGCCTTACCACCAGGCGCATGTTCGTGGTGTGAAGCTCATTGGTGCCACCGCGCACTATGTGACGGCCGACCTCGACGAGGGGCCGATCATCGAGCAGGAGGTCGAGCGGGTCGGGCATCAGGCCACGCCGGAGCAGTTGGTCGCGGTGGGGCGTGATGTGGAGTGCCAGGCGCTGGCGCGGGCCGTGAAGTGGCATGCGGAGCGGCGGATTCTGTTGAACGGGCGGCGGACGGTCGTCTTCGCGTAGGCCGCCGGCGGTTTGTTGGGTGCGGGTCCGGTGGGGGGCCGGTCGCGCCCCGCGGCGGAGCCGCGTATATCTCAGCTCCGCGCCCCTACTGGGCGCGGAGCCCCCGATTTCGGCTTTCTACATGCGGCTCAGTGAGGCCGCTGCGAAAAGCACGTCTCTGATTGCCTCTCGGTCTCCTACCTGGCCTGCTGCCGCCTCTTCAGGGGAGACGTGGCCCGCGGCCAGTTGGCAGAACTCGACGCCGTCCAGGGCTACGTGGGCCACCTCGTGTTCGGCGGAGGCGAGGGCGCCGGGAGAGTCGAGGGGGATGAGCCACTCGCCGCCTCCCAGGCCCTCGATCTCCAGGCGCAGGCTGCGGCCGGGGGCGCCGGCCGGGACCAGGTGCCGGGCGTGACCCGGAGGGGCGAGGCCTGCCTGGCGGCGGGCGGCCAGGGTGTTGGGGAGCATGCGGGCGCCCAGGTCGATCATGGCGTGCAGGTGGCGCGGGGAGGGAGGCCCGTAGGGGTAGTCGACGGCGTCCGCGATGTCGCCGGCGTGGACCCAGCACTCGAAGGCGCGGTCCAGCATCGAGTCCCGTAGGGGGAGTTCGAAGTCGCCGTACGAGACGGGGAGCCGGCCGGAGCCTCCCCCACGCTCGGCTTCGCTCGCGCGGGAGGTACCCCCAGCCGCGAAGGCCACCGTGCGGACCAGGTTGTGGGCCTGCTCGCGCCACGGGGCGCGTACGGAGCGGGTGGGCGGGAAGTGCGAGGCTCGCCAGAAGGCCTCCGTGCGGGCCGAGGGGGTCGCCTTGTCCGCCGGTGTGTCGCCGAGGGGGTCGTCCAGGCCGAGGGCCAGGGCGACCAGGCCGTCGACCGTCAGGAGATGGGCGATCACGCCCGCGACTGTGGTGCGGCGGCTTGTCGGGTCGTTGCCCTCGAACCAGCGCAGGCGTACGGGTGCGTGCCACTCCGCGTCGCCGATGTCCTGCAACAGGGCGTCCAGGCGGGCTGTCTCCGCGTCGTACGGGGCCGCCCATTCGGGGACCGGGATGCGGGGCGGGCGTCGGTCCAGACAGCTCTCCAGGACGCGGTTGCGCAGGGCCGGGTCCAGGTCGAGGCTCTCCGACGGGTGCAGGAGGCCGACCGCCTCGCGCAGGCGCAGGGCCTCGTCCGCGCAGGCGCCGCAGGTGCCGAGGTGGTCTTCGACGGCCGCCGTCTCCTCGGGCGAGCAGGCCGCCAGGGCCCACGCGCCGAGCAGGGCCTTCAGGACCCGGTGTTCCAGGACGAGGGGTGTGAGAGCTGGTTCGGGGAGAGGTAGGCCCGTGTCCTCCACCGACGAGCGCGGCATGGGTATGCGCGGGGGCTCGTCGGGATCCTGGCCGTTCCCCTTCTCGGGGTTCCTGGGGTCGCCGGGTCCTTGTGGGCCGTGCCCGGAGCCCGGACTGTTGTGCTCCGGTGGGTCCGCTCGGCCGTCGTACTCCTCCGGGTCCGTGCCGTCCCCGTGCCCGTACCCGTCGTGGCCGTCGTGCGCCTCGAAGCGGTTCGCGCCGCTCACCGCGCACCTCCGTGCTCGGGCGGTGCCCCGGACGGGCCGGTGTCGTGGGCGGTGGACAGGAGCTGGAGGCCGAGGCGGAGGCGGCGGCGGGCCTCGTCCTCGGTGACGCCGAGGTCGGTGGCGGCCTGGCGGTAGTCGCGGCGCTGGAAGTAGGCGAGTTCCAGGGCGGCGCGCAGCGGAGTCGGCATGGACGTGACGATGTAGTCGGCGCGGGCTGCCACCGAGGCGCGGCGAACCCTGCGCTCCAGCTCCTCGGTGCTGCCCCGGCCGTCCTGGGCGAGCGCGGCCGTCTCGGTCGCGCGCAGGCGCTGCACGGCGAGGCGGTGGGTGAGCGTGGCGACCCAGGAGCGCAGGGGGCCGTGCTTGGGGTCGTACGCCTCGGGGTTCTCCCAGACGTGGGCGAAGACCTCGCGGGTGATCCCGTCGGCGGCGTGTTCGTCTCCGAGCACACGATGGGCGAGGGCGTGCACGAGTGAAGCGAATCGGTCATAGAGCTCGCCGAGCGCGGCCGCCTCCCCGCGTGCGAGCCGCTGCTGCATCTTGCGGTCCCAGCGGGGCGGCGCGTCCTGCTTGGCCATGCGGCCCCCTCACCCCTGGTCGTGCCCGGCGCCTGTCCCTGTGTCCACCGGATTCTCCTCTCCGGCTTCCTCCCGAATGTAGTCGGCACCCCTGACAGCGCACGCCCCTTTGTGGCAATGCGCGCCCCTGGCCGAGCCGCGGATGGTAGTGCCTTCCTCACGCGCTGCGCGCGCGGCCTCACGCTGCGCGCGCGCCGAGCCGCTCTGCGCGTGCACTTACCCCAACTTGGCCTGATCAGGCCTGACTGGAATCGATCGTTCTCGACTGAAGGGGTCCACGCGGGGGCACGCTTCGTTTCAGCATCCCGTGTTTCACGCCGCGAGGGCGGGGCAGCCGCGCACCAAGGGAAGCGAAGGAGTTTATTCCGCTTCCGATTTCGGGGGTCCGGCGTCGCCGCGCGGTCCGGGTCCGACAACGTCGAGCGAGGGGCAGGCGCGTGACGCTCAGGGTGACCGACGATGAGCAGGGTGACTGGGCCGTGCTCTGGGTCTCGGGCGAGATGGATCTGGTGACGTCACCGGTGCTGCGCCAGCGGGTGCACGACGCGGTGGCCGACGGCCGGCACAGTATCGTCCTCGATCTCTCCGGAGTCCTCTTCTGCGACTCCAGCGGCGTCGGGGTTCTCATCGCCACCCGCCGGCTGGTCCGTTCCTGCCAGGGCCGGCTTCGTCTGATCCTGCCCGCTCAGGGAGCGGAAGGAGGCGCCTCCCGGCCCGGTGAACTCGACATCGGGGGAGGGGCCCACGTCAACCGGGTCCTCGGTGCCCTGGGTGTGCGCCGCCTCTTCGACGTGTATCCCGACGTGAGCGCGGCCGTGGACGACGAATCGAGCCCTTTGTCGGCATGATTCGCGTCACGTGCGGGATGATCGTCCCGGAACCGTGCAACGACGTTGTCGGGGAATTCCCTCGGTCTTGGCACAAGCGTCGCTTTCCCGCTCCCCGAGGGCCCCGCTCGTCGTACGCTCCGTGCCAGACGCACCCACGTGATGTAAGGCGGCCCGAACAGACATGGTCAGCACCGAGTACGAGCGAAAGATCGCCGCCCGGTTCGCCACCTTCGACCAGGACGGCAACGGCTATATCGACCGCGAGGACTTCAGTGCGGCGGCCAAGGCGCTGCTCGCGGAGTTCGGCACGACGGCCCGGTCCGACAAGGGCCAGGCCCTCTACATCGGCGCCGAGGCTTTTTGGCAGGGCATGGCCGGGATCGCGGACCGGGACGGCGACCAGCGCATCACCCGCGAGGAGTTCGTGTACGGCGCCGTGAAGCGGCTGCGGGACAACCCGGACCGGTTCGCCGACATCGCCCGCCCCTTCCTGGACGCGGCCCTCGCCGTGGCCGACGGCGACGCGGACGGAGCCGTGACCGTGGCCGAGACCGCGCGCGTCCTGAAAGTCCTGGGCGTGAGCGAGGACATCGCCACCGGGGCCGCCACCGCGCTCGACACCGACACCGACGGCCGCGTCACCGAGCCGGAGATCGTGAGCGCCTTCGCCCGCTACTTCACGGTGCCCGAATAGCGCTCCCTGAGCTTGTACTTGAGCACCTTCCGCAGTGTCTCGTTGCGCGGAAGGGCGTCCACCACCTCCAGCTGCTCCGGCAGCTTGTGCACGGACAGCCCTTCCGCGCGCAGGTAGGCGGTGACGGCGGAGAGAGTCAACTCCGAAGCTCCCTCCGGCTGTTCGACCACCGCGCACACCCGCTCCCCGCGCTCGGCGTCCGGCAGCCCGACCACCGCCACGTCGCCCACCGCCGGATGCCGGTGCAACAGGTCCTCGATCTCCTGGGCCGAGATGTTCTCGCCCTTGCGGATGATGACGTCCTTGAGGCGGCCGGTCAGCACGAGATGCCCGCTCTCCGTGAGCCGACCGAGGTCCCCGGTGATCAGGAACCCGTCCTCGTCGAAGGCCTCCGCGGTCTGCGCCGCGTCGAGGTACCCCTTGCAGACGGCCTCCCCGCGCAGCCGCACCTCCCCGTCCACGATCCGTATCTCCATGCCCTCCGGGGGCCGTCCCTCGGTCGTGGCGAGGTTCTCCGGAGTGTCGTCGGGCGAGCCCATCGTGATCATCGGCACCTCGGTCATGCCGTATCCGTGGGTGAGCTGGACGCCCATCTCGCGTACGACGGCGTGGTGCACCTCGGGCGGCTTCGGCGCCCCACCGCCCGCGAGGAGCCGCAGAGTCGGGATGATCCTCTCGCCCGGCTGCTTGCGCTGCTCGGCCAGGAACATCGAGTAGAAGGCGGTCGACCCGCCCGCCACCGTCACCCCGTGCTTGCGACAACCCTCCAGAGAGTCCGGCAGCGCGAACTTCTCGAAGAGCACCGCCGGGAACCCGTACAGCAGCAGCATGACCAGATAGTCGGGCCCGCCGATGTGCGCGAACGGGAACGCGATCGACCCGACGTCGTCGGCCGACAGGTGCAGCGCGTGGGCGAGGCACGAGCCGCCCGCGATCAGCGAACGGTCCGTGTGCAGCACGCCCTTGGGGTCGGAGGTCGTCCCCGACGTCCAGTAGATCCAGCGCACGTCCGTGCCGCTCACGGGCGGCGGGGGCAGCACCGACGGGTCCCCTTCGGGGAGTGAGTCGTACGCCTCGAAGACGCCCCGCGCCCCGATGCGCCGCGCCATCTCGGTGTGGTCGAAACCGCGCCACTCGCCCGGCACGGCGAAGTGCGCGGCCCGCGACTCCCGTAGCGCGAACGCGACTTCGCGGTCCCGGTAGAAGGGGATCACCGGCGACTGCACGGCCCCGAGCCGGGCCAGGGCCATCGCGAGCAGGGCCGTCTCGATGCGCGTGGGCAGCTGCCAGGCGACGACCGTCCCGGGGCGTACGCCCATGTCGTACAGGCCCGCCGCGGCCCGCTCCGCACCCGAGCGCAGCTCCTCGAAGGTGAGGGTCCGGTCGTCCTGGAGGAGGACGGGGCGATCGGGGGTGAGCGCGGCGCGGCGCTCGACGAGTTCCCAGAAGGTCCGGGAGGCGCCCAGTACATGCGCGGTATCGGTCATGCCCGTACTCCTCATAGCTGACGGACAGTCAGATTTCGTGGAGAGCGTAGGCCCCGGCGCCTTGTCGGTCCAGGGTGTGGGGGCTAGCGTTCTTTCTGACGACCCATCAGATCTGCCTGCCGGAGGGGAAGTGGCCCGGGCCATGGATCTCACGTACACGCCCGAGGAGGACGATTTCCGGGCGCGGCTGCGGGAATGGCTCGCGAAGGTGCTCCCCACGCTGCCCCCGAAGCCGTCCCCGGACGACTGGCCCGGGCGGCGCGCGTACGACCTCGACTGGCAGCGGATGCTGTACGACGCCGGGTACGCGGGACTCCACTGGCCCGTCGACGCGGGCGGCCGCGGAGCCACCCCCACCCAGCATCTGATCTTCCTGGAGGAGACGGAAAAGGCGGGTGCCCCCTACGTAGGGGCCAATTTCGTCGGGCTGCTGCACGCCGGGCCCACGATCGCCGCCGAGGGAACCGCCGAGCAGCGGGCGCGCTGGCTGCCGCCCGTGCTGCGCGGCGAGGAGGTGTGGTGCCAGGGGTTCAGCGAGCCGGACGCCGGCTCGGACCTCGCGGCACTGCGCACGCGCGCGTGGCGGGACGGCGACGACTACGTAGTGAGCGGATCCAAGATCTGGACCTCCCACGCGGAAGTCGCCGACTGGTGCGAGCTGTTGGTGCGCACCGATGCGAAGGCGCCGAAACACCGGGGAATTTCGTGGCTCGCGATGCCGATGGACGCCCCGGGGATCACGGTGCGCCCGCTGCGTACGCTCGCGGGTTCGACCGAGTTCGCGGAGGTCTTCCTCGACGAGGTGCGGGTGCCGGTCGCCAACAGGGTCGGCGAGGAGAACGACGGCTGGCGCGTGACCATGGTGACCCTGTCGTTCGAGCGCGGCACCGCCTTCGTTGGCGAGGTGGTGGCATGCCGCCGCGTCCTCGGCGGACTCGCGTGCGAGGCCCGGAAGAACGGGCGCTGGGACGACCCCTCGCTGCGGCGCGGGCTCGGCCGGCTCAACGCGGAGTTCCGCGCGCTGTGGCGGCTCACGCAGTGGAACGTCGGCGAGGCGGAGCGGACGGGCGGGGTGCCGGGGGTCGGGGGTTCGGTCTTCAAACTGAGGTACTCGCAGGCGCGGCAGGAGTTGTACGACCTGGCGGCGGACGTGCTCGGCCCGGAAGGGCTCGACCTCGACAGTGAGTGGACCCTGGACCGGCTGTCGTCCCTCTCCTACACCATCGCGGCCGGCACCTCGCAGATCCAGCGGAACATCGTGGCCGAGCGAATCCTGGGCCTGCCGAAGGGGCGGTGACGTCGCGGGTATGGACTTCCAACTCTCCGATGACCAGCGAGCCTTGCGGGCAGGCGTACGAGAACTGCTGGACCGGCGCTTCGGACGCGAGCGACTACGGGCCGCCGTGGACCTGCCGAGCGGGCCCGGCCTCGACCGCGCACTGTGGCGGGAGTTGGGCGAGGCGGGGTTCTTCGCGCTCCGGCTCCCGGAGGCGGACGGCGGGGTCGGACTCGGTCTTCCCGAGGCGGTGTTGGCCTTCGAGGAGGCCGGGCGGGCCCTGCTCCCCGGACCGCTCGTGGCCACGCACCTCGCGGCAGGCGAGGTGCCCGGCGCCGCCACCGGCGAGACCGTAGTCGCGGCCGTGGACGGCACGCTCGTGGAGTGGCTGAACGAGGCGGACGTCGTACGCGGAGACGTGACCGGAGCCGTCGAGCTGCGGTCGGTGGACCCCCTCACGCCGCTGCACCGGGTACCCCGGGCCGCACCGCCCGATCCCCTGGCCGCTCTGCTGACCGCCGCCGAGCAACTCGGCTCGGCCGCACGCACCTGTGAGCTGGCCGTGCAACACGCCCGGACCCGTGAGCAGTTCGGGCAGCCGATCGGGGCCTTCCAGGCGGTGAAACACCTGTGCTCGGAGATGCTGGTGCGCGTGGAAGTCGCGCGCGCGGCGGTGTACGCGGCCGCTGTCACGGCCGACCGGCTCGACATCGCGGCGGCCGGGCTGCTCGCCGACGACGCCGCCGAGCGCGGCGCCCGCGACTGCCTTCAAGTGCACGGCGGCATGGGCTTCACATGGGAGTCCGACGTGCACCTTCACCTCAAACGGGCCTGGCTGCGGACCCGGCGGGGACAGAGCGCGGCCGAGGCCGAGGAGGCACTCGCGGAGGACTTGCTGATCGCCGCGGCCGAGCCCAGGAGGTGAACCGTCGGAGCGAATTGCCGCCGATCGTGGCACCACGGAAAGGGTCGGAAGGGATGGAAGTCGCGGAACGTGGCATACCGGAATTACCGAGCGTTGATATCGGGTTGTGTCCTAGGCGTGACTCGTCACGGCCTGGAGTCAGCGCTCTGCTCCGGTACCTTGTGTGGGATGCGAGTGGTTCTGAGGCCGGGCCATCACGGTGTTGCCCCTGAGGCAGCCCCGGATCCGGCGATGCGCGCCGCTCGCAGGGCAGGGCGAAGGATCGTACCTGCTTGTTCGACTCCCCGTGGCGAGCGTCGCACAGTATGCCGCACGCGTACTCCTTCGCGCTGGAATATGCCCGAAGCGCTTGTTGGGGTGACTGTACGTCAACCATGCTGTCTCGTAAGGGAATCACGTTCCGTGAGCCCTTTTCTGACCACGATCGTGGCCCTTGCGAGGCGCGAGGCGATGTGTCCGCCGGTTCGGATGGTGTGAGCGGTGCAGGTGCTTCAAGTGCAGCTGGAGATCCGGCCCGACCCCGCGGAGGTGGGGCGAGCCCGGAGGTGGGCCCGTTCGCGGCTTGCCGGGTCCGGGATAGGGGTCGATGAACCGCTCGCGGAGACGCTGATCCTGCTCGTCTCGGAACTCGTCACCAACGCCGTGGTGCACACCGGCCGACCCGCCGTGCTGCGCCTGTCGCTGCCGGATGCGGCGGGGGACGCGGCCGTGGGGGAGACCTCCGCCACCGTCCGTCTGGAGGTCGCCGACGCCAGCGCCCGCCCGCCCCGCCCCCGGTGCGCTGACGGCGACGAGACCAACGGCCGCGGCCTGGCGCTCGTCGACGGCCTCGCCGACCGCTGGGGCTGGAACTCCGAGGGCGTCGGCAAGAGCATCTGGTGCGAGGTGGACAGCTGTTCACCCCAGGCCGCGGTCAGGGCGACGTGCGACTCGGCTCCGGTGGCGTACGGGGATCTGGCGTACGAGGCGGTCTGAGCGGGGCGTGCCCCGTGGCGTCGGCGCACGGCGTCGGGGTTTCGGGCGTCCGGTGCCGCCGGGTGCGCCGGGCAGTGCTTCCGCCGGTGACCCTCGCAAAAGGTGCGTAAGTGGCGAATCCCCGAGTGGGTATTGACGTGACCTGTCCGTTTGATCACGCTTGTGGTCAGCGATTCGCCGTGAGGGGACGACGAGGGTTTCGGTGACGGGAGCCCTTGACGAGTGCGGATCGTGATTCGGCGTCGGCTCCTACGGGGTCAGGAGCGGGGCGGGTACGCCGGAGCCGGATGGCGGCGCGCGGTGCTGTGCTCGGGGCGAGCAGTGACGCGCCGCCAGCCGACCCTTCTTGCGGGCCCTGCTCTCTCAAGGTGTCGTCGCCTGTTCGGCGGGGTCGCTCAGGGGTGTCTCAGAGGATGGCGACCGGTGCCACGGGGGTCCCTGTGCCGCCGACGAACGGTTCGGGCATCGCCGACAGCAGGAACACGTACCGGGATTCTTGTCCACAGGCTGTGGACAACTCTTCGAGATTCCAGTTCTGGCCTTGGAGCATGCCCATCTCGACGAGGTCGAGAGCGTGCACAGGCAGCCACAAATCCTCTATTTCCGGCGGAAATATCTCAAAGGTCATGGTGTCGTTCGCGACCGCCGCGACGTCGCGCGCGTGGAACCACTCCGGGGTGCGGACGGAGAGTCCGGGGGACGGGTACGCGTACGCGTGCTTGTCGCCGGCCAAGTAGAGCTGGATCTGGCCGGTGCGGACCAGGACGATGTCGCCGGCGCGGACCTGTGTGCCGGCGAGTTCCTCGGCCGCCTCCAGGTCCTCGGGGGTGACCGGGTGGCCGCCGTCCAGGCGCTCCTTGCCGCGTGCGCGGGCCACGTCCAGGAGGATGCCGCGCGAGACGATGTGCCGGGGCTTGTCGATGCCGCTGAACTCGGCGCCCGCGTGGGCCGTGACGGTGTCGGCCGGGCGGCCGTTGTAGATCTTTCCCGAGTGTGAGACATGGGTGAGCGCGTCCCAGTGAGTGGCCGCCTGGAGGCCCATCGTCACCGCGTCGTCGTTGCACGCGACCGTGCCGGGGCCGAAGATCTCCTGGTTGATCTGCACCATCGCGTGCAGCGGGTTGATCCGGCCCGGGATCATGCCGGTCTGCACGCCGTCCTGCTGGAGGGGGAGGGCGAGGGGGACGCGGCGGCCCGTACGGACGGTCGCGGCGGCCTCGCGGACGACCGCGTCGGTGATGAGGTTCAGCGTGCCGATCTCGTCGTCGGCGCCCCAACGGCCCCAGTTGTTCACGCGCTTGGCGATGTCGTGGAACGCCGGATGCAGCGTCGGCAGTGACATGGACCCTCCCCAGGGCTTGTCTTCGGGTATCTGACGGGTCGTAGAATCTGAGTCGAATCTAACGGACCGTCAGAAACTGCGGGAAGGGGCCGGGGCGTGGGGAACTTCTTGGCAGGCAAGGTCGTCGCCGTGACCGGGGCGGGGCGGGGCATCGGACGCGCGGTCGCGCTGGCGGCCGCGGCTGAAGGGGCGCGGGTCGTCGTCAACGACTTCGGGGTGTCGATCGAGGGGGCGGAGCCGACGAGCTCGGTGGCCGATGCCGTGGTCAAGGAGATCGAGGCGGCGGGCGGGGACGCGGTCGCGGTGGCCGACGACATCTCGACGATGGCGGGCGGGCAGCGGGTCGTCGACACGGCGGTGGAGGAGTACGGGCGGCTCGACGGGGTCGTCTGCGTGGCCGGCATCCTGCGCGAGCGGATGCTCTTCAACATGTCCGAGGAGGAGTGGGATCCGGTCCTCGCCACGCATCTGAAGGGCACGTTCACGGTGTTCCGCGCGGCGTCGGCGGTGATGCGGGGGCAGCGGTCCGGGACGCTCATCGGGTTCACGAGCGGCAACCATCAGGGATCCGTCTCCCAGGCCAACTACAGCGCGGCGAAGGGCGGGATCATCTCGCTCGTACGGAGCGCGGCGCTGGGCCTCCACAAGTACGGGGTGACGGCGAACGCGGTCGCACCGGTCGCCCGTACGCGCATGTCGGCGAACGTGCCGATGGAGTTGAAGGAGATCGGCGAGCCCGAGGACGTGGCCGCGCTGGTCGCCTATCTGCTGTCGGACCGGGCCCGCGAGGAGCGGATCACCGGGCAGGTCTACACGATCGCCGGGCCGAAGATCGCGGTGTGGGCGCAGCCGCGGGAACTCCGCGCCGCGTACGCGGAGGGGTCCTGGACGCCGGAGAGGATCGCGGACTTCCTGCCGGGGACCGTGGGCGTGGACCCGATGCCGATGCTCGAGCAGGTGGAGGAGATGGCGGAAGCGGCGAGGCGCTCCGCGCGGCGGGCGTGACGGGCGCCGCAGGGGCTGGGCGGTTCGGTGGGTGCGGGTTGTCTGTGGCCGGTCACGCCCACACGGCGGAGCCACGAACGTCACAGCCCCGCGTCCCTATCCAGGCGGGCGGGAGTACTTCATGGAGTTCGGATTCACACCGTCGGACGAGGCGTTTCGTGCGGAGGCGCGGGCGTGGCTCGCGGAGCACGCAACGGATGCCGAGGAGCGCAGGACGTGGGAACGCGCGCTCGGCAAGGCCGGTTGGATAGGCCTTGGCTGGCCCGAGGACGGCTACGGCAACCGGCGGGCCGGCCTCACCCAACAGGTCGCCTGGGCGGAGGAGTACGCCCGCTCCCGGGCCCCCGCTCGCTCCGGGCACATCGGCGAGAACCTCCTCGCCCCCACGCTCATCGCCAACGGCAGCGACGAACAGAAGAAACGCTTCCTGCCGCCGATCGCCCGCGGCGAGGAGCTCTGGTGCCAGGGGTACAGCGAGCCCGGCGCGGGTTCGGACCTCGCGGGGGTTCGGACGGCGGCGGTACGGGATGCGGACACGGGCACGTATCGGATCACCGGGCAGAAGATCTGGACCTCGCTCGCCCACGAGGCGGACTGGTGCTTCGTCCTGGCCCGCACGGAAACGGGATCCCGGCGGCATCACGGGCTGAGCTTCCTGCTCGTGCCCATGGACCAGCCGGGTCGCATCGAAGTCCGGCCGATCCGCCAGATGACCGGGACGAGCGAGTTCAACGAGGTCTTCTTCGACGGTGCGCACGCGCGCGTGGAGCACGTTGTCGGGGGCGAGGGGAACGGGTGGCAGGTCGCGATGGGGCTGCTGGGCTTCGAACGGGGCGTCTCCACGCTGGCCCAACAGATCGGCTTCGCGAAGGAGTTGGGGCGGGTGGTCGAGGTGGCCGTCGCTACGGGTGCGGTGGACGATCCCGTCGTACGTGACCGTCTCGTACGGCAGTGGGCCGAGCTGCGCGCCATGCGGTGGAACGCCTTGCGGACGCTGGGGAGTTCGGCCGATCTCGGTGCCCCCAGTGTGGCCAAGCTGCTGTGGGGGCGGTGGCATCAGCGGCTCGGTGAGCTGGCCGTGCAGGTGCGGGGCGCGGGCGCGGCGGTGGGGCCGGTGGACTGGTCGGCCTCGAAGCCGTACGAACTGGACGCTCTGCAGCACCTGTTCCTCTTCAGCCGGGCCGACACCGTCTACGGGGGCTCGGACGAGATCCAGCGCACGATCATCGCCGAGCGCGTGCTCGGCCTTCCCAGGGAGCCGAGGGGTTGAGTATGGGCGCGATGCGAGACGGGGTCACCCGAGGTGAGGTCTCCCGGGACGGGCTCTCCCGAGGTGGGGTCTTTCGAGGTGTGGTCTTCGACGGGAAGCAGACCCAGGTCGTGGACGACTTGGAGGTACGAGACCCCGGGCCCGGCGAGGTGCAGGTCGCGATCGCGGCGGCCGGGCTGTGCCACAGCGATCTGTCGGTGGTGGACGGGACCATACCTTTCCCGGTTCCTGTGGTGCTCGGCCATGAGGGCGCGGGTGTGGTCGAGGCGGTGGGTGTGGGCGTCACCCATGTTCAGCCCGGAGATCATGTCTCCTTGTCCACGCTCGCGAACTGCGGTGCGTGCGCACAGTGCGACCGGGGACGGCCGACGATGTGCCGGAAGGCGATCGGGAGGCCGGCCCAGCCGTTCACGCGTGACGGTCGGCCCGTGTACCAGTTCGCTTCCAACTCGGCCTTCGCGGAACGGACGTTGGTGAAGGCCGTGCAGGCGGTCCGGATCCCGAAGGACATTCCGATGGCCTGCGCCGCGCTGATCGGGTGCGGGGTGCTGACCGGGGTCGGTGCCGTGCTCAACCGTGCGCGGGTGGATCACGGGGAGAGCGTGGTCGTCATCGGCACGGGCGGGATCGGGCTCAATGTGATCCAGGGAGCACGGATCGCCGGTGCGCTGAAGATCGTCGCGGTGGATGCCAACCCGGCGAAGGAGGCGACGGCGCGGCAGTTCGGGGCGACGCACTTCCTGCCCTCGACGGAGGGGGTGAAGGACATCCTCCCCACGGGCGCGGACCACGCCTTCGAGTGCGTCGGCCGCGTGGAACTCATCCGCCAGGCCATCGACCTGCTGGACCGACACGGCCAGGCGGTCCTCCTCGGGGTTCCCCCGGCGACGGCCGAGGCGTCCTTCCTCGTCTCGTCGATGTACCTCGACAAGTCCATCCTCGGCTGCCGCTACGGCTCGTCGCGCCCGCAACGGGACATCGCGCTGTACGCGGAGCTGTACCGGGAAGGGCGGCTGCTGCTGGACGAGTTGGTGACGCAGACGTATCCGGTGGAGGACTTCGAGAAGGCGGCGGCGGACGCGCATGCGGGGCGGGTGGCTCGGGCGGTGCTGACGTTTTGACGTCGCGGTGATGGCGAGGTCGAGTCGCTGTCGCTGTCGCTGTCGCTGTCGCCGAGGTCTGGTCAGGGGCGCCGATGTCCGGCACGCGGAGTTGTCCACAGGGCCGGAAATCCTGTGGGCCGCTGTCAGTGCCGTCCCATAACGTCGTCGCCATGACCTACCGCGATGTCGCCTCCAAACGGGTGCTGACCTGGGCGCTTGTGGCCATCGGCGCGAGAATGCCGGTGGCCATGGCACCCCTCGCCCTCGTGTTCCTCGTGCGCGAGCGCCCCGGCGGCTACACGCTGGGCGCGATCCTCGCGGCGGTGTACGTGATCGGCGAGATCGTCGGCGCACCGCTGCTCGGCATGCGGATGCGGCCGGAGCGGGCCCGCCCACAGCTGGCCCTGGGCCTGGTGGTGGGGGCCGTCGGCTTCGCGGGACTGGGCGCGCTGCCGGAGGCACACCCGGTGGTACTCGGCGCGTTCGCATTGGTCGCGGGCTCCGCTCCGGCGGCCGTGACCGGGGGCCTGCGGACGCTGCTGACCGAACTGGTTCCGGAGCGGTCCGTCGCACAGGCGCTTTCGCTCGAGTCGGTGTTGACCTCAGTCATATGGGCCCTGTCGCCGGCCGCGGTCGCGGGATTCGCGCTCGGAGTCGCCCCCTGGGTTCCGCTGCTGCTGGCGGCTGCCCTGATGGCGGCCTCGGTGGGGGGTCTGTGGGCGCTGCCGACGGGCTGGTCGGCGGACGAGACGGACCGCGACGGCGAGTCGATGGTGCGCATCCTGGTCCGGGCCTGGCCGGTGTACTTCACGGGTGCGGCCAGCCTCTCCCTGCTCGCCCTCGCCGAACTCGTGCTGCCCGCACTCATGGAGCAGCGCGGCACAGGTGTCGGCTGGTCGGGCCCGCTGCTCGTCGGGTTCTCCCTCGGCTCGGCGGTCGGTGCGTTCGTCTACGGGCTGCGTTCCTGGCCGGGACAGCTGCGTACGCGAAGTCTGGTGCTGATGACCGGCGTCTCGGCCTGTGTGGCGCTGGTCGCGCTGATACCGGACCTCGCCTGGATGGCCGTTGCCCTGGTCGCCGCGGGCATGTTCCAGGCGGGCGCGACGCTCACCCGCAACGTCGCCCTGCGCGAGGCCCTCCCGCCGAGCGCCCTGGCCGCGGGCTACTCCGTGATGTACGCGGCCGTGGGCGCCGGTTACGCCGCGACCGGTTCCTTCGCGGGCGCCCTGCTCCAGGTCGTGGCGCCCTCGACGGCGATCCTGGCGGGGGTGGGGCTGACGATGGTGCTGGCCCTCATAGGCGCGTGGGGCGAGCGGGGCCGGGCGGGAGAGGCGCCGTCAACTTCCGGCGCCGGAGACCAGGTTGGACGCGAGGTTGTCCGATCGGAAGGTACGGCGATACGCGGTCGGCGTGACTCCGAGCGCCGACTGTAGGTGCTGGCGCATCGACTGGGCCGTGCCGAAGCCGGAGTCGTGGGCCACCTGGTCGATGCCGAGGTCGGTGGATTCGAGGAGGTGCCGGGCGCGTTCGACACGTTGCTGGGTGAGCCACTGGCCGGGGCTGACGCCGGCCTCCTCGCGGAAGCGGCGCGTGAAGGTGCGTACCGACATGGACTCCTGCTCGGCCATGTCGCGGAGCTGGATCGGCTCGTGCAGACGGCTCAGGGCCCAGGCGCGGGCGGCGGTCGTGGTGGCCAACTGCGGCTCGGGCACGGGGCGTTGGATGTACTGCGCCTGTCCGCCGTCGCGGTGCGGCGGTACGACCGTGCGGCGGGCCACCTCGTTGGCGACGGCCGTGCCGTGGTCGCGGCGCACGATGTGGATGCACAGGTCGATGCCGGCCGCGACACCGGCGGAGGTCAGCACGTCGCCGTCGTCGATGAACAGCACGTCCGCGTCGACCCGGACCTTCGGGAAGAGGCGCTGGAAGTGCTCGGCGGAGGACCAGTGCGTGGTCGCCGGGCGGCCGTCGAGGTATCCGGCGGCGGCGAGGACGTATCCGCCCGTGCAGATGGAGACGAGCCGGGTGCCGGGCCGGATGTGCGCGAGGGCGGCGGCCAGTTCCTCGGTGACCACGCCCTCGTCGTGGACCGGGCCGCGGTCGTAGAAGGCCGGGACGACGACGGTGTCGGCGGTGGCCAGGGCCTCAGGCCCGTTCTCGACGAGCACGGAGAAGTCGGCGTCCGTCTCGACCGGGCCCGGCGGCCGGATCGAGCAGGTGACGAGCTCGTACAGCTTCCGGCCCTCCGCGTCGCGGGCGCGACCGAAGATCCGTTGCGGAATGCCCAGCTCGAAGGGGAGGAGGCCGTCCAGGGCGAGGACGACGACGCGGTGCCGACGGTGTCGACCGTGTGGACGGAGAGGGGTCTGAGTATCCGTGTGCGTGCCCGTTCCCGTGTAGGTACCCATGGCCCGATCCTAGCGAATGATGTCCTTCGGGCCACTCGCTCGTGGGGCTCACGGGCCGGAAGCTCTATGACGTGACACAGACATCCGATGCCGCGGCCGAAGCGGCACCTGGCACCGCATCCGGAGCCGCATCCGCCTCCGCATCTGAAGCCGCTGCCGTGGTCGCAGCCGCTCGGGAGTCCGAGACCGGAAGGCGTCGCACTCGGGTGCACCGGGCGTGGTTCGTGGCCGCCGTTACCTTCGTGACGATCATCGGGGCCGCGGCTTTCCGGTCGCTGCCCGGGCTGCTGATCGACCCGTTGCACCAGGAGTTCCACTGGTCGCGCGGCACGATCGGTCTCGCGGTCTCCATCAACCTCGCGCTGTACGGTCTCACGGCGCCGTTCGCCGCCGCGCTGATGGACCGGTTCGGCATCCGGCGGGTGGTCGCGCTCGCCCTGGTGGTGATCGCGCTCGGCTCGGGTGCCACGGTGTGGATGACGGCGGCATGGCAACTGCTGCTGTGCTGGGGGCTGTTGGTCGGCCTGGGTTCGGGTTCGATGGCGCTGGCCTTCGCCGCGACCGTCACGAACCGCTGGTTCACCGAGCGGCGCGGCCTGGTGACGGGCATCCTCACGGCGGCCTCGGCCTCAGGCCAGTTGATCTTCCTGCCGGTGTTGTCGTGGATCGTGTCGGAGCACGACTGGCGTCCGGCGGCGGTGACGGTCTCGCTGGCGGCCCTCGCGGTCGTCCCCTTCGTGTGGCTGCTGCTGCGGGACCACCCGGCGGACGTGGGACTGAAGCCGTACGGGGCGACGGAGTTCGTCGAGAAGCCGCCGCCCATGCCCGGGGCGGCGCGGCGGGCGGTGAAGGTCCTCTTCTCGGCGGCGCGCACCGGTCCGTTCTGGCTGCTGGCCGGTACGTTCGCGATCTGCGGGGCCTCGACGAACGGCCTGATCCAGACCCACTTCGTGCCCGCGGCCCACGATCACGGCATGCCCATCACGGCGGCCGCGTCGCTGCTCGCGGTCATCGGCGTCTTCGACGTCGTCGGCACGATCGCCTCCGGCTGGTTCACGGACCGCTTCGAGCCGCGACGACTGCTGGCGGTCTACTACGCCCTGCGCGGCGTGTCGCTCCTCTTCCTCCCGATGCTCCTCGCACCGAGCGTCCACCCCCCGATGATCTTCTTCATCGTCTTCTACGGTCTCGACTGGGTCGCCACGGTCCCGCCCACCATCGCCCTCTGCCGCGAGCATTTCGGCGACGACAGCGCCATCGTGTTCGGCTGGGTCCTGGCCTCCCACCAGGTGGGTGCCGCCCTCGTCGCGTTGCTCGGGGGCATCGCTCGGGACACCTTCGGCTCGTACGACGTGATGTGGTACGCCTCCGGGGCGCTGTGCGCGGCGGCGGCGCTGATGGCCTTGGTGATTCGGCGGCGGCCGGTTCTGGACGCCAGTCCGGCAACCGTCAGTCCGTGAGCGGGCCGAACCGGCCGAACCGGCCCCGGTGGAACAGCAGCGGGGTGTCGTCGGCATCGTCGGACGTACCCAGTGCGTCCACCCGTCCCACCACGATCAGGTGGTCGCCGCCCGTGTGCATGGCGTGGATCGTGCAGTCGATCCACGCGGGGGCGCCCGCGAGGCGTGGGGAGCCGGAGACCGGCGCCGCGTCGTACTCGACCCCGGCGAACTTGTCCGTTCCGCTCACCGCGAAGCCCCGGCACAACTCGCCCTGGTGGGCGCCCAGGACGTTCACGCAGAAGACGCCCGCGCGGGCGATGCGCGGCCAGGTGGTCGACGTACGGCCGACCATGAAGGCGACGAGTGGCGGGTCGAGTGAGAGGGAGGAGAAGGACTGGCAGGCGAAGCCGGCGGGGCCGGTCAGGCGGGCCAGGCCGGTGGGGTCGTCTTCGGCTTCGGGTGTGGTGGCCGGTGCGGTGACGACCGTCACGCCGGTCGCGAAGTTGCCCAGTACGCGCCGGAATTCGGCGGGATGGATCGGGGTTCGCTCGTCGTCGCCGACGGCGCGCAGATCCGGGCGCGGCAGTGGTTCGACGGGGCCCGCGGCCGTCGGGGCTCCGGCTGACCTGAGGTAGCGGACTGCTGCGGCGGCCATTCCTGCGTGTCCCATCACATCACCCATTGAAGCTGACGGTACGTCAGATAGGAAGCCCTGGAGCGGTGCGAAGGGCCGGAGCGGGCCTGGGGGATGGGATGCTCAGCGGCCTCGGAACTCCGGTCCGCGGCGCTTCACGAACGCCGCCACCCCCTCGTTCGCGTCCGTCGTCGTCATGTTGATCTCCTGCGCGGTGGCCTCGGTGGCGAAGGCGGTGGCGCGGTCGGTGTCCAGGGATGCGTTCACCAGTTGTTTCGTGAGGGCGAGGGCCCTGGTCGGGCCGGTGGCGAGGCGTTCGGCCCAGGTGCGGGCCGTCTTTTCCAGGTCCTCGGCCGGTACGACACGGTTGACGAGGCCGAGGCGTTCCGCGTCCGCGGCGGTCAGGGCATCGCCGAAGAACATCAGCTCCTTCGCCCGTTGTGGGCCGATCAGGCGGGGGAGGAGATACGCGCCGCCGCCGTCCGGAACCAGGCCACGGCGTACGAACACCTCGATGAACCTGGCCGACTCGGCGGCGACGACCAGGTCGCAGGCGTATGCGAGGTGGGCGCCGATTCCGGCCGCCGTGCCGTTCACCGCGGCGATCACCGGCTTCTCGCAGTCGAGGACCGCGGAGATCAGGCGTTGTGCGCCGAGGCGGATGACTCGGCTTACGTCGCCGGCGACGCGGTCCCCGCTGGGCGGACCGCCGCGCAGGTCCGCACCCGCGCAGAAGCCGCGGCCCGTCGCGGTGATCACGACGGCCCGTACGTCGGGGTCGGTAGAGGCTTCGGCGAGAAGTTGAATCAGGCGTTCTCGCTGGTCGGAGGTGATGGCGTTCATGGCTTCGGGGCGGTTGAGGGTGATCCAGGAGACCTGATTGTCAGTGGCGTGAAGTACCAATGAGTCAAGGGATTCGCGGGGGGTGGTGGCGGACATGGGGTTCTCCGTTTCGTACGTGGGTGTGAGTGTCTCCGGCGGTGGGGCGATTGTTTGGTGCGGGCTGGTGGGGGCCGGGTGCGCAGTTCCCCGCGCCCCTGAAAGCGCGCCTCAGGTCGGTTCGTACAGTGCGGGTGGGTGGGGGCTTGTCGCGCAGTTCCCCGCGCCCCTAAAAGCGGTGCCTCGCGCCGGTTCCTATGGTGCGGGCCGTCAGCGGCTGGTCGCGCAGTTCCCCGCGCCCCTGACGGGGCCCTCAGCCCCCACCCATCCGCAGCCTTCCGTCGGCGTGAGGGGGCGTGCCGGGGCGTCCGAGCGCCGCGCTTCCCGGCCAACCCGACTACCTCAGAGCGGCGGTCGGATGTCCCGACGCGACCCCGACCCCCCACACACCCAAGGGGCGGGGAACTGCGCGACCAGCCCCCACCCACCCGCAGACAAACAAACAACCCAACCGCCCAACCGCCGGAGGCAACCGTCAGCGGCACACCGCCAGCGCGTCCAGGGCCACCGCCCCCTGCCCCCGCGGCAGCACCATCAGCGGATTGATGTCGAGCTCCGCCAACTCCCCGTCGAGTTCGAGAGCCATACGCTGGACTCGCAGCACGACCTCGACCAGCGCGTCGAGGTCGGCCGGAGGACGACCGCGGACTCCGTCGAGGAGTGCGCGCCCCCGGAGCTCGGAGAGCATGTCCCGCGCCTGGTCCTCGCCGAACGGCGGCACGCGTACGGCCGTGTCCCGCAGCACCTCGACGAGCACGCCGCCGAGTCCGACCGTCACGGTGGGTCCGAAGAGCTCGTCGTGCGTGACGCCCACGACCATCTCGACACCGGGCTCGACCATCTGGCAGACCAGGACACCGTCGAGCGAGACGTCCTCGTAGCGGGCGATGTCGGTCATCTCCCGGTAGGCGTCCCGGACCTGGCTGGCGGAGGTCAAGCCGATCTTCACGAGGCCGAGTTCGGTCTTGTGGGCGAGCTGCGCGCCGGAGGCCTTCATGACGACGGGGTAGCCGACGAGCCCGGCCGCCCGGACGGCCGCCGCCGCGCTGGTCACCAACTGCTCGCGCGGCACCCGGATCCCGTACGCGCGCAGAAGCTGCTTCGCCGCGTGTTCGCTCAGCTGCTGTCCCGGACGCATGAGGGCCTGCGCCTTGCGGAAGGACGGCGAGTGGGTGCGCGGCGCCTCGTCGAAAGGGGAGCGGTAGAAGGAGGTGAACCGGGCATGGTCGAGGTGGGCGCGGACGGCCGTGATGCAGTTCGCGAACGTGCGGAACGTGGCGACGCGCGACGAGCCCAGCAGCGTGTCGCGGTACGCGGACTCGGTGCCGACCGGCGACCCCCACACCACGCACACCAGCTTGTCCGTCTGTTCCGCCGCGTCCACCAGATCCTGCGCCAGCTTGTCGCTCATCGGAGGGAAGGGCCCGGTGATGGGGCAGATCAGCACACCGACCGACGGGTCGGCGAGGATCGCGTCGATGATCTTGCGGCCGCGCCAGTCGCCGACCGGGTGCCCGCCGTTGTCGACGGGGTTGGCGACGTCGAGGTACTCGGGTATCCACTGGTGCAGCTCGGCCTGCTTGTCCTCCGAAAGCCGGGGCAGCCGCAGCCCCGCCTCCGTCGCCAGGTCGGAGAAGTGCGCGCCCGTGCCGCCCGAGATCGAATAGACGACGACACCGTCGGCGCCCGTGGTCAGCGTGTGGGTGCGGGCGCGGGCCAACAGGGCGGCGGTGTCCTGGAGTTCGTCGAGGCCGTCGACGCGGATCACGCCGTACTGCCGCATCGCCGCGTCCACCACCGCGTCGGCGCCGGTCAGCTTGCCGGTGTGTGAGGCGGCCGTCCGGGCCCCGGTCTCCGTGCGGCCGACCTTGACCGCGACGACGGGGACACCGCGCCGGGCGGCCCGGTCGGCGGCGAGGAGGAAGGAGCGGCCGTCCTTCAGCCCTTCGACGTAGCAGGCGATGGCACCGACCTCCGGCCGCTCGGCGAAGTAGGAGATGAAGTCGGCGGTTTCCAGGTCGGCCTCGTTGCCGGTGG
Organism: Streptomyces sp. 2A115; assembly: GCF_052245575.1. Taxonomy (NCBI): domain Bacteria; kingdom Bacillati; phylum Actinomycetota; class Actinomycetes; order Kitasatosporales; family Streptomycetaceae; genus Streptomyces; species Streptomyces sp. 2A115. The sequence goes on along the minus strand of NZ_JBQQCG010000006.1, from coordinate 143,493 downwards.
GCGCCCAGTGCGAGAGCCGTACGCCGAGTTCCTGCATCGTGAAGACGGGACGCCCCTGGTGCCCGGACTGGGTGATCAGCGCGATCGCCGGTCCGTCCAGGTCGTCGCGGAACTTCTCGAAGGCGTTGAGGTTGGTGTTCGGCCCGAGCAGCCGTAGCCCGGAGCGCTCCACGGCGGCGGTGAGCCGGGCCTGCGCGGCGGCACCCTCCGCCCCGGTCTCGGCGAACCCGGAGGCGAAGGCGACCGCGAACTTCACTTTGGCCTCGGCGAGTTCCTCGATCACGGGAAGGGGATCGGAGATCAGCAGCACGGCCAGGTCGACCTGCTCGGGCAGGTCCGCGACAGAAGGGACGCACGGTATGCCGAAGACGGACTGACGCGTGGGATGCACCGGGTGCAGTCGCGCGCCGACCCGCTCGGCCCAGGCCAGCAACTGCTGGGTGATACCGGTGTTCGGCCGCCCCTCGGTGTCCGAGGCGCCGATGACGGCCACGGACTCGGGCCGGAAGAAGCGGTCGAGGTCGGGTACGCCGGCGTACAGCGGCCGGCCGCTGACGTCGAGGTCGTCGGTGGCGGCAGGCCTGCCGTGCACGGCAGGTGCCGGTTGCTCGCCGCAGGCGGTGACCCGAGCCCGGCGGGAGTCGGTGGTGAGGGTGCCGTGGGTTGATCCAAGCATCGGTCCGCCCGCTCCTGTGTGGCTGCCAATAACTGACGCAGTGTCAGATTACTGGAACTGACGCCACGTCAGGAACTGGTCTGCACGCAAAGAACTTGTGGCGGGCACCGGGCTCCACGCACGAAAACGTGTGGCGGGCGAAAGGAGCCGTACATGGGTTCGTACCCGCTATGGCCGTCACCGGAACTCTGCGGCCGTCGCCGGAGACGCCAGGAACTGGGTCGGGACCCAAGAGAGCCCGTCAGGGCGCGGCAGAACCCATCCGAAAGCCGCACCCGCTACACCCGCCAGGTCCCGCGAGAACCCGAACCTGCGAGAACCCGAACCCGCGAGAACCCGAACCGGCCTGAATCTGCCAGGACCTGCCTGAACCCGCCAGGACCCGTCCGAACCTGTCAGGATCCGTCCGAACCTGTCAGGATCCGTCCGAACCTTCCAGGTCCCGCGAGAACTCGAACCCGCGAGAACTCGAACCCGCGAGAACCTGAACCTGCGAGAACCCGAACCTGCGAGAACCCGAACCCGCGAGAACCCGAACCGGCCTGAATCTGCCAGGACCTGCCTGAACCCGCCAGGACCCGTCCGAACCTGTCAGGATCCGTCCGAACCTTCCAGGTCCCGCGAGAACTCGAACCCGCGAGAACCCGAGCCTGCCTGAATCTGCCAGGACCGCCAGAACCCGCCAGGTCCCGTCCGAATCCGCCAGGACCCGCCAGGACCTGGCGGGCGTCGGCAACGTCGGTGGGCATCGTGGGCATCGGCGGACCCGCCGGGGGTGGCTCAGGGTGTGATGCGGGACGGATGCCTTCGCTCCGCGTCGCGTGCGATCGCCCGCGCGATCTTCTCGGCGTCGATGGCCAGTTCGCGGAGCATGCCGCTGATGGGGTTGGTGAAGCCGGTGAAGTACAGGCCGCGGGCGTTCTTCGGTGTGCGGGCGCCGTGCACGACGGGGCGACCTCGCCCGTCGAGTACGTCGAGGTGGCCGACGATGCCTTCCAGCGCGCGCCGGTAGCCGGTCGCGGCGATGACGACGTCCGGGCCGATCCGGTCGCCGTTCGCGAGGACGACCTTGCCGTCCTCGAACCCGTCGACCGCAGCCACGACCTCGACCCGCCCTTTCCGGACGGCGTCGATGAGGCCGACGTCCTGGACGGGAATGGACCCCTCGTTCACGCGCGAGTAGAGGCCGGTGTCGGGCCGGGGGAGCCCCTTCGCCGACAGGTCCGGCACGCTGAGTTTCGCCAGCGGCCGGGCCATCCGGTCCACCAGGCCGACCGGTAGCCGCCGTACGAGGACCGCGGTGTTCTGGGCCGCCCAGCCGGCCGTCGACCGGCGCACGATGTGCGGCGCGGTCCGCACCGAGAGCCGTACCCGCTGGGCCCCGCCCTCGACGAGGTCGACGGCGATCTCGGCACCGGTGTTGCCGACGCCGACGACGAGGACGTCGCGGCCGGCGTAGGGGGCGGGGTTGCGGTACTCGCCGGCGTGCAGCAGCTCGCCCTTGTACGCGTCGCGGCCGGGCCATTCCGGCACGCGCGGCGTGTGGTTGTAGCCGGTGGCGACCACGACCGCGCTGCCCGTCAGCTCACGTCCGCCGGTGGCGTGCAGCAGCCACCCGCTGCCGTCGCCCAAGGGCTCCACGCGGGAGACCTCGACCCCGGTGACGATCTCCAGCTCGTGGTGCTCGGCGTACTTCTCCAGGTACCGCACCACGTTGTCCCGCGACACCCACCGCCCGAACGAGCGCGGCATGCGAAGTCCCGGCAGCCCAGACAGCCGCCGCGTGGTGTGCAGGTGCAGGCGGTCGTAGTGCCGCCGCCAGGACGCCCCGACCTGCTCGGACTTCTCGAGCACGACGGCCCGAACGCCGTGGGCGCGCAACGCGTACGCCGCGGCGAGGCCGCCCGGGCCGCCCCCGATGACGTACACGGGGCGGTCGTGGTGGGTCGGTACCGCGGGGTCCGCGGGCGGTGTGGAGTCGCCATTCGAGTCGGCCATGTGCCTGAGCGTATTCACGTCGTGACTTGATGGGTCTCGGTCAAGCCGGGAATCGGTTGCGAATAGATCACGACTGTAGGAGGGGTGTGTGGAACTCGTGGCGTAGGTCTCATGGAACGTGTGAGTTCGGTGTGGTGTGAGACGGGGGCGCGACACTGTGCGCCCTTGCGGGGCCTGCCTCGTCTTGGCGCGGGAGGGCGCCAGGAGCTCACGTCCCTGATCGACAGGCCCAGCCGGGTGAGGTGCTGCTCGTAGGTGGGGCGAAGGGCCTCGCCGTCGTCCGACGGCGTGGTGGGCGCGGGTTCGTGGAGGCCGAGCATTCGTGGGAGTTGCGACTCTCGGGCTCGCGATCGTCACTGTCCTGCTCTGTGGCTCAGTCCTGCTCTGATGGCTCAGTAGCTTCTTAGGGATATACTCCTTAGGGGTGCACCCCTAAGGAGTCAACGTGCAGCGTCAGGCATTGCCCGGCAAGCCGTCCCACGTCTACGACCGCGGCGCCGAATGGGACGGGCTCACCGCCTTTGTGGGCCGCCCCCTGCCGCACGCCATGCTCGGCATCGTCAGTGGGAGGCGCCGCATGGGTAAGACCTACCTCCTGCGGGCGCTCGTCGAGCAGTGTGGAGGCTTCTACTTCGGCGCCACGGCGGGAACCGAGGCGGAGTCCCTTCGTCAGTTCAGTGCCGCCCTGGCCGAACACGTGGGTTCCCCCGTACCTTTCTCCTTCGCCACCTGGGACGACGCGGTCTCCTATCTCTTCGGGCTGGCCGCCCGCGGAAAGAGAGGCGCCTCGGTGGGGTCGCCGCCGGGCGACCCGTTTCTCGTAGTCATCGACGAGTTCCCGTACCTGGTCAAGGTCGCTCCGGAGCTCCCGTCGCTCATCCAGCGCGAGATCGACCGTTTCCAGGTGGAGGAGAGCCGCATGAGGCTGCTCCTGTGTGGTTCGGCGATGTCCGTCATGGGTGGTCTCCTGGCCAGTACCGCGCCCCTGCGAGGCCGGGCACAGCTGGAACTCGTCGTGCGGCCCTTCGGGTATCGAGCGGCCGCGGACTTCTGGAGCGTCACCGACCCCGCGCTCGCCGCCCGGCTGCATGCCGTTGTCGGAGGTACGCCCGCATACCGTCGTCAGTTCCTGGCGGACGATGTTCCCGCGAGCCTCCGCGACTTCGACGGCTGGATCTGTCGTACGGTCCTCTCGCCGCTCAGCCCCCTCTTCCGTGAAGCGCGGTACCTGCTTGCCGAGGAAGCGGACATCCGCGACACGGCGCTGTATCACTCGGTCCTGGCTGCCGTGGCGCAGGGCAATACGACGCGCGGCGGCATCGCGGGTTACATCGGCCGCAAATCGGTCGACATCTCGCATCCGCTCAACGTCTTGGAGGACAGCCACCTGCTGGTGCGGGAATTGGATGTCTTCCGTGCCGGGAAGTCGCAGTACCGCATCACCGAACCGCTGATCAACTTCTATGAGGCCGTCATGCGTCCCTCCTGGGCGCGACTGGAGAGCGGTCAGGCCGCGGAGGTGTGGGGGCAGGCGGCGGAGCGTTTCGCTGCGCAGGTGGCCGGGCCTCACTTCGAGGCGATGTGCCGTGAATACGTGCTCGGACCAGGGCGGTCCCTGCTCAGTACGTCCCTGGGTGAAGTGGGCGGCGGTGTGGTGACCGACCCCAAGGAGCGTCGGCAGATTCAGATCGACGTGGCGGTGGTCGAACCGGGGTCCGGGGGGAGCAGGCCGTCGGTTGCTCTGCTCGGAGAGGTGAAATGGGGCACCGTCATGGGGGTCGGTCATCTGGAGCGGCTCGGCCGGGCCAGGGAACTGCTCGCCGGCCGGGGGATGGACACCACGCACTGCGGGCTGGCGTGTTTCAGTGCCGCGGGCTTCACCGACGCGCTGCGCGCCGAAGTCGTGCGAGGTGGCGTACTGCTGGTCGGCCTCGACGAGTTGTATGGGCGGGCGATGCCGACCGGGGTCCAGTTCTAGACCCCGCCGGTGGATCAGTGGCGTACGCCTCTTGCGCGTCTGCTGGCCGTGCGCTGAACTGACGTATCGTCAGATCTGTGGCTGTGGCTGTGGCTGTGGCTGTGGACGGGCCGGGAGCGAGGTGAGGTATGGACACGATCTGGCTCACCGGCTCGGAACGGGTCGCTGTTCTCCGTTTCGGCCTCGGGCCGTGGTGGCCGGAGAGCTGGCGGCACAAGGACCAGAAGGGCTGGTTCCTCTGATGGCTGGGGTGGTGGTTCCGATGGCCGCGCGGTTCGATGTACCGGAGGTCGACGCCTTCACGCGCCCGTACTGGGACGCGGCCGCCCAGGGGCACCTTCTCCTGCGCCGTTGCGGAGCGTGCGGGCGTGCCCACCACTACCCCCGCGAGTTCTGCCCGCACTGCTGGAGCGAGGACGTGACCTGGGAGCGGGCGAGCGGGCGCGCCACGCTCTACACATGGTCCGTCGTCCACCGCAACGACCTGCCGCCGTTCGGGTCGCGTACGCCGTACGTCGCCGCCGTCGTCGATCTGGCGGAGGGGCCGCGGATGATGACCGAGGTGGTGGACTGCGCGGAGGGGGCGTTGCGGGTCGGAATGGGGCTGGAGGTCTCCTTCCGCACGGAGGGCACGGAGGGCAGGGAAAGCGCGGAGGGCGCGGAAGGCAGGGAGGGCGCGGAAGGTTCGGTCACGGTCCCCGTGTTCCGGCCCGTTTCCTAGCCCTCTGCCTCTGCCTCTGCCCATGCCTCTGCCTCTGCCTCTGCCCCTGCCGGGGAGCCGGCCCGGGGCGCCCCCGCGGTCGGCCCTCCCAGCCCTCCGTTGTTGAATGACTCGATGACCGGCTTGTACGAATCCCACGCGTCCCACCCCTTCCCCGAACTCCATGGTTACGGTCTGCGGCTGCGCCCCTGGGACGTCGCGGCCGGTGCGGACGTCGAGGCATGGCTGCGTGGGTATTCGGACCCGGAGTTCAAGCGGTGGAACACGCCGCTCAAGCCGGTCGAGGACCGGCACGGGGCGCGCGAGTCAATGCGGGCGCGGGCCAGGGCGGCCGAGGAGGGTGCTGGGGCGTCCTTCTGCGTCACCGACGCGGACAGCGGTGCGACGCTCGGGCACATCGGCATCAACGACGTCGACCACGTCATACGAGTCGCCCGGGTCGGCTACTGGGTGCTGCCCGAGGCGCGCGGACGCCAGGTCGCCACCCGCGCTCTCACCCTGGCCGCACGTTGGGCCTTCGACGAATTCGGCTTGCACCGGCTGGAGTTGGGCCACGGGCTCGGCCATGACGCGTCCTGCCGGATAGCGGAGCGATGCGGATTCCCGTACGAGGGGACCTTGCGCGGGGCGATGTTCGAGGCGGGCCGGCACGACGCGTTCCGGGACCTGCATCTGCACGCACGGCTGGCCACGGATCCGGAACCGACGCCGAAGCAGGAACCGAAGCCGAAGTAGGAACCGAAGTAGGAATCGAAGTCGGAATCGGTGGATTCGCAGCGGCCGTAGAGCCGCGCAATTGGCGAGCGTCACCGACGACGATGCCGGGGACGACTACGGCCACAGCAGCTCCCTGACCCAAGTTCCCTCCACCCGCCGGTAGTTGAGCCGTACATGCCGTCGCCGTGCGTCCCCCTGGAAGAACTCCACCTCGTCCGGCTCCAGCACGTACACCGTCCACGACGGCACGGGCGCGTCCGGCTCGCGCTGGGCGCGGTCCCAGGCGGCGTTCGAGGCGCGCTCCAACTCCTCGTAGTCGCCCAGTACTTCACTCTGGTGGCCCACCAGCGCGGAGGCGAGAGCACCGGTCGAGCGGGCGTGCAGGTCGGCGTGGGCGACCTCGGGCGGGGCGGCGGTGACTCGGCCGCGCACCCGGATCTGCCGGCCCTGCACGGGCCAGTAGAAGCCGAGTGCGGCGTACGGTCTGGCCGCGAGCTGCCGTCCTTTGCGGCTGCCCGCGTGCGAGGCGAAGTGCCAGCCCTCCTCGTCGGCACCGTGCAGCATCACGGTCCGTACGTCCGGCCGCCCGTCCGCGTCCGAGGTCGCCAGCGACATGGTGTGCGGCTCGGTCTGCCCGGCGGCCACGGCCTCCGCGAACCACCGTTCGAAGAGCGGCAGCGGCTCCGCGGGGGCCGTGTCCGGGGTGAAGTGGGGCAGTTCGGTGTCCCAGACCCGCTGGGACCTCAGCAGTCGGACGAACTCGGAGGAAAGGGCTGAAGAGTCGGCACTCATGCCCCGATTGTCACGTGCGACCCGGCTCGGACGTCACCCGGGACCGGCGTCACACCGTACCGAGGTCGGACGAGAGCCAGTGTTCGGGCCGCATGCGGACGATCACCTGTTCGCCGTGCTCCTTCCAGGCGAAGTCGACGTAGCCGTCGACCTTCCCGGCCGGGAGGTAGCGGGCGGCGAGCTCATGGAGGTGCTCGCGGGTGGCGGGCGCTGTGTCGATGACCGGTCCCTCGACCGACACGTACCGGATGGTGGGCTCGAGCCGGTCGATCATCAGGGAGAACCGGCCCGCCGCACCGATGCGCTGGTTCTTGCGGGAGTCGAGTCCGGTCAGGATCCACACGATGCCGCCGGGTTCGTACTGGTACCAGATGGGCACGGTGAGCGGGGCGCGTCCCGCCCCGCCGTCGACCGCGAACGCGGCGACGTGGGGCTCGGAGAGGAACTGTTCGCGCTCTTCACGGGTCAGGGCCATGCGGGGCTCCTCCGGAGTGCGGGTGGTTGACGGTTTGTTGTTGCGGACAGTGGACGTCCTCGTCTTCAGCGTGCCTTGTCCCACTCCGTATTCCGGGAATCCTCCATCCGGGGATCCAACGGACAGAGCTGAACAAGACGGCCCGGTAAGACGGCCCACTGAGGCGAAACCCCCGACCGATGGTGGAGCCAGCCCCACCATCGGTTCGGGTGTGGGCTCACTCGTGCGGGTGAGCGAACGACGGCATCGTTGAACCCAGTTGATCCAGAGGTTCACGCCCCCGCCGCTCGGAAGGAAAACCCCCATGGAGTCGCAGCTCGCGTCGAAGCCGGAGACGGTGGGCGAGGCCGCTCCCGGGCCGTTCGCCGCCTTCGTCCGGTTCGTGGTCTGCGGCGGCGGTATCGGGGTCCTCTCCAGCGGCGCGGTGGCGCTGCTGGCGGCTGGGGTGCCCTGGGTGGTGGCGAACGCGGTGATCACCGTCGCTTCGACCATCCTCTGCACCGAGCTGCACGCCCGCTTCACCTTCGGCACCGGGCAACGGGCCGGCTGGCGTCAGCACTGGCAGTCCGCCGGATCGGCCACCGCCGCCTACGCGGTGACCACCGTGGCGATGCTCATCCTGCACCTGGTCCAGTCCTCGCCCGGAGTGCTCACCGAACAGGCCGTCTACCTCAGCGCCTCCGGCCTCGCCGGCATCGGCCGCTTCCTGATCCTGCGGCTGTTCGTCTTCGCCGGAGCCCGCAACAGGACCACGCCGGTGTCGGCGACGAGTCCGCTCAAGAGCCGCCCGACGCTGGTCCCGGTGACGAGTGTGACGGTGGCCCCGTCCGTCCCGTCGAGTCTGTCCATCCCCTCCATCCCCTCCATCCCCTCCATCCCCTCCATCCCCTCCATCCCGGTCCCGGCGTGGTCGCAGGCCGCCATGAAGGCGTCGGCGGCCTGGAGGCGGACGGGCGCGGCATCGACCGGCACGCTGCCCTGGTCGGTCACCCCCAACTCGGCCGCTGGAGGCCTCTGACTTCGAGGCCATCACCGATCGCGTTCTGCTGCCCCTTCTCACGTACCGGTCCCGGCCCTGACCTGCGGGGCCTGAGGGCGGGGGTTCTTTTCGGGTTCTTGGGGCGGTGTGTTTGCTGCGGGTGGGTGGGGGCTTGTCGCGCAGTTCCCCGCGCCCCTTGAAAGATCGGGGGCCTCAGGTCAGTTCCTGCACTGCCTGTCCTCGTGGGCTGAGCGCGCAGTTCCCCGCGCCCCTGAAGGGGCCTCAGCCCCCACCCGTCCGCACCCGGCCCTCGGCGTGAGGGGACGTGCCGGGATGTCCGAGCGCCACGCTTCCCGGCTGACCCGACTACCTCAGAGTGGCGCTCGGATGTCCCGGTGCGTCCCCGCCCCACATCCAACCCAGGGGCGCGGGGAACTGCGCGACCAGCCCCCACAAACCCGCGCCCCAACAAACAACCAACCACCCGCCCAACCGCCGGAGGCACCGTCACCCCCGCCCCAACACCACCGTCCCCGAGGAACAGAACCACCCACCCGTCCCCGAGGCCACCGCCACCTCCGGAAGCCGCCCGCCGGCCTTCCGCACCTGCCGCTCCCCGGCCTCCCCCCGCAACTGCCGGACGGCCTCCACCAGCAGGAACAGCCCTCGCATACCCGGATGTTGGGCCGACAGCCCACCTCCGTCCGTGTTCACCGGAAACTCCCCGCCGACCGCCAGCCGCCCCTTCCCGGACCCGGACTCGGACCCGGACCCGGACTCGCTATCCACGAACGCACCCCCCTCCCCCTTCTCGCAGAAACCGAGATCCTCCAGCGTCACGAGCGTCATGTACGTGAACGCGTCGTAGATCTCCGCCAGATCCACCTCCTCCGGCCGAACCCCCGCCCGCCCGAAGGCGATCCGACCGCTCACCGCCGCCGGTGACACGGTGAAGTCCGCCCACTCGGACATGGCGGTGTGCGAGACGTGCTCCCCGGTGCCGAGGATCCACACAGGCCTGGCGCGACAGTCCCGTACGTACTCCTCCGCCGCCAGTAACACCGCCGCCCCGCCGTCCGACCGTATGCAGCAGTGCAGTTTGGTGAACGGGTCAGCGATCATCGGTCCCGACAGGACGTCGTCGACGGTGATCGGGTCCCGGAACATCGCGTCCGGATTCAGCGCCGCGTTCGCCCGAGCCTGTACCGCCACCGACGCCAACTGCTCCAGCGTCGTGCCGTACTCGTGCATGTGGCGGCGCGCGGCCATCGCGTACTTGGCGATGAGCGTGTGACCGTACGGAACCTCGAACTGCGACGGCCCGCGCGCGCCGAACGACAGGTTGCCCGTACGCCGCCCCGCCTTGATGTCCGCGCGGGCGGTGGACCCGTACACCAGCAGGACCGCGTTCGCGTGCCCGGCGGCGATCGCGTCCGCCGCGTGCGCCGCCATGACCTCCCAGGTGGAGCCGCCGACGGAGGTGGAGTCGACCCAGGTGGGCCGCAGGCCGAGATACTCGGCCACCTCGACGGGCGCCAGCGTGCCGAGGCCCGCCGAGGCGAAGCCGTCCACCACCGAGCGGTCGAGACCGGCGTCGGCGAGGGCCCGGCGAGCTGCCTGGGCGTGCAGGGCGTACGGCGTCGCCTCGTCCACCCGGCCGCAGTCGGAGAGGGATACGCCGACTATTGCCACCTTGCGCTTCCCTGAGGTCATGAAATCTGACGGTACATCAGATAAGCCCATCCGGAACAGATGATCCACGGCGCGGAAGGGGAGGGAGCGAAAGGGGAGGGAACGGGAGGGAGCGAAAGGGGAGGGGTGGAGGCGCCAGGGGCCGAAGGCGTCACACCCCTGTGCATCTGCTGATCGTCGCTCTAACATGACGCCCCGTCAGATCTGGGAGCCGGGAGCCGGGGAACCGGCCCGGGGAGGAGCCCGCCGATGGACGCCGCCTTCACCGCGGAACAGGACGAGATCCGCCGCACCCTCCGTGAGCTGCTCCTCAAACGCTGCGGCCCGGAGGAGGTCAGGGCCGCCGTAGGGACCGCGGACGGGTACGACCCCGCACTCTGGGAGGCCCTCGCTCAGCAACTCGGGCTGCCCGGACTCGCGCTTCCCGAGGCGTACGGGGGAGTCGGCTGCTCCGTCACCGAACTCGCTCTCGCCAGCGAGGAGTTGGGGCGAGCCCTGGCTCCCTCACCGCTCTTCGCGACCGCCGTACTGAGCGCCCCGCTCCTCCTCGCGCTCGGCACCGAGGGCCAGCGCGGGGAGTTCCTCCCCCGCATCGCCTCCGGCGAGCTCACCGCCGCCCTCGCCGTGCCGGGCGCGGGCCTGGCCACCGCACTGGGGCTGGTCGGCGACAACCATGGCGACTGGGCCGGCGGCGGCCGGGCAGGGGGCGTACAGGCCCGGCGGGCCGACGGCGTGTGGAGGCTGTACGGGCAGGCCGACCAGGTACTCGACGGGCACGGCGCGGGCCTGCTGCTCGTGGCCGCGCACACCGGGGGCTTCGCCCGCTCACGCACACTGCTCTTCCTCGTGCGCGAGGGCGGAACCCGCGTACGGCAGACGTCCCTTGACGAGAGCCGCCACGACGAGACCCGCGTACGGCAGACCTCCCTCGACGAGACCCGGCCGCGAGCCCGGCTCGAACTCCGGGACGTGAGGGCCGAGTTGCTGGGTGAGGACGAGTCGGCCGATGTGGCCGGCACTCTCGCCGCCGTGGGGGACTCGGCCGCCGCCGTTCTCGCCGCGGAAGCCGTCGGCGCCGCCGACCGCGTACTGGAGCGGACCGTCGAATACGTCAAGCAGCGCGAGCAGTTCGGGCGCGCGATCGGGTCGTTCCAGGCGGTGAAGCACCGGCTGGCCGACCTGTACGTACAGGTCCAGGCGGCGCGGTCGGCCGCGTACTACGCGGCCTGGGCGACGGCCACGGGTGACGAGCGCGTGGGCGGGCTGGCGCTCGCGCAGGCCCTGGAAGCCCTGCGCACCACCGCCTCCGAGGCCATCCAGCTGCACGGCGGGATCGGCTTCACCTGGGAGCACGAGGCGCACCTGTACTTCAAGCGGGCGGCCGGCGACGAGCTGCTCCTCGGCCCGGTGCACCGGCTGCGGGCGTACGCGGCGGATGCGGCGCAGCTGTTCGCGGGCGGGGAGGTGGCGGTCTGATGGCGCCGCAGCCCTCACGGCTCCCGGGAGTCCGGATCGTCCAGAAGGTGTCCTCGACCCGCGCCTTCGCGAAGATCGCGCCGCATGTCGTCCCCGCTCTGGACCGCGCCATACACCGGCTGACCCGCGGAAAAGTCCTGCTCAGCGCCCAGATGCTGCCCGGTGTCATCCTCACGGCGCGGGGCGCGAGGAGTGGGCTTCCCCGTCGTACGCCACTCGCCTGCATGCCGGAGGAAGGCTCGGGGGATGCGGCGGGGAGCTGGATCCTCATCGGGTCCAACTTCGGGCGGACCGACCATCCCGCCTGGACCGCCAACCTTCTCGCCCACCCCGACGCCGAGATCAGTTGGAAGGGCGAGGACATCCCCGTCACCGCCCATCTCCTGCGGGGCGAGGAACGGGACACGGCGTGGAAGGCACTGCTGGACTTCTGGCCGCCGTACGCGACGTACCAGTCCCGGGTAAGCCGTGAGATCCGGCTCTTCCGGATCGTACGGCGCTGAAGGCCCTGCGGCGTACGACGCTGAGCGAACCGGGAACACGAACCGGGAACACGAACGGGTAAGCCACCCAGGAACGCGACAGGCGGCAGCCCACCGAAGCGAGCTGCCGCCTGAGTGACAGGACGTGTGCCTGGAAAGTGTGGCGAACTACTTCGTGGGCTTCTTGCCCGTCACACCCAGATGCACCAACAGCGCGAGGTTCGGCTTGAGTTCAGCCTGCTTGACGCCCCACGACTGGAAGCCCTTCTGGTGCGAGGCCACCGCCGCGAGCATCGCGACGAGGGAACCCGCCATCGCCGACGGGCTGACGTCCTTGTCGATCTTGCCCTTGGCCTGGAGCTCCTTGACCGTGTCCGTAAGGGAGTTGTTCACGGAGTTCAGGATCTTCATGCGGATCTTGTAGAAACGTTTGTCGCCCTCGGCGGCGCCCAGGTCGACGACTCGAAGGATGGCGTCGTTTTTGCGCCAGAACTCGAGGAATCCGTCCACGAGTTCCTGCGCGGTCTGCCAACCGGCCTTGCCGACCCAGGAGCGCCCTTCGAGCAACTCGGTCAACCCGACGCCCTCCGCGGCCATTTGCTCGGCGATTTCCAGAACGGCGCCCTCGACGTCCGGGAAGTACTGATAGAAGGTCGCCGGTGAAGTGCCCGCCTTCCGCGCGACGTCGATGACTTTGACGTCGCGGTAAGGCGAGGAGCTGAGCATCTCGCTGAGGCAGTCGAGCAGCTTCTGCCGCGTCGCCTGCCCGCGCCGACCGGCCACACGGCCGTCGACGGTACGCACTTGTCCTGTCATGACGTCAGCTTACCGAGGGGTGATCGGAGCGCGATTCGGCCGACTGCAAATGGGGTGTGCATGCTCAGACAGCGGGCTGTGCATGCTCAGACAGGGAGGTGCGCGTGCTCGGACAGAAGCAACGCGGCCTGCTCTGCGGGATACGTGGAAGGCCGTTAGCTTGGCCGCATGGCTGGATCTGAGGCATCTGCCGCTTTCTCCGAGGGCGTCCCCTGCTGGGTCGACGCCCAGCTCCCGGACGTCCCGGCGGGCAAGCGCTTCTACGGTGAGCTCTTCGGGTGGACCTTCGAGGCCTTCGAGGGGGCTGAGGAGGCGGATGAGGCCTATGGGGGCTCCGTGCCCTCCGCGTCCTCCGTGCCCTCGGTACGGGCGCTCCTCGACGGAGAGCCCGTCGCCGCCCTGGCCCCCAAGCGGGACGCACGCATGCCCACCGTCTGGACGGTGTACTTCGCGACCCCGGACGCGGACGCGCTGGTCGGCCGAATCGTGGAGGCGGGCGGTCAGGTGATCACGGCGCCGGTGCCGGTGGGCCCGTACGGCAGGACGGGGCTCGCCGCCGATCCCGAGGGCGCCGTCTTCGGGCTCTGGGAGGCCGGCACCCACCCCGGCTTCGGAAAGCGCCACGAACCGGGCGCTTTCGCCTGGGCCGAGCTGTACGCGCGGGACACGGCCGTCGCCGACTCCTTCTACGCCGACCTCTTCCACGACGCCCTCTTCGGTCCCGGCACCACCCGCGACTTCGGCCGCGCACCCGTCTCCGACGTCTTCCCCGCCGAGATGCCGCCCCACTTCCTCGTCCATTTCGGCGTGGAGGACTGCGAGGCCGTACTCGGTACGGTCCTTCGACTTGGCGGCCGAATCCAGGCGCCGCCTTTCGACACTTCGTACGGGCATGTGGCCGTCGTCACTGACAATCAGGGAGCGTCCTTCGCGATTCTCCAGCGCTGAATCAGTGCAGAAAGCCACCGAAAGGCGACGAGAAGCGGCGGGAAGGCCTTGAAAAGCGAGGAAGAGCGAGGCCGACGCGGGGTATTTGTCCTAGAACACTCCAAGACCTCCCGATCAGGCCCCGGGTTCGCAACCTATGGCCGGGACAGGAAGAATCGGGGTGCGTGCCGCCGGAGCGGTTCGGTGGTGAGACGCTGCGCAGTGGCGGACCGGTGGCTGGAAGCGCAGCAGCGTACGGGGAGGTGGCAGGCAAGTGGTGGATCAGCTGACACAGCACGATCCGCGGCGGATCGGGCCGTTCGAGGTGCTGGGACGGCTCGGTGCCGGCGGCATGGGGCTGGTCTATCTCGCGCGCTCGGCCTCGGGCCGGCGCGTGGCGATCAAGACGGTCCGGACGGAACTCGCCGAGGACCAGCTGTTCCGGGTCCGCTTCACCCGCGAGGTCGAGGCGGCACGGGCCGTCTCCGGCTTCTACACGGCGGCCGTGGTCGATGCCGACCCCCGCGCGGCCGTGCCGTGGCTGGCCACCGCGTACGTACCCGCGCCCTCCCTCGAGGAAATAGTGACCGAGTGCGGGCCGATGCCGGCCCAGGCGGTCCGCTGGCTCGCGGCGGGCGTCGCGGAGGCGCTGCAGTCCATCCACGGCGCCGGACTGGTACACCGCGACCTCAAGCCGTCGAACGTCCTCGTCGTCGAGGACGGGCCGCGCGTCATCGACTTCGGCATCGCGTCAGGGGTCTCCAACACCCGCCTGACCATGACGAACGTCGCCGTCGGCACGCCCGCCTACATGTCGCCCGAGCAGGCGAAGGACTCCCGCAGCGTGACCGGCGCGAGTGACGTCTTCTCGCTCGGCTCGATGCTCGTCTTCGCCGCCACCGGCCACGCGCCCTTCCACGGCGCGAACCCTGTCGAGACCGTCTTCATGTTGCTCAGGGAGGGCCCGGACCTCGAAGGCCTCCCGGACGAACTGCGGCCGCTGATCGAGTCCTGCATGCAGATGGAGGCCACCGGCCGCCCCAACCCGGCCGACCTCCAGGCCCAGCTGGCACCTCACCTCTTCGGCTCAGGCTCCGACGACAGCGGTACGGCGTCCGCGTGGCTGCCCGAGCGGGCCGTGGGCCTGATCGAGCAGCGCCGCGGCGGGCGCCCGCCCGCCAAGCCCTCCTCCGGTCGCAGTGGCGGACGAGGCGCCCCCGTGGTGCCGCCCCCGCCGCCGCACGACCCCCCCGTCCCGCCCGTCCCGGTCGGCGCGGGCACGGGCCGGCGCGGCGGTGCGCCCGACACCGGTCCGGTGCGGCTGGCCGGCGGCCAGGTACCCATCGGGCCGGGCCCGCGCGTCGCCGACGCCCGCGCCGCCGCCGTGAAGGCACCCCCTCCGGAGGCGGGCCTCGCGGCCTCCTGGTCCCGGCCGCGCCCCGGCGTGAACGGCGCCGACCCCGTCGCGCCAGGAGCCGGACCCGTCCCCGTACCCGGGCCCACGGCGGCCCCCGGCCCGGCCTCGGCACCGTCGTCCTGGCGGCCGTGGCGCTTCCGCATGTCGAACGACGTGTGGGGGACCCCCGCCGTCGCCGGCGACCTCGTCTACGTCACCTCCTTCGAGGTGCACGCCCTGGACGTGGCCACCGGTCGGCGCCGCTTCAAGACCCGCGACGTCGCCTGGTCCATGGCGGTCGCCGACGGCCGCGTCCACGCCTCCGACGGCCCCACCCTGTTCGCCCTCGACGCCCGCGAGGGCACCGACCTGTGGCGGCTGCCGACCGACGCCTGGGTGTACTCCCTCAAGGCCGACCGCGGCACCGTCGTCACCGGCACCCGCGGCGGCGGCGTACAGGCCTGGGAGGCCTCCAACGGCCAGAAGCTCTGGGAGATCACCGGAACCCAGACCGACTTCGAGTCGCCCGAGGCCGGACCCGTCATCCACGAAGGCACGGTCTACATCTGGCGGGACGCCCGCCTGCGCGCCCTGGAGGCCCGCACCGGCGAGGAGCGCTGGTCGTACCCCATCGGCGACGCGGCTTCCTGCGGCGGCGTCCCGGTCCGCCTGACGCACGCCGACGACGGATACGTGTACGTGTCCGCCGGCACCCGGGTCCTCGCCATCGACATCGCCGGCGGGCACGTCCGCTGGCACTTCGAGGCGCCCGCCGTGTTCCTGAGCCCGCCCACTTTCGCGCCGGGCCCGGCGGTCACCGGCGGCGGGGTGTACCTCGCCGACTACCTCGGCACGGTGTACGCCCTCGACGCCACCGACGGCCGCGACCGCTGGCGCATCGCCACCGAGTCCCGCGCCTCCATCGACCCGGTCCTCGTCTCGGCCGGTCACGTCCACGTGGGCAGCGGCAAGGGTCTCTACACGCTGGACGCCGTCACCGGCACACCCAAGTGGCGCTTCCAGGCGGGCGGCGAACTGGTGGGCGCCCCCGCCGTCGCCGAGGGGCGGATCCACTTCGGCTCCACGGACCATCTCCTCTACACCCTGAAGGCCGACGACGGCCGCCTGCGCTGGAAGCTCGCCACGGGCGGCGAGATCACCGGCGCCCCGGTCGTCAAGGACGGGGTGGTGTACGCGTGCAGCAAGGACCGCTGCGTGTACGCGCTGGACGCGGAGAAGGGCACGGGGACGGCGACGGCGCGGACGTAAGGGCCGCTCAACAGTGGTCCATTCAACTGTGGTCCATCGGCTCAACTGGGGTCCATCGGTGGCCGCTTCCAGGTCACCGTCGGGGCGTCCTCCGGGGGCACGGTGGACCCGGGCTCGTACGGGCCGTCAAAGGTCGGGTACGTCGGCTCCATGGGTTCCACGGGAGCGACAGGAGCCCTCCGCCCGCCGCGCCCGCGCATGACCGCGGCGGCGACGAGAAGCAGCACACCGCCGCCGAAGGCGAGCCCCGTCCCCACACCCAGCCCGACGCCCTCGTCCCCGGAGACGGCCAGACTGCCCTCGGCCTGCCCCACCCGCACCATCCACAGCACGGTGAACCCGAGCACGATCACGCCGGCCAGGCCCACCAGCAGTCGTGACCGGAGCAGCAGCCCGACCACCGTGATCAGCGCGGCCCCGGCGAACGGCAGGAACGGCGAGGCGAAGAGCTCCGCCCGGACACCCGTGACACCGCCCTCGGAGAACAGGTCCCCGAGGCGGTAGTGCCGCCCGTGACGGCCGTCGTACCAGGCACGGAAGGGGCTCCATACGGCGGCCGTCGCTCCGGCGAGCGCGAGCAGCGACCCGAGTACGTTGCGGACCATACGCGAGCCTCCGTTCCCAGCTCTCGCTTTGTCTCAGACGCTACGCCGGGCTGACGGAGACCGCCACGCGGCGTCACCGGCCGTGACCGGAGTGGGTAGGGTGATGTCATGATCATGCGGGGGCGCAAGCTCAAACTGACTGCGGTACTGGCGATGACGGTGCTCACTCTCACGGGGTTCTCGACGGGACGCGGCCACGGCCGCGGCAGCAGCGGCGGTGACGGAGGCGGGGGCGGCTGCAGCAGTTCCTCTCAGAACCACGGCAGCTCGTCGTCGACGTCGGGAGGCAGCTCGGGAGACAACTCGTACGACGACTCCGACGACGACTCCGACGACGACTCCGACGACGACTCCGACGACTCGTATGGCAACGGCGGAAGCAGCAGCGGTAGCCGCGGCGGCACCTACAACCGGCGCCCGAACAACGGCTCCACGCCCGCCTCCTCCACCGGCAGCGGCGGCGGCGAACTGGAGGACGCCACGGCGAAGCTGCTGAGCTGCGCGACCAAGAAGGCCCCGTACGCGACCGTCGAGGTCAGGAACCCGAACGCGCGGAAGGCCACCTTCTCGGTGTTCGTCGACTTCCAGGACACGGAAGGCCTCACGATCACCAGCGACTTCGAACGCGTCAAGGTGCCCGCCAACGGCAAGGCGACCGTTCGCGTTCCCGTCGGCGGCGAAGGCCTCGTCGACTCGGTCGACCACTGCGAACTCGACCCGCAGGCACGCCCGGTGAGTTGACGCCCCCGGGGCTCACCGCACCCGGAACCCGTCCGGGCGGCGGGCGCCGAACAGTTCCGCCTGCCGCTCACCGGGCAGATTGCCGAGCGAGATGAGGTGCGGCGCGTGCGTGAGCGCCTGGGCGCGCGCCGCTTCCTTCGCCGCCCATACGGCTCGTACGGTGCCCTGGACGGCCTCGGTCGGGTAGGAGGCGATCACCTCGGCGCACCGTACGGCGGCCTGGAGCGCCTCGCCCGGAGCGGTGACTTCGGACACCAGCCCCACCTCGTACGCCCGCCCGGCCGAGATCCGCTCCGCCGTCCCCATCAACGCCATCCGCGCCACCTCCCCGAACGGCATCCGCTGCGCCATGTAGATCGACTCGCACGCGCTGACCATCCCGTACGTCGTGTGCGGATCGAAGAAGGTCGCGTTCTCGTCGGCCACGATGAACTCGGCCTCGCCCAGCAGGTAGAAGGCCCCTCCGCAGGCCATCCCGTTCACGGCGGCGATCACGGGCTTCCACAGGTCGTTCGCCTTCGGCCCGGTCATGGTCAGCGGCTCGTCCACCATGTACGGGGAGCCGGGCTGCGGAACCTCGACGTCGCGATCGAGCCCCGTACAGAAGGCCCGCTCGCCCGCCCCCGTGACGACGACCGCGCGCACGGAGTCGTCGAACCTGAACTCCCGCCAGGCGGCGGCAAGTTCGGCGGCCATGCCGAGATCGATCGCGTTGAGCTTCTCGGGCCGGTCGAGGGTGAGGACGGCGACGCCGCTGCCCTTGTCGATGCTGATGCGAAGGCTCACGGCCGCTCCAGTACCCACCGCGGCAGCCCGCTGCGGCTGAAGACCACCTGCACCTTGACCCCGATCCGAATGCGTTCCGGCGGCACGGAGTTGAGCGGCGCGTCCGGCCCGCTGACGAGATTCCCCACCAGCCGAATCCGGGGAGCCTCCGCCAGCTCGACCACGATGACGGCGTACGGGGCCTGTTCCGCGTAGGCGGGCAGGAGCGGCGGATGCGGGACGACGTACGACCAGACGCGCCCCTTCCCGCTCATCCTCCGCCACTCGCTGTCGAAGGACTGGCAGTGGGGGCAGCAGGGCCGGGGCGGAAAACGGAGCTCGCCGCAGTCCGGATTGGCGCAGGCCTGAATCCGTAGCTCGCCCTGGGTGCCGTACCCCCAGAAAGGGGCGCCGTCGTCGTCCACGACCGGTGTGAGCATCTCAACTCCTCAAGTCCTCAAGTCCTTAGCAGCAGGGCGGACGTCGGGACACCCTCGCCCGCCGTGACCAGGCAGGTGGCGGCCCCCGGGACCTGCGCGGTACTCATGCCCCGGAGCTGCTTCACCCCCTCGTTGATGAGGTTGAAGCCATGGACGTACGCCTCGCTGAGCCCGCCGCCACTGGTGTTGAGCGGCAGCCGCCCCCCGATCTCGAGCGCGCCGCCTTCCGTGAACGCGCCGCCCTCGCCCCGCCCGCAGAAGCCGTAGCCCTCCAGGGAGAGCGGTATGAGAGGAGTGAACGCGTCGTAGATCTGGGCGACATCCACGTCCTCCGGGGTGAAGTCGGCGTGTTTCCACAGGTGTCGGGCGGCGGTCCAGGCCGGTCCTGTGAGCGGGTCGTCGTTCCAGTAGTTGACCATGCCGTGGTGCTGGGCGGGCAGGCCCTGGGCGGCGGAGTGGACGTACACGGGGGTGTGCCGACAGTCGCGTGCCCGCTCTGCGGAGACGACGACGCAGGCCAACGCCCCATCCGTCTCAAGGCAGTTGTCGAAGAGGCAGAGGGGCTCGCTGATCCAGCGGGAGGTCATATACATGTCCCGGGTCAGCGGCCGCTCGTACATGATGGCTCGCGGATTCTGGTTGGCGCGGTTGCGGCAGGCGAGCGCGACGTTGAACAGGTGGTCCCGCGTCGCCCCGTACTCATGCATGTAGCGACGCGTCAGCATGGCGATCTCGTCGGCCGGCCGGAGGAGTCCGAAGGGGCGGGTCCACTGGGCGGGGGTGGGCAGTTGGGCGGCGGTGTTCTTCCACGGGCGCGGCCCGGACCCCCGCTTCCGTGACCGCCAGGCGACCCCGACCGTGGCCTGACCGGTGGCGATGGCGGCGGCGAGATGCGCGACGGTGGCGCAGGAACCCCCACCCCCATACCCAACCTTGCTGAAGAAGGTGAGGTCACCGAGTCCGACGGCCTTCGCGACCTCCACCTCGTCGGTCTCCTCCATGGTGTAGGAGGCGAGCGCGTCCACTTCACTCGGTGCGATCCCGGCGTCGGCGAGGGCGGCGAGGATCGCACGGCAGGCCAAGGTCTTCTCGTTCTCGGGGAGTTGCTTGGCGAAGGGAGTCTGCCCGATGCCGACGACAGCGGTGGCGTCCTTGATGCCTGCCGTGACCCCCGCCGTGCTCCCTGCCCCGATCCCCGCCGTGATCCGTGCCATGGGCGCACACACCTCCGCGCTGTTCGCGAATGCTGACAGGCCGTCAGGCTACAGCTAATCTGACGGGTAGTCAGCTAGTGCTTGTTCCGTGGTTCCGGTCGTGGGGAGGTTGCTGTGCGCGGTGACGAGGAGTGGGGGACGATCCCGGGGCTGGTGCGGGCGGCAGCCGATCAGTACGGATCCGTCGAGGCGGTCGTCGAGGGACGTACGCGGATCTCGTACGCGGAGTTGGGTGCGCGGGTGGAACGAGCGGCGGCGGCGTGCGTCGCGAACGGGGTGCGGCCCGGGGACAGGGTGGCGATCTGGGCGCCCAACACGCTGGACTGGATCGTCTCTTCGCTCGGCGCGGTGTCGGCGGGAGCGGTGCTCGTACCGCTGAACACGCGCTTCAAGGGTGCGGAGGCGGCGTACGTACTGGAACGCAGCCGCGCCCGGCTCCTCTTCGTGACGGGTACGTTCCTGGGGACGTCATACGTTGCCTCGCTGCGGAGGGCCGCCGCGGAGGGTGCCGGGGACGGCCCGCTCCCCGGCCTCCCGCACCTGGAACAGGTGGTGGTGCTGTCGGACGACGCGCCCGCCGACTTCCGTACGTGGAAGGACTTCCTGGCGAGTGGCGACGAGGTGGGCCCGGAGGAGGTGGAGGCCCGTGCCGCTGCCGTTTCCCCCTCCTCCCCCTCGGACATCATCTTCACGTCCGGGACGACGGGCCGGCCGAAGGGGGCGGTGATCACCCATTCCCAGACGCTGCGGGCGTACGCCGTGTGGAGCGAACTGGCGGGTCTGCGTGCCGACGACCGCTACCTGATCGTGAACCCCTTCTTCCACACCTTCGGCTACAAGGCGGGCGTGATCGCCTGCCTGATGCGGGGCGCGACGATGATCCCGCAGCCGGTGTTCAACGTGGACACGGTGATGGCCAACGTGGCGTCGGAGCGCATCTCCGTACTTCCGGGCCCGCCGACCCTCCACCAGTCCCTCCTGGACCACCCGGCACGGGACACCCATGACCTCTCGGCCCTGCGCCTGGTGGTGACGGGCGCGGCGGTGGTGCCGTTGCGGCTGGTGGAGCGCCTGCGCTCGGAACTCGGCGTCGGGACGGTCCTGACGGCCTACGGCCTCTCCGAGGCCAGCGGCATCGTCACGATGTGCCGCCGGGGCGACGAGCCGGAGGTGATCGCCTCCACGTCCGGCCGGGCCATCCCGGGCACGGAGATCCGCGTGGTCACGCCCTCGGGGTCACCGGCCGAGGTCGGCCGGCCCGGGGAGGTCCTGGTCCGCGGCTTCAACGTCATGCGGGGCTACTTCGAGGACCCGAAGGCCACGGCGTCCGTACTCACTCCGGACGGCTGGCTCCGTACGGGGGATGTCGGCGTCCTGGACCCCGCCGGCAATCTCCGTATCACCGACCGCATCAAGGACATGTTCATCGTCGGCGGCTTCAACGCGTACCCGGCTGAGATAGAGCAACTCCTGGGCCTGCACCCGGACGTGGCGGACGTGGCGGTGATCGGCATCCCGGACGGGCGGCTGGGGGAAGTGGGCAAGGCGTATGTCGTGCGCCGGCCGGGCGTGACCCTGACGGGGGACGACCTGATCGCCTGGGCCCGGCGGGAGATGGCGAACTACAAGGTGCCGCGGGTGGTGGAGTTCGTGGGGGAGTTGCCGCGGAACGCGAGTGGGAAGGTGGTCAAGGGGGAGTTGCGGGGGCGGTGAAGGGCACGCGGCCGAGGTGGTTGGTAGCCCGGGGGACGCACACACGCCTGCCCTCGCGACCGATGTAGAACAAGTAGTACATTTGTGGTCATGGGCGGCCACCGAGAGGTTCCGCTTCGTGAACTCAACCAGCAGACATCTCGGGTCATGGCCCGGGTCGAGGCGGGGGAGACCGTCACGATCACCAAGGACGGTGTGCCGATAGGGGACATCGTTCCCCATGGTGTGCGTGACGGGGTTCGTACGGGGCCGCCCATGTACGCCTTCAGGACCGACCCGATGGGGCCGCTCGACCTCCCCGACCTGGGCGGGCCGGCTCTCGGTGACGACGAGATCGACGAGACGCTGCGGGGGATGGGCGGGCTCGATGGCTGAGGCATCCCTCCCCGCGATTCCCGTGGTCGTCGCGGACACCAACGCGCTCTATCGCCTCTTCACGCCGAAGGACCCACGTCACTCCGCACACCGGGCGGCTCTTGAGCGCGTTGGACACCTGGTCGTCTCGCCCATGGTCCTGACCGAGCTCGACTACCTCCTCACGGAACGGTTGGGTGCCAGAGCGTCGATGAACGCCCTCGACTTCATCGCAGGCCAGGTGGAGTCCCGGCGTTTCGAGGTCCCGGAGGCGACGCCGCACCTACGTGGCGCGATGGCCGTGATGCGCGGTTATGAAGACGCCGGTGGCGGCAAGAGAGTGGGGCTCGCGGACGCCATGAACGTGGTTCTGGCCGCCGCCTTCCAGACCATCGACATCTTCACCAGCGACCGCCACTTCCGGATGATGCGCCCGCTCACGGGTGAGGCGGCGTTCCGGCTCATGCCGGACGACATCTGACGGGTGGAGCTACGTACGTATCCGACGGGTGGAGCTACGTTCCGTCTGACGGGTGGAGCCATGTATCTGACGGCTGGAGCCACGATTCCGCCTCCCCTGAGCCGCGGAGCGTCGCGAGGCCGACGTGGATTTCCTCGATCATTCGCTCGGGGTGGTGGAAGACGTCCGCCGCGGTGTAGCGGAGGAGGAGGCGGACCGCGGGGCACTGGAGAACCTCGTTGAAGCGGGCGATGTCCCGCCGGTGGGACTCGCGGGTGCCGTGGTACGCGTACCCCTCGATCTCGACGGCCAGGCCCTCCGCCCGGAAGAGGAAGTCCAGGTAGCGGCGGCGGCCGTTGGGCGTACGGACTTCGGCCTGGCCCTCGGGGCGAAGCCCCGCGTCGTGCATGCGCAGGCGCGCGATGGTCTCGGCGGGTGACCCGGAGCTCGAGTCGGCCAGCTTCAACCAGCGACGAGCTCTTTCCGCTCCGCGCGCCGCCGGGGTTTCGAGCGCGAGGGCGATCAGGGATCTGGTCGTGAGGGGCGGGCGGCGGACCTGCCCGACCCTTCGCCAGGTGAGGGCGGACTCGACGGCGACGAGGGCCTCGTCACGGGGCCCGGCCCGGAGGAGATCGGCGAGCGTACGGTCGATGGTCGTCGCACGCAGGCCGTCTCTTCGGACGACGTCCCCTTCTCCGAGGGGCATGCGGTGTACGAGCACGCCCTCGCCCTGGCGGCGAATCGTGCCCTCGGGGTCGATGAATTCCAGGGCGCCCTGGCCTCGGGCCACCGCTCCCGGGGCTCCCGGGGCTCTCGGGGCTCTCGGGGCTCTCGGGGCTCTCGGGTTGAGCGTCTCGATCTGCCAGAGCGCGGCCGCCGAGCGGTGACTCACGACAAGCTTCGGCCTGAGGAGCTGCACGGCCTGAAGGCGTACCGGGAGCTCCGCCTCGCGCCCCGGCTCGGCCCAGGCCCCGGCACGAATCGGGGTCCACCCCTCCCTCCGGAGCGCACGGGAGAGCGCCCGGCGCCCCCACCCGGCTTCGAGAGCGCGGGAGGCCAGAAGCACGCCGCCCCGGGCGAGAGCGAGTAAAGGTTCCCCGTGATCCACGCGCTCAGCATCCCGGCCCCGCGATCACTCTGACTCGGCCTGTGGATAACGGTGGAGGGGGATTGGAAGGTTTGGGACGGCTGAGGGGTGCTGTGGGTGTCCCAAACCCTCCAATCACTGCTTCAGGGCTGCGATGAAGGTGGACCAGGGGGTGGGGGCGATTAGGAGTACGGGGCCGGGGTGGGACTTGGAGTCGCGGACCGGGACGACTCCGGGGAGGCCGGCGGCTACCTCGACGCACTCGCCGCCGGTGCCGTTGCTGTAGCTGCTCTTGCGCCAGAGCGCGGCGCTCAAGTCAATCTCGTGGCTTGCCATTTCGATAGTCCTCTTCCGCAGCCTCGATCATGGCCAGGGACGCCTCCGGCGGCAGTGCGGCGGCCCTGAGCAGATCGTACGACTCTCGGTACTGCTTCACGAGCGCCGGGTAGTCGATGAGTTGGCCGCTGTGCAAGCTCTCGACGTACACGACGGGAGGAGCGTCCGGGAACGTCATGACCCTGGTCATGCCCATCATGAACGGGTGGGCGGCGGCGGTTTCCGGGACGATCTGCAAAATGGAGCGCGTGGTCCGGGCTACCTCCGCGATGTGATCCAGGAGTTCGGCCATCTGCTCGTCCGGCAGGACCGGGCGACGGATCAGCGACTCGTCGAGGATCGCCCAGAACCTCGGCGGATTCTCCGAGCCGAAGAGTTCTGCCCGTGCCATCCGGGCGTTCACCTTCTTCTCGACCTCTTCGTCCGAGGCCCGGGGCATGGCCGCCCGTACGATCGCGCGCGTATACGCAGCCGTCTGCAGAAGCCCAGGCACGATCATCGGCGCCCAGTCCTCGATCGTCTCCGCATGCCCCTCCATCTCCGCGACATCCGCGAAGTACTCCGCATGCCCCGACTGCCGTGCCTTGCGCGCATCTTCACAACGCCGCTCGAAAAACCCGTCGGTCCCCAGGACCTTGTCGACGTGCCGAGCCAGATCGAGCGGCATGCGCCGCTCACCCCGCTCGATCTGGCTCAGGAACGGGATGCCTCGGAAGCTCCCTTCCGCCAGTTGTTCGAGCGTGAGGCCCGCCAGCTCTCTCTGGTAGCGCAACTCGGCGCCGTAGAAGGAGGGGACGTTCGCCGACGCGTCGGGATCCTTACGTGGGGGCACAACTCATCACCGCCGTTTGCCAGTTGCTCTTGCGCAGCCCAAACGCCTTTTACGGTACGTCGAATGACGTCAACGTGTGACTGAATCGTCACGGATTGCATTCGCGGCACGTAGTCACGCACGGAAAGGCGTCCCCCATGCAAGACGACCCACAACCGCCCATCCCGGCCCCCACCGCCTACGACATGGAACGCTGCGTCGGCGAACTCCGCACCGCCCTCGCCGCCCACGGCATCACGCTCCCCTCCCTGCGCGTCGACCTGCCGACCTTCGCGGGTACGCACTCGCCCCCGGCGGGACTGATCGCGCTCGGCAACTGCAACACCGCGACCGCGCGCAAGCTGGTCGCCGTGCTCCGAGAGGCGGCCGCGCGGTGAAGGCTCCGCCCGCTCTCGAACTCGACCTGCTCGCTCTCCCCAAGGCCGTACCCGACCTGCGCCGCACTGTCCGCAGGCACCTGGGTGCGCCCTGTGCGGACGTCCAGCTCTGCGTCACCGAGCTGGTCGGCAATGTGGTCCGGCATGTGGGGGAGGGGACTCCGGTTCGGGTACGGGTGGCGCGGGCGGGCGGCCGGATCCGGGTGGAGGTGGCTGATCCTGATCCGCGGGCTCTCCCTGTGCTGCTGCGCGCCACGGCGGAGGACGAGTCGGGGCGGGGGCTGGCCTTGCTGGACGCGGTGACGTTGCGGTGGGGCGTGGAGCAAGGGGTGGCGGGCAAGACGGTGTGGTGCGAGCTGGGGGAGCAGTGATGAGTCGCGTACGGGAGCGGGAGGTCTTCATGGCGGGGGCGATGGCGGTTCTCGATCGGTTCGGCGGGCTGATCGATGAGCTGGAGCGTGGCGGGCGGGCCTCGTCACGGGTCGGTATGGTAAGTGGTATGGCAACCAAGAAGTACACCGTGACGCTGCCGGAGGAGCTTGCCGAGGAGATCCGGCGGGAGGTTGGGCCCGGTGGGTTCAGTGCGTACGTCACGCGGGCCATAGAGCGTCAGCGGGAGCGGGACCGGCTGGGGGAGCTGGTGGCGTGGATGCAGGAGGAGGGCGGGCCTCCCACGGACGAGGAACTGGCGGAGGCCGAGGCCGAACGTCGTGAACTTGAGCGCTATTTCGCCGAGCGCGAGGCCACGTCCGGGAACGGCGGATCCGATCTCCCGATGGCGGGCTGATGGGCGTCGGAACCTATGTGCTGGACTGCGAGGCTCTGTCCCGGGCGGCGCTGCGCGAACGGAAGATGACGCTGCGACTCACGGAGGCCCACCGCTCGGGCATCCGCGTGGTGACCAGCTCCATGACGTTGATCGAGGCGTACCACGGTCAGGTGAAGCGTGGGGTCTGGGCGTGGGCGATGTCCCGCGTCGTGGTCGAGCCTGTTTCGAGGGAGGTCGCCGATGCCGCGATCGCGCTGCTGGAGGACTCTGGGCTGCACGGCCACAAGTACGCGATCGATGCGGCGCTCGCGGTGATCGCGGGGCGGCAGGGCGGGAACGTGGTGCTCTACACGTCGGACGAGCGCGACATGAAGGAGTTGTGCGGGGGGCGGGTGGTGGTGAGGGGGCTGTAGCGCGGGTGCTGGCCGGGCATGCCGATGGGGCCGAGCCGGGTGGGCTCGGCCCCATCGGGTAGTGCTGCGTCAGGGTGCGTGGCGGTCCAGCGGGGCGACCGGTGCGTGGCTGTCCGGCGGGGCCACGGGTGCGTGCTGGTCGGCCAGTGCCGGGCTCGCGGCCGCCGCGGTGATGCCGAGCATCAGGGCGATCGTGGCGAGGACCTTCTTGGTACGGGTCATTCCAACTCCTGTGGGAGAGGGGACTGCCGGACACCAAGTGACGCTAGCGCCAGGGGGGGGCGATTGTTCGAGGGTGTCGAACGGTTCGCGCCATCGATTGACCTGAACCGTGGCCCGGACACGCCTCGGCCGCGGTGGCTCCCCCTCCGCGCCACCGCGGCCGGTCCCCGTCGGGATGAAGGTCTTTACTTGTCCGCGTCCGTTGCGGGCGGAGCGGGCATGGGGTTCTCCATCGTCGTGATGGAATCCTTGGCGGGCCCGCTGGGCATGGGGTTCTCCCCCATGGTGGTGACACCCGCGGCGTCCGTTGCGGGCGGGGCGGGCATGGGGTTCTCCCCCATCGTGGTCAGGTTCTCGTCTGTCGTCTGCGGAGTGACGTCCGCGACCTTCTTCTCGTCGCTCATGGGATTGCGCTCCTCTGCTGTGGTGACGTGTAAGGAACGCCCGCCCAGAAGCTCCCCCGAGGGCCGCTGGACGGGCGTTCGGAGCCGCACAGTAGCTGGTTGGGCTCCTGGTCAGACCGTCTGCCCCCCGACGCGACGGTGTGACAGATCTGAGAGTGCCGGGCGGAGATAAACGAATGCTGAACGCCTGCAATTGCCCTGGTGGGAGGCTCGTTGTTCACGCCGCCGCGGCGGGCGTGAGCAGCGCGCGTACCTCGTCGGCTTCCGCGGCGTCGTTCTGTTCGTAGAGATTGAGCGCCTCGCGCCAGCAGACCCTGGCCCGGTCCACCTGCCCCAGCACGGAGAGAGCCCGGCCCAGGAGTGTAAGGACATTGCCTCGCATACGGTCACCGCCGATGCATCCGAGCGCGAGGGCTTGTTCGGCGTGCTGGGCCGCTTGTGCCGGACGACGGGCTGCCAGGTGTACTTCGGCGATGCGGAAGTGGGTCGTTCCTTCCCAGAGGCGTTGCCGGTGGTCGCGGAGGATGCCCAGGGCTTCGGAGAACTGCCCGAGAGCCTCGGAGTGCCGACCAGCCCTGTTCAGGGCGATGCCCACAGCGTAGTGGCTGTTGGCGAGGCGCACGGTGCGACCGAACTCCGCGTGGATCGCCACGCCGAGCTGAGCGAACTCAACCGCCTTCGCGATGTTGCCCATTCCCAGGTGGGCACGCGAGAGGTTGCACAGGCTGGTCGCTTCGGCAGGCCGGTTGCCGGCCGCCTGCAAACCTTCTATCGCCTGGTCGAAGAAGGGCCTGCTCTCCGCGTACCGGCCCTGGTGCAGGCAGATGAGCCCCAGGCTGTTGGCCACCCAGCTGACGGCGCTGGCATCCTGCACGGAACCCGCCAGTTCCATGGCGAGTCGTGCCTCCTGCTCCGCCTGCTGAATACGACCGGAGACCAGGAGGACATCGGTGAGGACCGTTCGTGCCCTGCCCTCCGCGCGAGCATCCCCCGCGGCCCGCGTGGCGTCGCACATCGCCCTCGCCGTCGTCTCGTACTGGTGGGAGTTGGCCCCCGATTCGGTCAGGTCCTTGGCCGCCCAGTGGAGATCCACCGCCCGCCGCAGCCTCTCCGTGCCTGCGGCCTGCCGTACGCAAGCCAGCAGCGGAGCCGCCTCGTTGTACAGCCAGTCCCGGGCAGCCGCCCCTTCGGCGAACCGCAACCCTTCGTACTCGGTCGGTTCCAGGTGATCCACCAACCGATCCCCAGGCCGCTCAATCGCATAGACCCCCGCCGCCGTAGCCAAATAAAAGTCCAACAACCGAGACATAGCCGCCCCCCGCTCACTGGGCGGCTGCTCATCCCTCTCCGCACACGCACGCGCGTAGAGCCGAACCAGATCGTGGTAGCGATAACGACCCGGCGCGGCGGACTCCAACAGCGAGGTGTCGACCAGAGACTCCAGCAAGTCCTCGGTCTCTTCCACCGGTAGATCCAGCACCGCGGCCGCGGCCTTCACCGAAATATCCGGCCCATCCGCCAGCCCCAGCAGCCGAAACGCCCGAGCCTGCGCCCGCTCCAGCTGCCCGTACCCCAGCTCGAACGTGGCCTTCACCGCGAGATCCCCGGCCTGCAGCTCATCGAGCCGTCGCCGCTCATCCGCGAGCTTCGCCGCGAGCACGGAAACCGTCCACGTCCGCCGGGCCGCCAGCCGCGAG
Source organism: Streptomyces sp. 2A115 (assembly GCF_052245575.1). Lineage (NCBI taxonomy): Bacteria > Bacillati > Actinomycetota > Actinomycetes > Kitasatosporales > Streptomycetaceae > Streptomyces > Streptomyces sp. 2A115. The sequence goes on along the minus strand of NZ_JBQQCG010000006.1, from coordinate 114,670 downwards.
GCAGCGATCCGGATGGCGAGCGGCAGGAACCCGCAAGCCGCCACCACATCCAGCGCCGCCTCCCGCTCGGAAGCCACCCGCTCCTCCCCCACAATCTTCGTGAAGAGCTGAAGGGCCTCCTCGGGGGACATCACATCCAGGTCCACCAGATGCGCGCCCGCCAGGTCCACCATCCGCATCCGGGAAGTGATCAGCGCGGCGCACCCCTCCGTCCCCGGCAACAGCGGACGCACCTGGGCGGCATCCCGGGCGTTGTCCAGCAACACCAGCACCCGGCGCCCGTCCAGGACGGAGCGGAAGAGGGCGGCCCGCTCCTCCAGGGAGTCCGGGATCGCCGAGTCCGCGGTACCCAGGGCCCGCAGGAAGGCGCCCAGCACCGTCTCAGGCTCAGCCGCCCGCGCCCCCGCCCCCTGCAAGTCCACGTACAACTGCCCGTCGGGGAACGCCCCGCGAGCCTGGTGCGCCACATGCACCGCGAGCGTCGTCTTGCCCACGCCCCCGATGCCGGCCAGCGCCGAGACCGCCATGACCCGTCCCTCGGCGGAGGCGAGCACGTCGCCCAGTTCGGAGACGAAGGAGGCCCGGCCGGTGAAGTCGGGGACGGTGGCCGGGAGTTGGGCCGGACGCACCGGTGCCGCCGCGGGCTCCGCCACCGGAGCGGAGGGTTCCGCCAGCCGCGGGTCGGCTTGGAGAATCCGCTGCTGGAGATCCTTCAGACCGGAACGCGGATCGACCCCCAGCTCATCCGCCAGCAAGCGCCGCGTGTCCGCGTACACCGCCAGCGCCTCGGCCTGGCGTCCGCTTCGGTACAGCGCGAGCATCAGCAGTTCGCGCAAGCGTTCCCGCAACGGATGCGCCGCCGTGAGAGCCGTGAGCTCCGAGACCGCCTCCGCGTGGCAGCCCTGCTCCAGGTCCATGCCCAGGCGGGATTCCAGGAGTTGGAGGCGCCATTCCTCCAGGCGTGCCCGCTGCGTCTCCGCGTACGGGCCCGGAATGCTCGCCAGTGGTTCGCCGTCCCACAGGCTCAGCGTCTTCTTGAGGAGGGACCGCGCATGGCAGAGATCCCCGGTGCTCTTCGCCTTCTCGGCGTCCGCCGCGAGTTCCTGGGCGAGGGCGAGGTCCAGCGCCCCGTCGCCGAGCGACCGGATCGCGTATCCACCCGACTCGCTGACCAGGACACCCGGGTCCAGCACCTTCCGCAGCCGCGAGGCGTACGTACGGACCGCGGCCAGTGCCTGCGAGGGCGGCTCGTCGCCCCACAGCGCGTCGATCAGCTCGGATGCCGTGGCCGTACGCCCCTCGCGGAGCAGCAGGGCCGCCAGCAGGGCGCGTTGCTGCGGGGAACCCGTGGGCAAAGACTCCGCCCCGCGCCATGCGCGCACCGGGCCGAGCACGCTGAAGCGAAGCGTCGCCGCCGTCGAATCCTCGGGACGCCACTGCTCCGGTACCCGCGGCTCCGGTACTCGCGGTACACCGTCCATCGTTGTCCCCCTGCCGAACCACCTGCCGAACCGTCATGACAACCAGGCCAGTTTGCCTTGTTCATGGCGGATGCGTCAGCTGTGGGAGACACCGATCACAGGACGCCGTGCCAAGTCACGCAAGCCCACACGGGGCCCACACGTGGTCCCCGTAACCGGTCGGCCACCCCGGAGACCGTTCACCAGCCTCATTGCGAGAGGGATCAGGGAGCGGGCGGGAGCTGACAGGATAGCTGACGGACCGTCAGATCAGCGCTACCGTAGCCGTATGGAGACCTTCCCGAAGATCATCTCGGTGGATGACCACACAGTGGAGCCCCCCAACGTCTGGCGGGACCGGCTCCCGTCCAAGTACCAGGACCGGGGCCCGCGGATCGTCCGCGCCCCGCTCAAGGAAATGTCCTTCCTGGGCGGCAAGTTCGCCCCCGTCATGGGCAGCCCCGGGGACGACGGCCCCATCGGCGACTGGTGGATCTACGAGGACCTGCACCGCCCCCTCACCCGTCTCGACACGGCTGTCGGGTACGACAGGGACGAGATCAAGCTCGAGGTCATCACGTACGAGCAGATGCGCCCGGGCTCGTACGACGTCCCGCAACGCCTCGCCGACATGGACGTCAACCACGTCCAGTCCGCCGTCTGCTTCCCCACCTTCCCCCGCTTCTGCGGCCAGACCTTCACCGAGGCCAAGGACCGCGAACTGGCGCTCCTCTCGGTGCGCGCCTACAACGACTGGATGGTCGAGGAGTGGTGCGGACCCGAGGCCCGGGGCCGGCTGATACCGCTCATCCTCATACCGCTGTGGGACCCGCAGGCGGCGGCGGACGAGGTGCGCCGTAACGCCTCCCGAGGGGTGCGGGCGGTCGCCTTCTCCGAGATACCTCCGCACCTCGGACTCCCCTCCATCCATACGGACGAGTGGGACCCGTTCCTCGCCGCCTGCGCCGAGACCGGCACCGTCATCGCCATGCACATCGGCTCCAGCAGCCGCATGCCCTCCACCTCCGCCGACGCCCCGCCCGCCGTGGGCTCCACCATCACCTTCGCCAACTGCTGCTTCTCGATGGTGGACTGGCTGATGAGCGGCAAGTTCGAACGCTTCCCGGGGCTCAAGGTCATGTACGCGGAGGGGCAGATCGGGTGGATCCCCTACATCCTCGAGCGCGCGGACGTGGTGTGGGAGGAGAACCGCGGCTGGGGCGGCGTCGCCGACAAGGTCCACCGGCCGCCTTCCGAACTCTTCACCGAGCACGTCTTCGGCTGCTTCTTCGACGACGCCTTCGGGCTGAAGAACCTGGACGCGATCGGCGTCGGAAACGTCCTGTACGAGACCGACTACCCGCACTCCGACTCCACCTGGCCCAAGTCGAAGGAGGTCGGTGAGTCCCAGATGGGGCACCTGGACGCGGACGTCGTCGACCGGATCGTAAGGCGGAACGCGATCGAGCTGCTGGGGCTGACGGAGGACGGGTTGTGGGCACACTGAACGCCAACCCGGCCCCGAGTGCGAGAGCCCAAGCGAGTGCCCAGGTTCCGCCGGAAGGGCGACTGGCCTACGGGATGCAGCTCCCCGTCCAGTCCCAGAGCACCCTCTACGCGGAGGCGTGGGAGGCGGACGCGGGGCCGGACGACCTAGTCGAGATCGCCCGCACCGCCGACCGCTCCGGCTTCGCGTACCTCGCGAGCTGTGACCATGTCGCCATTCCGCGGCGGCTCGCGGCCGCCATGAGCACGGTCTGGTACGACCCTGTCGCCACCCTCGCCTTTCTCGCCGGAGTCACCGAGCGGGTGCGGCTGCTGAGCCATGTCGCCGTTGTCGGGCTGCGGCATCCCCTCCTCACCGCCAAGCAGTACGCGACCTTGGACCATCTCTGCGGCGGGCGGTTGATCCTCGGGGTCGGGGCCGGGCACGTACGGGAGGAGTTCGAGGCGCTGGGGGTGGACTTCGAGCGGCGCGGGTTCGTGCTCGACGAGTCCATCGATGCGTTGCGCTCCGCGCTCGGGGCCGATGAATTCCCGTCCCACCACGGGAAGTTGTATGACTTCGAGGGGCTCGGGCAGCGGCCCCGGCCCACCCAGTCCCGCGTCCCCTTCTGGGTCGGGGGCTCCTCTCCCGCCGCCGTGCGGCGGGCCGCGGTCAGGGGGGACGGGTGGCTGTCGCAGGGGGATTCGCGGGAGCGGCTGCCGGATCAGATCGCTCGGCTGTGGCGGTTGCGGGAGGAGGCGGGGGTTGCCGATTCCTTCACGGTCGGGGCTATCACCGAGCCGTTGTATGTGGGGGAGCCGGGGTGGGCGGTCGGGCGCCGGACCCTCACCGGCGGGCCCGAAGCGCTCGCCGAGTCGCTGCGGGCGTATCGGGCGATGGGGGTGCATCAGATCCAGGTGCGGTTCCGGTCGCGGAGTCGGAATGAACTCGTCGATCAGATGGCGGCGTTCGGGGCGGATGTGGCTCCGCTTCTCGACTGAGCGCTCCGCTGGAAGAACGGTGATGGCTGTGTCGATATGCGGCTCCGCCGCGGGCGCGGGCCGGTGGGGGCTGGTCGCGCAGTTCCCCGCGCCCCTTGCGGGGCGCCCCCCGCGCCCTTGCGGGCGCCGTTCCGCCAATCGTCGCTAGGGAGAACTCATGGGAAAGCTGGACGGACGCGTCATCCTGATCACCGGGGCCGCGCGCGGGCAGGGAGAGCAGGAGGCGCGGCTCTTTGTCGAGGAGGGCGCCGAGGTCGTCATCGGGGACATCCTTGACGATCAAGGGGAGGCGCTGGTCAAGGAGTTGGGCTCGCGTGCCCGGTACGTCCGTCTCGACGTGGGTCGGGAGGCGGACTGGGCGGCCGCCGTGGCTGTCGCGAAGGAGGCGTACGGGAAGCTCGACGGGCTGGTCAACAACGCGGGCATCCTGCGGTTCAACACGCTCGTCGACACGCCCCTCGACGAGTTCATGCAGGTCGTGCAGGTGAACCAGATCGGCTGCTTCCTGGGCATCAAGGCGGTGGCGGGAGAGCTGGCCGCCGCCGGCGGGGGCACGATCGTCAACACAGCCTCGTACACGGCGGTGACCGGCATGGCCGCCGTCGGCTCGTACGCGGCGACCAAGCACGCCGTCCTCGGGCTCACCCGGGTCGCGGCCCTGGAGCTGGCCGACCAGGGGATACGGGTCAACGCGATGTGCCCCGGTGCCATCGACACCGCGATGTCCAACCCGGCCCTGCTGGACCCCACGGCCGACGCCGAGGGGATGGCCAAGGCCATCGACGGGCTGTACCGCAAGCTCGTGCCGCTCGGCCGGATCGGCAGGCCGGAGGAGGTGGCCCGCCTCGCCCTCTTCCTCTCCTGCGAGGACTCCTCGTACATCACCGGGCAGCCGTTCGTGATCGACGGGGGGTGGCTGGCGGGGGTCAGCGTGATCTGATCTCCCGGCCCGACCGATCTGACGTCTCGTCAGCTATTGACGGTCCAAGTGGGCGGTGGAACAGTCGGCTGTGTGAATCTGACGAGGCGTCAGATAGGTCGGACAGGGACTCATGGGGATGGTGAACCTCCTTGGAATTCGGGCTCTTTGTACAGGGATACGTGGGTAAGCGGGCCGAGACGGATCCGCTCGCGGAGCACAAGGCGCTGATGGAGGAGACCGAGTACGTCATCCAGGCGGACAAGTCCGGCTTCAAGTACGCCTGGGCGTCCGAGCACCACTTCCTGGAGGAGTACTCGCACCTCTCGGCGAACGATGTCTTTCTCGGGTATCTGGCTCATGCCACCGAGCGCATTCACCTCGGGTCCGGGATCTTCAACCCCCTCGCCCAGGTCAACCACCCCGTGAAGGTCGCCGAGAAGGTCGCCATGCTCGACCATCTCAGCCAGAACCGCTTCGAGTTCGGCAGCGGGCGGGGCGCGGGCAGTCACGAGATCCTCGGCTTCATCCCCGGCGTCACCGACATGAACTACACCAAGGAGATCTGGGAAGAGACCATCGCCGAGTTCCCGAAGATGTGGCTCCAGGAGGAGTACGCCGGGTTCCAGGGCAAGCACTGGCAGCTCCCGCCGAGGAAGGTGCTGCCGAAGCCGTACGGGAAGTCGCACCCCGCCATGTGGTACGCCGCCGGGTCGCCGCCCTCGTACGCCATGGCCGCCCGCAAGGGCCTGGGCGTGCTCGGCTTCAGCGTGCAGAAGGTCTCCGACATGGAGTGGGTCCTTGAGCAGTACAAGACGGCGGTCGTGGAGGCCGAGCCGGTCGGGGACTTCGTCAACGACAACGTGATGGTGACGACGACCGCGATCTGCGCGCCGACGCATGAGGAGGCGATACGCGTCGCGGTCGGTGGCGGGCTGCACTATCTGCCGTCGCTCGTCTTCCGCTACCACGACACCTTCCCGCGGCCCGAGGGCTTCCCCGTGTGGCCCGAGACGCTTCCCGAGTACAACGAGGAGTTCATCGAACTCCTCATCTCCGAGGAGCTGTTGATCTGCGGGGACCCGGACGAGGTGCTCACGCAGTGCAAGCGGTGGGAGCAGGCCGGGGCCGATCAGTTGTCGTTCGGGCTGCCGGTCGGGGTGCCGAAGGAGGAGACGTTGCAGACGATTCGGCTGATCGGGGAGCACGTGATTCCGAAGATCGATACGGATCCCGTGCACCGGACCACCCGATTCCGTCAGGGGGCGTGAGCCGCGGGTTGGTTCGGAGGCTGCGGGCCGGTCGTGGCTGGTCGCGCAGTTCCCCGCGCCCCTTGGGGGCGCGCCGTACCGCAGCGGGATCTGCGAGACAGCCATAGCTTGAGCTTGAGAGGGGCGTAGGCATGCTCGACCATCTGATCAAGGGTGCGACCGTGGTGGACGGGACGGGCGCCCCCGCTTACACCGCCGACGTGGGCATACGCGACGGGCGTATCGCCGTGATCGGTACCGTCACCGAGCCGGCCCGTACGAGTGAGGACGCCACCGGGCTCGTACTCGCTCCCGGCTTCGTCGACCCGCACACGCACTACGACGCCCAGCTCTTCTGGGACCCGTACGCCACGCCCTCCCTGAATCACGGTGTGACGACCGTGGCGGGCGGCAACTGCGGTTTCACCCTTGCCCCCTTGAACCCCGCGCGCCCCGAAGACGCCGACTACACGCGGCGGATGATGTCCAAGGTCGAGGGGATGTCGCTGGTCGCGCTGGAGGAGGGGGCGCCCTGGAGCTGGCACTCCTTCGGGGAGTATCTGGACGCGTTGGAGGGGCGGATCGCCGTCAACGCGGGCTTCATGGTGGGGCATTGCGCGTTGCGGCGGTATGTGATGGGGCCGGACGCGGTCGGCGGGCAGCCGACGGCCGAGCAGTTGCAGCGGATGCTTCAGCTGCTCCACGAGTCGATGGAGGCCGGGGGATGGGGGCTGTCGACCACCCAGTCCTCCACCCACTCCGACGGCGACGGGAAACCGGTCGCCTCGCGGCACGCGAAGCCGGCCGAACTCCTGGCGCTCTCCCAGGCGGTCGGCGAGCACGAGGGTACGCAGATCGAGGCGATCGTGGCGGGCTGTCTCGATCAGTTCAGTGATGACGAGATCGATCTGTTCGTGGAGATGAGCGCTGTCGCCGGGCGCCCGCTGAACTGGAACGTCCTGACGATCGACTCGGCCGTCCCCGACCGTGTACCGCGACAGCTGGCGGCGAGCGAGCGGGCCCGTAAGGCCGGTGGGCGGATCGTGGCGCTGACGATGCCGATTCTCACGCCGATGAACATGTCGCTGGGTACCTTCTGCGCGCTGAACCTGATCCCCGGGTGGGGTGACGTGCTCGGGCTTCCCGTGCCCGAGCGAATCGCGCAGCTCCGGGATCCCGGAGTGCGGGCCGAGATGCTGCGGCGGGCCGGCTCGAAGGAAGCGGGCGTCTTCCGGCGGCTGACCGACTTCGGGCGGTACGTCATCGGGGACACCTACAGCGCCGAGAACGAGGGGCTCACCGGGCGGGTCGTACGGGACATCGCGGCCGAGCGGGGCCAGGAGCCCTTCGAGTGCCTCGTCGAGATCTGCGCCAAGGACCAGCTCCGTACGGTCCTTTGGCCCATGCCCACCGACAACGACCCCGACTCGTGGTCGCTGCGCCAGGAGACGTGGCGGCACGAGGACGTCATGCTCGGTGGCTCGGACGCGGGCGCCCATCTGGACCGGATGTGCGGGGCGCCGTACACGACCCGCTTCATCGGGGACTGCTTGCGGGGGCGTCGGCTGGTGACTCTGGAGCAGGCGGTGAAGATGCTCACGGACGATCCGGCACAGCTCTTCGGGCTCCGTGAGCGAGGACGTGTCGCGGAGGGCTTCCATGCGGACCTCGTGCTCTTCGACCCGGAACGGATCGACGCCGGCAAGGCCACCCTGGTGCACGACCTGCCGGGAGACAGCCCGCGGCTGGACTCCAAGGCGATCGGCATAACGGCCGTGTGGGTCAACGGCGTCGAGGCCATCCGGGGTGACGCGGTGACGGGTGCCGTGCCCGGCAAGGTGCTGCGGTCGGGGCGGGATACGCGGACGGTGAGCACCAAGTGAGGTACGACCTGGCGACGTACGACCTGGGGGCCAAGTGACCGACGGGCAGCGGCTGTTCATCGGTGGCTCTTGGGTCGCACCCGATGACGGTTTCTACGAGGTGATCGATCCGGCGACCGAGGGTGTCGTCGGGCTGGCGCCCGAGGCCTCGCGGGAGCAGGTGTACGCGGCGGCGGCCGCGGCCCGCGAGGCCTTCGGGGCGTGGTCGCGCACATCACCGGAGGAGCGTGCGGCCGTCCTCGACCGGGCGGCCGGGATCATTCAGCGCAACTTCCTCCCGTACGCCGAACTGGCCCAGGCCGAGAGCGGCGCCACGACCGGGACGGCGCGCGGCATGCAGGTGGGGGTGGGCGTGGCCCGCTTCCGCAGGTACGCGAAGGTGGAGCCGGTGGAGCAGGCGCTGCCACCGCAGATCAACGAGGCCGGGCCCTTCGGCAAGGCCGCTGTCATGGGTGCGCTGGTCGTACGGCAGCCGGTGGGGGTGGTCACCTGCATCACCTCGTACAACAATCCCTGGGCCAACCCCGCCGGCAAGATCGCCCCCGCGCTGGCCATGGGCAACACGGTCGTCGTGAAGCCCGCCCCGCAGGATCCGCTCTCCGTGTACCGGATGGCGGAGGCGCTGGAGGCGGCCGGTGCGCCGCCGGGTGTCGTGAACGTGGTGAGCGGCTCGCGGGCGGAGGTGGGCGAGGCGGCCGTCGACTCGAGCGACGTGGACATGGTGAGCTTCACCGGCTCGACCGCCGTCGGGCAGCGCATCGCCGAGGTGTGCGGGCGCGGGATGAAACGGCAGCTGATGGAGCTGGGCGGGAAGGGCGCGGCGGTCGTCTTCGAGGACGCGGATGTCGAGTCGGCGGTCCGGGGAATCGGCACGACGTTCTCGTTCTACAGCGGGCAGATCTGTACGGCTCCGACGCGGGTGCTCGCGCAGCGGGCGGTGTACGAGCGGGTTGTCGACCGACTGGCCGCGTACATCGGCTATTTGAAGGTGGGCGATCCGCGCGCCGACGGCACGGTGGTCGGCCCGGTGATCTCGGCCGCGCACCGGGACCGTATCGAGTCGTACGTCGAACTGGGCCGCAAGGAGGGCGCGCGGGTGGTCGCGGGCGGGGAGCGCCCCGCACACGGCGCCGAGTTCGAGCGAGGCTTCTACGTGGCGCCCACCCTCCTCGCCGACTGCACCAACGACATGCGGGTGGTCCGAGAGGAGATCTTCGGCCCGGTCGTCGTCGTCCTCCCCTTCGACGACGAGGAGCAGGCGATCACGCTGGCCAACGACAGCGAGTACGGCCTCATCGACTACGTCTGGTCCGGCGACGTGGCGCGGGGATTCCGGGTGGCCAGGCGCCTGCGGTCCGGCGGCGTCGGGGTCAACACGGTCGGGCGCAACATGGAGGCACCGTTCGGCGGCTTCAAGAAGAGCGGGGTGGGGCGGGACGTGGGGTCGTACGCGCTGCATGCGTACAGCGAGTTGCAGTCGATCGTCTGGCCGGGGTGACGTCGGCGGCTGCGCCACCCGGGCCGCACTACAGGACTACAGGGCGCGGGCGGCGGTGGGCCGGAGAGGCTGGGCCGCAGCGTCTTCCGGATCTCCGAGACCGTCTGGCTGGTGGAAGTGACCCGGGAGTCCTGGAATGCGTTTTTCAAAGAATCCCTCCGCGAGTCCTGGCACGTCTGGATCTCCGTCGGCGAACTCGAGCACTTCAAGGAGCCGACTGCCGCCGAGCCGCCGCCGCAGGTGACGACGGACGAAAAGCGGGGGCGGCTGTTCAAGCGCGGCTGAGGGGCGTTTTTCCGAGGTTCCGTAGCGGCGCCTCCGGTGTTCGGTAGCGATCCTCGAACGGGCCGCCGAACGGGGCAAGTTGCCCCTCGCCCCCGAACTGGCTGCCCAGATCATCATGTCCGCCAACTTAAGGCGTGGCGCCCATCGCCGGAACTCCGTCTCAATCTCGAACAGGTTCACGAAACCCGCGCAGTCGTGCTTGACTTTCCAGTCCCGTGCGATCTTGGCGGGGCGGCCGGAGGGGGCCAGGGGATCAGGGGGACGAGGGCCGATGAACAACGCGACCGAGGTGTTCCAGCCACTGCAGGCGGACGACCCGCCACTGGTGGCCGGCTACCGCCTTGCCGCCCGGCTCGGCGCGGGAGGCATGGGCCGGGTCTACCTGTCGCACACGCAGGGTGGCCGACCGGTGGCGATCAAGGTGATACGGCCGGAGCTGGCAGACGATCCGGCCTTCCGGCGTAGGTTCAGCCGGGAGATAAAGGCGGCCCAGCGGGTCCGGGGCGCGTACACCGCCGAACTGATCGACGCCGACGCGGACGGCGTACCGCCCTGGCTGGCCACGCTGTACGTGCCCGGCCCCTCCCTGGCAGACGCCGTCGCCCGGCGCGGACCCCTGCCGGTGCCGGCGGTGCTGTGGCTGATGGCGGGGGTGGCCGAGGCCTTGCAGGCCATCCACGGCGCGGGAATCGTGCACCGGGACCTGAAGCCGTCGAACGTGCTGTTGGCCGCCGACGGCCCGCGGGTGATCGACTTTGGTATCTCGCTGACCTCCGGCATCACCTCGCACACCGCCACGGGAGCCTCGGTCGGCACGCCCCAGTTCATGGCTCCCGAGCAGGCGTCCGCCGGCGAGGTCACGGCGGCGACCGACGTGTTCGCGCTCGGCCAGACAGCGGCGTTCGCGGCGCTGGGCGAGCCGCTGTACGGGGACGGCAACTCGGTCGGCGTGCTGTACCGGATCGTGCACGAGAGACCCGACCTGTCCCTGTTGCCCGCGCAGCTCCGTCCGCTGTTCGCCCGGTGCCTGGCCGCCGATCCGGAGGAGCGGGCCACCCCGGCGGAGATCGTCGAGTGGTGCCGGCAGCGGCTGGGCCGGGGCGTCGACGTGGGCGCGGGGCCGGCCGTCTGGCGCGAGGTCATGGGACCGGAGGTGCCGGTTCCGTCCCCGGTCCCCCATCCCACCCCGGTGCAACCGATGCCGTTGCTCCCGCAGCCGCAACTGCAGCCGACGGTGCCGGTGGCGGACGAGCGGCGGGCCCGCCGACGGCGTATCAGGATGTTGTCGGTCGTCGTGATCGTGGGTTCGCTGCTGTCGGTGGGCGTGGCCTGGACGAACCTGAACCTGTCGGACCGGCTCCGCGACCGGGACGCGGGGGCGTCCTCGACATCCGACCGGGAGTCCTCCGCACGGTCGTCGGCGTCGTCATCCGCGCCGTCCTCGGGGTCGAAGACCGGTGGCCGGGCAGCAGGAGGTTCGGACCCCTCCTCGACCGCGTCCGGGCCGCCGAAACCGATCGCGTACCCCGTGATGATGCTGAACGCGACGCTACGCCTGGATCTCAAGGATCCCTACCGCTACCTCCTCAAGGACGCCGAAGACGCCAAAGACGCCAAAGACGTCAAGGACGACAGGAGCGCAAAGGAACGCAAGGCCGACATCCGCTTCGTCTGCGGGCAGACCTGCGCGCTGGAGAGCGACACGAGTCTGATCGACTGGGTGCCCTCCGAGAAGCCGGGCGCCACCCTGGAATCCTGTCGCGCAACCCTTGTCGACGCCGAGCACACGCTCCCGCTCGCCATTGTGGCGGCCGGCAGCGAGATCTGCTTCGAACACCCTTCCGGAGACGTCGCTCTGTTCGTGGTCGACGTGAAGTCGACGGCGCTGCCGGACAGCGGGTTCGTGAGCGGCGACCTGACGGTCTGGCGGGCGGCCTAATCGGTCAGATCGACCCGCACCGTCAGCAGGTTCGTGCCGACCGCCCGGACCGCGGTGCTGTTCATGCGCGGCAGGGATTTCAGCCGGGCCCGGGCGTCGTCCTCCGGCATCAGATGGGCTGTGCCGTGGTGCCAGCGGCCGTTGACGCGGACCCGGACCTCCGGGTCGGCCTTGATGTTGCGGATGTACTGCGACTTTTCGCCGTACTCGGAGACCAGCCAGAACTCCTGCCCGACGCGGCGTCCGCCTACCGGAGTGCGGCGCGGCAGTCCTGACGTCCGCCCGGTGGTCTCCAGGAGGGTCTGGAACGGGAGGCGACGGTTGATCGGGTTGGCGATCCATCTCTGAACCGACGTGATGGCACGGAATTTGATCTCGTCGGAGCGCGACATCTCAGTTCTGGTTTCCCTTGAGGTTGCCCTTGAGCGTGCGGAGGAGGGTGCCGAAGGTGGTGGGGGTGGTCGAGAGTATGGAGTGGGCGGGGTCGCTGCTTTCGGTGAGATGGATCGTTTTTGCGGTGGCGGCGCCGACGTGGAGGCAGGCGTCGCCTTCCTGGCAGTAGGACGACTTCTGCCAGCTGTTTGTGGACATGGGGCTCCTCTTCACAGGTCTTGGGCGATGGCGTGGATCAGGTCCCGGGACTTCTCGGGGCCCAGGGCGGTGGCCTCCACGACGTTGAGCAGGTTCCGGTACTTCTCCAAGAGTGCTTCGGCGTCCAGCAGTACGGGACCGTGGAACTGGTCGAGTTGTGCGGTGTCGAGCTGTGGAACGGGACCGTGCAGGTAGTTGATGGACTGGCCCGACCCTGGGAACGCACCGACGTCGAACGGGAGTACTCGTACGGTGATGTGCTCCCGCTCACTCATGTCGAGCAGGTGCTGGAGCTGTGCACGGGCCACGTCTCTGCCGCCGACGCGCATGCGCAGGGCCGCTTCGTGAATGACGGTCCGGTACGGGATCGGGTCCGCCCGGTAGATGACGTCCTGCCGCTTGATGCGAAGCGAGACGCGGTGCTCGACCTCTGGTGGCGTGGGCGCGGGGATCACGTGGCGGAAGATCTCGCGGGCGTGGTCGTGCGTTTGGAGCAGTCCCGAGATGTGTGTGGTGTACGCCGTGCGTACGGCAGTGGCGTGGTGCTCCAGTTCGGCGAGGTCGAGCAGTCCTGACGGCAGGATCTCCCGGTACGTGTCCCACCAGCCGCGCGTCTTGTCCGTTGCCATGTCGACCAGGGCGTCGATGAAGGCCTGATCGGGGCAGGAGTACAAGCGGGCCATCGCTCTGATGCGGTCGGGGCTCGCTCCGAACCGCGCCAACTCGACGTTGGAGAGCTGACCTTGGCTGGTCCCCAGCGCGCGAGCCGCCTCGGTCGACGTCATGCCCGCGCGCTCGCGCATCTTGCGCAGCTCGACGGCCAGCCGGATGCGGCGAGCCGTCGGGGCGGGCCGTGCAGCCATGTGAACTCCTCTTGCACACGCGTTCAGTTGGGTCACTCACACGAGGGGAGTTCGCCTGGATTATCTCGGACCGGCGCAAATTTCATTTGCGCCTGCCCTACCTTCGTACTCAGGCGCCCCGCTCAGGAGCACCCCGCTCGACGGAGCGGCCGCGGTCACTGGGCACCGGAAACGACGATCCCAACCTCCTGCCTCCAACTCCCTCTCGTGATCGGAGACTTCCCATGGCAACCGTATCCCCGCCCTGGTCCTACGCCCTGCAACTCCCGCACGATCCACGCGCACCGGGTATCGCCCGCACAACCCTCCGTACCGTCCTCGCCGCCCACGGCCTCGCCGAACTCGCCGTCACCGCCGAGCTGGTGGCGTCCGAGCTGCTCACCAACGCCCACCTGCACACCCAGGGTCCGTACGCCCTGCGGCTGCGCCTCGCCGACTCCGGGCGGCTCCGGGTCGGGGTGTGGGACGCCGACCCGAAGGTCCCGCCCGGCTTCGGCGGATCCCCGGGGGTCCTGGGCGACGTACCCCCGGGCGCCGAACACGGTCGCGGGTTGCGCCTCGTGCGCGCCTGCGCCGACGCGTGGGGCGTGCAGGTGCTGCGCGAACTGGGCGTGTCGAAGGGCGGCAAGCTGCTGTGGGCCGAATGCGGGCACGGGACGGTGGCGTGATGGGGGTGCCGATGTGGGCCCCGGTGCAGGGTTCGCGATGTCCGTCTCGCGAAGGCGGCACCATACTGGGAGGTGGAGCCATGCCCTCTCACCAGGAGCAGAACATGAGCGCACAGCATGAGCACGGCTGGGGAACGATGCCCCTCCCGGAGATCCGGACCGTGGACGACCTGCGCAGCGCGCTCAGCCGGTACGGGTTCCCGGGCGACCGGGAGCGGTTCGAAGCGGAGCTGGCGGCTGCCATAGGAGCCTCCCCGACCAACGACTTCGAGGGCGCTTCCGCCGTGGTCAGGGCCTACCGCCACCGGGTCCGGATCAGGAACTCGCCGGAGATCATGGCAGCCCTCGAGGACGCACGTGCCGGAGGAAGCGGCACATGAACGAAGTTCCGCTGGAGGAGGCCGAGCCCGCCAAGAAGGCGTTGGTCGGCCTTACGGAGGGGGAGCGGGAAACTGTCCGGGACGCACTCGCGGCTATCGGGCGTGATCCGGCGGTCGGCCGCGAGATCCCCGGCTGGCGCCCTCCCTCCGTGGAGTACACGTACACAACGGCGCTCGCGCACGACTCGGCCGAAGCGATCACCGTCGTCTACACGCACACCCCCGGCATGGGTGTGACGGTCGTGTACTACTTCCGTGATCCACAGGTGGTGGACTAGCCAGGCCGGGACCAGGCCGTCTCCTGGTCCCGGGCCACCGTCGCCGCCGGTAATAAGCCGCCGCTCCAGAGCACTACTGGCCGGGTCCATGGAGCAAACCCGAACAAACACAGGCGGGTTGGCCGGATGGAGTGTCCGGGGGAGACCCGCGAGGCTCTTCCGTATGAGGAAAAACAAGCGCAATGTCGCCCTGATCGCCGCCTCCGGCGCGATTCTCGGGCTCACCGCATCCCTCACCGCGCCCCTCACCGCGACGGCCTCAACCGCCGCACCAGCTGCCAAGCCCCTTGAGTGGACGAAGTGCGAGGGCAGCGGGCTCGACCCCCGGCAGGAGTGCGCGACCGTCCGCGTACCCATGGACTACTCCGAGCCCGACGGCAAGAAGATCGGCATCGCCGTCTCCCGTATCCCCAGCGAGAAGCCGGACGTGCGCCGTGGGGCCTTATTGCTGATCGCCGGAGGGCCCGGCGGGGGCAGCCTCGACGAAATCTCCGGGAAGGGGCAGACGCTGCCGCAGGAGGTACGGAACGCGTACGACCTGATCGGGTTCGATCCCCGGGGGTTCGGCCGCTCCGCCCCGGTCAGCTGCGGTCTCGATCGCGGTGACCTGGTCAGGTCCAAGTACTTTCCCTGGCCCGCCCCGGACGGGTCCGTCACCGAGAGCATGGTCACCGCCCGGCGGACGGCCGATGCCTGCGAGCGCAATGGCGGCGAGTTGATGCGGCACATCAGCACCGCCGACAACGCTCGCGACATCGACCGCATCCGGGCGGCGCTCGGCGAGCGGAAGCTGTCCGCGTGGGGCCTCTCGTACGGGTCGTATGTCGGCGCCGTCTACGCTCAGTTGTTCCCGCACCGCACCGACCGCTTCGTGCTGGACAGCAACCTGGACGGGAACGGCGATCGCGTCAATGGCCAGGTCGGCCGCGCCTTGTGGGCGGGGTTCGAGACCGGCGTCGAGGACGTCTTCCCGGAGTTCGCCAAGTGGGCTTCGAAGCCAGGAAACCAGTACCGCCTCGCGGATACGGCGGCCGAGGTGCGGCCGCTCGTCCTGCGGCTCGCCGCCCGGCTGGACCGCGAGCCGATCCCGTGGCCGGGCGCCGACACGGCCGAGCTGAACGGCAACGTGCTGCGCCAAGCCATGGTGGACGCGTTCTACGACCCCGACGACGGCTTCCCGGCTTTGGCCCAGCTGATCCTGGCCGCGCAGAAGGGCACCGTCCCGCCCGCGCCCGAGCCGCCCCCCGAGCCGCTCATACAGAACGCCCTCGCCGTCATCCACGCCACCACCTGCAACGACAGCGACTGGCCCGAATCAAGTACGCAGTACCAGAAGGAGGTTGATCAGAGCCGGGCCAAGTATCCGCTGACCGCCGGGATGCCGAGGAACGCGACGACCTGCGCGGCCTGGCCCTATCCGCTGAAGCAGGATCCGGTACGGATCACCGACCGGGGTCCGTCCACCATCCTCCTCGTGCAGAACGAACGGGACGTGGCCGCCCCGCTGAGCGGCGCCCGCAACCTCCGCGCCGCCCTCGGCGAGCGCGCCGTCATGGTGACCGTGAACTCCACCGGCCACGACGCCTACCTGGGCAATGGCAACGCCTGCGGCGACCGGGCCGTCACCCGGTATCTGGCGACGGGGGAGCGGCCGGCCCGGGACGCCTACTGCGGGTAGCCCCGGCTGTCGTACCGTCCGAGCTGGAGCTGGACAGGCGGCGCACGCCGGCACTGGGGCTCGTGGCCGTGGGGCGGCGACGGCGACACGGCCTTCTCCGTATGCCCGGCCCGCCCCACGGCCCATCCGTCCTTCTAGGGCCGCCTCCCCGTTACACCGCCTACCGCCCCAGGAAGATCGGGTTGGTGAACGCCGCCAGCGCCCCCGGCAAGGGCCCGGCCGCCGCCTCGTGCCGCAGCTCCGCCCGTACGTACGCCGCGTACTGCGCCGTCGTACGCCACTCCACCGTCCCGGAGCCCGACACCGGCAGCACCGCGCTCGTGTGCAGCACGCCCTGGTCCGTGACGAAGCGGGCCGTGCAGCGGGGCGCGCCCGTGACCTCCAGCCGGACGGTGACCGGATCGTCGCGGTCCACCCTCAACCGGCCGCCGATGCCCGCGTGTTCACCCTTGGGACCGTAGGCAGCGAAGGACAGCGACACCGCCTTGGACTCGGCGACGTACGAGCGGCCGGCGCGCAGGCCCTCCTGGATCGCCTCGCGGGTGAGGTCGTCGGCGAGTACGACCGTCTGCGGGGTGCCGACGGGGTCGGGGTCGCGGTGCGCGTCGCTGTTGCCCATCGCGGGGATCCAGCCGCGGCCTTCCCGGGTCTCATTGCTCTCCCGAGCCTCATTGCCGTCCCGAGCCTCATTGCTCTGCCGGACCGACGCCACCAGCATGCTGTCCCAGTCGGCCAGGGACACCTCGTCGTCCGGCCCGTACGGGCCGTTCCACACCTCGACCACGTCCGCCTCGCCGAAGCCGAACTTCCAGTTGCAGCCGATGCAGGTGGCGTGCGGATGGGCGGGTACGACCAGGCCGCCGGAGCGGCGGATCTCCCGCGCGTACTTGCCGAAACGGTTGTCGCGGGCGCGGTAGCGCCAGTCCACGAAGGTCCCGGGGTCCGTGCCGAGCGCGACGACATGGCCGTTGCGCGTCGTCACCTCCTCGCCCAGCATGACCAGGAGGTCGTCACCCGCCTGGTCGGCCCAATGGGCGTGCGCGGCATGGGTGTTGTGCTCGGAGGTGTTGATGAAGTCCAGCCCGGCGGCGCGGGCGAGCGCCGCGATCTCGGCGGGCGTGCGGCGGCCGTCCGAGTACCAGGAGTGCAGGTGGCAGTCGCCCCGGTACCAGGCGCGGCCGCGGCCCTTCGCCCGCGAGGGCGGGTAGGCCGGCTTCACGACGGCGCCGGGTTCGCCGTACGTGAGCGTGATGGTGATCTCGTACGGGAGTCCCTGCGGGGCCACCGTGTAGGGGCCGAGCGCGATGTACCAGGTGCCTTCGCGCACCGGGCCCGGGATGTAGCCCGGTGTCGCGTCGTCGGCGCGGATGAAGAACTCCGTGCGCGCCCCGCCCGACCAGCCGCGGAAGCCCTTGCCGCCCAGCTCGGTGCCGCGCTGGTCGAAGATGCCGATGTCGAGCGCGTTGCCCGCGGTGCCCGCCGGGACGGAGGGCTTCTCGTAGGTGTACGCGACCTTGATCTCCCGTACGCCGGACGGGACTTCGACCGGCAGGTACACGAAGTCCGGCGAACCGGTGGGCAGGGTGCCGCGCACCGTCCGGGTCTCCGAACCGCCGGAACCGCCGGAACTGCCGGAACTGCCGAAACCGCCTGTCTCGTCGGCGCCGCTCGCGAAGCTCACGCTTCCCAACGTAAGCGCCGCGGCGGCCCCCGTCACGAACAGTGCGCGTCTGCCGAAGCCGTGGTCGTCCTCACACATGCTGCTGCTCCCCAGGTGTGGCGATTAGTGGCACGTAGCACTCTGGTATTCAGCCGTGAACTCCCGTACACGGGAAGGGAACCGGCGCCTTTCTTGAAGTTTTGAACAGCTCGGGGCCGGCTCCCGTACGTACTGACGTCATCTCTGTCATGGCTCCGACAGTTCGGCGGAAGGACATGCGGTGTGCGGCCCTTAAAGTGCGTGGACTCGACGAACCTTCCGAACGACACGCTGCAGGTGGCCCTCGCCTGCCCCGACGGCGATTGCACGGACAGCGGCGGGCGTGAGGGCGAGTGGCCGCACCACGGCCTGCCCGGTGCCGAAATGCCCGATGGCGACATGCCGATCCGGACCCATCACATCTCCCCGCCGTACGAAGCCCTGCGCGACGACGGCCTCCGCGACCTGCTGGACGTCGCGGTGCTGCGCTGTCAGGACCCGGTGAGCGAGGTGCCCCGGCTGCTGCGCGCGATGGGTGGGGAACCGGTCCCCGTGGTGGTCACCAGCCCGGCCGCCGAACCCGAGCGGATCGTACGGGCGTTCCAGTCCGGGGCCACCAGTTATCTGGTCGAGGGGGACTACCCTCCTTGCCTGCTCCAGAAGGCGGTCCTGGGTGCCGCCACCGGCCACATGCTGCTCTCGCCGATCGCCACCCGGGCGCTGCTGGAAACGGTGTTGCGCGGTGGTCCCGAGGTGCTGGGCGAACCGCCCGCCACCTCGGGCGAGGGAGAGGGCGAGGACGGGGACGGGGAGCGGCTGCGCGCGGTGCTCTCGCGGCGTGAGCGGCAGATCATGGAGTTGCTGTCCACCGGCCTGAGCGCGCAGGAGATCGGCCTGCGACTGCGTCTGAGAGAGAAGACCGTCCGCAACAACCTCAGCAACATCTACGCCAAGCTGGACGCCCGGGGCAGTACGGACGCGGTCCTGCGCTGGCTGAGAGCCTCGCCCGGCAACACCCTGGGGTCCCAGACCGGCTGAGAATCCCTTTTCGCGCGGCTTTGTTCGCCTGGCACGGTCTTTGTCTGCCCGAGACTCGAACGGTCTTTGTCTGCCCGAGACTCGCTCGGTCTCTGTTTGGCTGAGACTCGCACGGTCGCTGTTTGCCTGAGAGAAGAGTGCCCCCGCGTGGAACGCGGGGGCAGGTCGTGGCCGGGAGTCGCTCGCCGTTACTGTGGCGCGACCTCGGACAGCGGGATTTCGACGTCGGTGACCGCCTCGCCGCCCTTGCCGAATCCCGGCTCCGTTCGCTCCGCGCGAAGGGATTGGACGCTGCCGCTGTTCTCCGCGTTCAGCACCGCGTTCGCCTCGGGTGTGCCGCACTGCACATTGCGCAGCCAGAGCCGGCCGTCAGGGGTTCCGTTCTTCAGGAGCTGCGGGAAGAAGACGTGGAGGGAGGCGGAGCCCTCGCTGGGGGAGAAGAACACCGTCTGGCCGTCCTGTGCTTCCTTGTACGTCGCCTTGATGAAGCCGCTCACGTCGGTGCGCTTGTGCGACCACATGAAGTACGCGATGTGGTCGGGTTTCACGGTGTCCGTCCGATCGAAGGCCAGGTTGGTCTTCGTTTCGTCCCTCGTGATGTTGATTTCGCTCGTCGAGAACTTGGCGCCGATTTCGAAGACCGAGTTGCCCAGCTTGATGGAACTGTCGGTGACGAAGCCTTCTTCCAGCTGGATGACCCTGCTCACCGACGTGCTCACGCTGAAAGTCTTCGAGGTTCCCGTCTGCACCCCGCAGTTGTCGGAAACGGGGGAGACGCGCTCGTTGGGCCCCAGGCTGTTCCTCTTGAACTGGACGTCGACGAACTCGCAGTTCTCCAACTTGTCGGAGTCCGCCTTGCAGTCGGCCTGCACCTCCGACGGCGTGGCGGCCCCCGCCTGGCTCATCAGCGGAATGGCTACCGCGGCGGCGGCCACCGGCGCGAGTATGAGCGTGACGCGCTTCTTCTTGCTCCGGTGGGATCCCGAGCGGTTCGTGCGTGGCATGGTGTTTCTCCTGTGAGGGGATGCGGATCGTCGCAGGTGGAACGGTCCGCCGAGGGAAGGCCGAGGGAAGGCAGAAGGGCGGGGGAAGGCGCGGGGAAAGCGCGGGGGAGGGGCGGGCGCCCGGTCAGCAGTCGGTGAAGACGGGTTTGGCGACGCCGTCCACCACTCCCGGAGCCCCCGCGGCGCCCGGCAGCATGGAGGGTCCCTCGACGACGTCCTCCAGCACGAAGTTCTTCTCGGGGCTGGGGTTTACGGCGAAGCTTCCGGGATTGGCGTCGATGCGCACCCTCCATTCGCCGGTCATGCGCTGCATCTTCGGGGTGAACTCGATGTGCAGCACCTTTCCGGCGGGAACGTCGAAGGTGTCCCTGCTGCCGGCCTTGGCCGATTCGGTCGTCATGTTGAGGCTGCTCTTGTGTACCGACCAGGATCCGCTCAGGGCGCCGAAAATTCCGCCGGAGGCACCTTGCACAACAGTGATCTGCTTGCCCTTGCCCTGCGACACCTCGCTTTCCCACGCGACCGAGACCTTGGCGGGTTCGGTGGCGTCCTCGCAGTTCGGGAAGTCGATCGAAGCCTTTTCGGTGGGGCCGTTGAAGGTCTCGAACTTCGTCTCGACGAAATCGCAGTTGCTGGACTCGAAACCGTCCGCGAAGGCGCCGTTGAAATCCCGTACCGACTGCTGCTTACCGTTGAGCACTTCGGACCTCTGGCACATCCTCATGATCTGCGCCGGCGTCTTCTCCTCCGCGGCGTTCGCCGAGGGCAGCAGGGCGACGACAGCCGCTCCTGTGGCGAGCGCGGATCCGATGGCGACGAGCCGGATGATCTTGGGCATGTCCTGTTCCGTCCTTGGGGGTTTCTTTGCCGTTCCAAGGAGGAGTATTGGGAAAGCGCGGGATCGCCGACAGGGTCAAATATCCCTACTCCTCGGTTACTTCGGGTGGTCGCGAAAGGGCGTTACCAGGGGTAACCGCAGGGAGGCGATTTGCGAACGTACTCTCGGTGACGCAGATCACCGAAGGAACACCGGAGCGTGCTCGGCGTACGGGACGACAGTGGCGATGTTCGATGGCCCCCCGAACCGGTGAACTTGACATACGTATCCTCAAAGGATGACGAGCAGCGCCGACAACGCACGCCCCGAGGCACCCACCGCCAACGCGATGCGCCGCGCCCTCAAACGCGCCCGCGACGGCGTCGCACTCGACGTCACCGAAGCGGCCGTACTCCTCCAGGCGCGCGGCAGTGACCTTGACGACCTCACCGCCTCCGCCGTCCGCGTGCGCGACGCGGGACTGGCGACCGCGGGTCGCCCCGGCGTCATCACGTACTCGAAGAGCGTCTTCATCCCACTCACCCGCCTGTGCCGGGACAAATGCCACTACTGCACCTTCGTCACGGTCCCCGGCAAACTGCGCCGGGCGGGTCACGGGATGTTCATGTCCCCGGACGAGGTCCTCGACATCGCCCGCAAGGGCGCTGAACTCGGCTGCAAGGAAGCCCTGATCACCCTCGGCGACAAGCCCGAGGACCGCTGGCCCGAGGCCCGCGAATGGCTCGACGCGCACGGCTACGACGACACGATCGCGTACGTACGGGCCATCTCGATCCGCATCCTGGAGGAGACGGGCCTGCTGCCCCACCTCAACCCGGGCGTCATGTCGTGGACGGACTTCCAGCGGCTCAAGCCCGTCGCGCCCTCCATGGGCATGATGCTGGAGACGACCGCCACCCGCCTCTGGTCCGAGCCGGGCGGCCCGCACTACGGGTCGCCCGACAAGGAGCCGGCGGTCCGGCTGCGGGTCCTCGAGGACGCGGGCCGGTCGTCCGTCCCCTTCACCAGTGGGCTGCTGATCGGGATCGGGGAGACGTACGAGGAGCGCGCGGACTCGCTGTTCGCGCTGCGCCGCATCTCCAGGGCGTACCACGGCATCCAGGAACTGATCATCCAGAACTTCCGCGCCAAGCCGGACACGGCGATGCGCGGGATGCCGGACGCCGAGCTCGACGAGCTGGTCGCGACGATCGCCGTGGCCCGCCACATCATGGGCCCCGCGGCCTGCCTCCAGGCACCGCCCAACCTCGTCGACTCCGAGTACGGACGGCTGATCGGCGCCGGGATCGACGACTGGGGCGGGGTGTCGCCGCTGACCATCGACCACGTCAACCCCGAGCGCCCCTGGCCGCAGATCGACCTGCTCCGTGAGCAGTCGGCGGAGGCGGGCTTCGAACTCCGCGAACGGCTGTGCGTGTACCCGGAGTTCGTGCAGCGCGGCGAGCCCTGGCTGGACCCGCGGCTGCTCCCGCACGTACGGGCGCTGGCGGACCCGGAGACGGGGCTCGCACGACCGGACGCGGTCGTGGAGGGGCACGCGTGGCAGGAACCCGAGGAGGCGTTCACGTCGTCGGGCCGTACGGACCTCCACCACACGATCGACACCGAGGGCCGTACCGGCGACCGGCGCGAGGACTTCGACCTCGTCTACGGCGACTGGGAGTCACTCCGGGAGGCGGCGGCCCCGGGGATGGCCCCCTCCCGCATCGACACGGACGTTCGGGCTGCCCTGAGCGTGGCGGCCGACGACCCGACGAAGCTCACCGACGACGAGGCACTGGCCCTGCTGCACGCGGACGGCTCGGCGCTCGACGCCCTCACCCGCATCGCGGACGACGTCCGCAAGTCGGTGGTCGGTGACGACGTCACGTACATCGTCACGCGGAACATCAACTTCACGAACGTCTGTTACACCGGCTGCCGCTTCTGCGCCTTCGCGCAACGCCGCACGGACGCCGACGCCTACACCCTCTCCCTCGACCAGGTCGCGGACCGGGCCCAACAGGCCTGGGACGTGGGCGCCGTCGAGGTCTGCATGCAGGGCGGCATCCACCCCGACCTGCCCGGCACGGCGTACTTCGACATCGCGCGAGCGGTGAAGGAGAGGGTGCCCGGGATGCACGTCCACGCCTTCTCGCCGATGGAGGTCGTGAACGGCGCGACCCGGACCGGCATGTCCATCCGCGAGTGGCTGACGGCCGCCAAGGAGGCGGGTCTCGACACGATCCCCGGCACGGCGGCGGAGATCCTGGACGACGAGGTCCGCTGGGTCCTGACCAAGGGCAAGCTGCCCACGGCGACCTGGATCGAGGTCGTCACGACGGCGCACGAACTGGGCATCCGCTCCTCCTCGACCATGATGTACGGGCATGTGGACCAGCCCCGGCACTGGCTCGGCCACTTCCGGACGCTGGCCCGGATCCAGCAACAGACCGGTGGCTTCACGGAGTTCGTGACCCTCCCGTTCATCCACACGAACGCGCCGGTGTATCTGGCGGGGATCGCCCGCCCCGGCCCGACCATGCGTGACAACCGCGCCGTGATCGCCATGGCCCGGCTCCTCCTCCACCCCCACATCCCCAACATCCAGACCAGCTGGGTGAAGCTCGGTACGGAGGGCGCGGCGGAGATGCTCCGCTCGGGCGCCAACGACCTGGGCGGGACGCTGATGGAGGAGACCATCTCCCGTATGGCGGGGTCGAGTTACGGCTCGTACAAGTCCGTCAAGGACCTGATCGCGGTGGCGGAGGCGGCGGGCCGCCCGTCGAAGCCGCGGACGACGCTCTACGGGGAGGTGCCGGAGGAGCGGCAGCAGGCTGCCGCCGTGTCGGACGGGCATCTTCCGGAGTTGCTGCCGGTGCTGGAGTGACAAAAAACGCAGAAAGCACGACAAGCGCGGAGATTGGCTGAGGAGTAGCAGGGGAGCGGTGCTGAGGAGCAGCGGGAGAGCGGTGCTGAGGAGCAGTGGGAGAGCGGCTGGGGAATGGTCGATGGTCCCGTCGGAGTAGGATGATCCGACCCTCCGACGGGGTGAACCAGAGCTGAGGAGATGCGTGTCCGTGCCTGCCCGACGGCTTCCCTCATGGGTCTGGGTCACCGGTCTGACCGTGGTGGCGCTGGTGGTGGTGGCCGTGCTGGCCGTCAGGGCCGACAAGGGCGCGCAGCCGACGGCCTCGGCGAAGCCGAAGCCGTCCGCGTCCGCGCAGACCTCCGCCTCGCCCAAGGAACCCGAGGTGGTCGCCGTACCCGACGGCTCCGGTACGGGACGGCGCGTCGTCTACTCCCTCAACCAGCGCCGGGTGTGGCTGGTCGACGCGAGCGACGCGTCCCGGCGCACCTTCACGGTGTGGCCGGGGACGGTGAGCCCGGGGCTGGGCACGTACACGGTCGGGACCCGGCGCGAGGCCGCCACGGGCAGCGACGGCGTGGAGATCGAGAACATCGTCTACTTCACCGTCGCGTCCGGCATCAACATCGCCTTCTCCAACGCCGTGGACGGTTCGTCTCCGCCGCCGCCCGCGTCGGGGGTGCAGACGGGTGGCGTCCGCATGCGCGCGGCCGACGGGGACGCGGTCTGGAAGTTCGGCACGGAGGGGACCACGGTCGCGGTGGTCGAGTAACGGGCACCGGATACACCGGCCCTGGGCTGCGGGCAGCGGACCCACCGGACCTGGGGCTGCGGGCAGTGGAGGAGTCCGCCGGAGCGATGGCTCCGGCGGACCCGTCCGGTGCGCCTGGCCCACTCGCCTACTTGCCGAAGTACGCGTCGTACACCGACACCGACGACCTGTTGCCCTGCTTGTCGGTGATGTCGGCGCGGAGGGACATGGACTTGTCCTTGGCCGGGTTCTCGGTCGTGACGCGGCCGTCCTTCACCGGGGTCTTCTGCCAGGTGGCGCCGCGGTCGTAGGAGACGTACACGGCCAGTGACCTGAGGTTGCCGTCCGCCGCCGCGCCCTGGACGGTCACCGGGACCGAGACCCTCCGGCCGGCGGGGGCGTGGCTCGTCAGGTCGGTCTTCGCGTCGAAGCGGGCCGTGGAGACGGGGAGCCGAGTGCGGTCCGTGGTCCTGGCCGAGCGGAACGTCCAGGTCGCGTCCACGCGGGTGGCGGCGGCGCCGAGCGCGGGGGCCCGGCGGACGGAGGTCGTCAGGCGGTAGTCGGCGGCTTCGGACGGGACGGTGAAGCCGTCGCCGTTGCCGTCGAGCCGGTCGGAGTTCTCCGCGAGCTCGGTGCCGTTGCGGTACAGGGTCGTCCTGACCGAGGAGTACGTGGTCCGGCCCGCGTGGCCGTCACCGTCCGCGTGCAGCGGCAGGTCGCCGGTGATCGTGTCGCCGTCGCGGAAGACGCCGTCGTCGGCGGCCAGGCGTGGACCGAGCACGCCCGTGTTGAAGCGCACCTCGTAGGTGGCGCCGCCCTTGAAGGCGCGCGGCTCGTCGAAGCCGTAGTGCGACTCGATGGGCAGGGAGCCCTCCTCGTCCGGGGCGCCGTACTGCTCGAAGTCCACCTCCCACTTGGCGTTGTCCAGTGCGGAGAGGTGCAGTGTGCGGGTGCGCGGGAGCTTCTGCGGGGTGGGGATCAGGGAGATGCCGCCGAGTTCCGGGAAGTAGCCCGCCGCGCCGAGACCGCCCTGCTTGCCCGCCGCCGACGCGCCCATACCGACCTTCACCGTGGCGAGGTCGGCGGGCTTGAGGTGCTTGCGGTAGCCGGTCGCCAGTTTCCTGGTGTTGCCGCCCAGCATGACGTCGTACTCGGTGTCGGCGCCCTTCTTCCACACGCCGAGCCACTGCTGGTTCAGGACGCCGGTGGTGACCTCCGGACCCAGGTGGGCGGTGCGCAGTCCGTCGAACGAGTCGACCTCCACGCCCGTTTCGATGTTGTGGCCGTCACCCGCGTACCAGTACCGAGGCGCCACCCACACCGATTTCGCCGCGCTGTCCGGCACCGTGATGTCGACGGGCTTCGCGGTGCGTGCGTCGACGGTCACCGTCATGTCGCGGTCGACCTCCAGCTTCGGCTGGACCAGCCAGTCGGTGCCCGCCCGGGAGTCCGCGGGGTCCTCGGAGATGGTCGTGTCGAAGAGGTAGGTCCCCTTCGGGAGACGGGCCTCGACCGTGCCGGAGGGGTCGTACGGTTCCTGGAAGTGGCCGCCGTCGGGGATGTCCAGGCTCTGCAGGACCGACCTGTAGTCCGGCGTCGGGTGCCCGTCCCGACCCACGAACTTCAGCGTCACGTCGTACGCCTCGGCCTCCCGCCGCACCACCGCGGCCGTACGCACGTTCTGGCCGCCGCCGGTCGCGGTCACATACGCGGAGTACACGCCGTCCAGGGTTCCGCCCGGCTTCGTGTTCGCGGTCAGGTCCACCGAGGCCTTCCCGCCGGCCGGCACGGTCAGCGTCTTCGCCCCGAGCGCGAAGAAGCCGTCGGGGGCGGGCTCGCCCTTCGGACCGGCCGTCGTCACGGCGAGGTCGAGCGTGACGTCCGTCGTACCGAGATTCCGGTACGTGATCTCCTTGGCGACCGGGGTGTCGTCGGTGTGCGGCCACCGCTGGACGCCGAAGTTCACCGACACCGGGTCGGCGACCACCGTCTGCGCGAGGGCCCGGTCGACGGCGACACGTCCCGAACCCTGCTGGTACGGCGTGTGGTCGGCGCCGCCGGTCGCCGAGGCGGTCAGCGCGCCCTTGAGTTCGGCGTACGTCCACTGCGGGTGCCGCTGCTTCAGGATCGCGGCGGCGCCCGCCACGTGCGGGGCCGCCATCGACGTACCGGGGATCGTCAGATAGCCCTCCGGGTTCTGGCCGACCTCCTTCTCGATGACGCTGCCCGGTGCCGCCGCGGCCGTGATGTCCACGCCGGGTGCGGTGACGTCCGGCTTGATGCCGCCGTCGCCGACGCGCGGGCCCCGGCCGGAGAAGTCGGCGAGCCTGTCGTCGCCGTCCACCGCGCCGACGGTGAGCGCGGCCTCCGCGCTGCCGGGGGAGTCGATGCTCTGCTCGCGGTCGCCGGAGTTGCCCGCCGCCACGGCGAAGAGGACGCCCTTCTCCGCGGAGAACTTGTTGACGGCCGCTTCCAAGGGGTCCACGCCGGGGGTGTCGCCGCCGCCCAGGCTGAGGTTCACGATGTCGGCGCCCTGTTCTACGGCCCATTCGATGCCCGAGAGGACGCCGGAGTCGTCGCCGGAACCCTCGTCGTCGAGCACCTTGCCGTTGAGGAGAGCGGCACCGGGGGCGACGCCCTTGTACGCGCCGTTCGAGCGGGCGCCCGTGCCCGCCGCGATGGACGCGACATGTGTGCCGTGGCCGAAGCGGTCGGCCGCGTCGGGGGACGGCGTGAAGTTCTTGGCGGCGATCACCTGGTCCTTGAGGTCGGGGTGGCTCGCGTCGACTCCCGTGTCCAGGACGGCGATCTTGACGCCCTTGCCGTCGTAGCCGGACGCCCACGCCTTGGGTGCACCGATCTGCGGGACGGACTTGTCGAGGCTCGCCCTGCGGACGCCGTCCAGCCAGATGCGGGCGATACCGGCGGCGGCCCGCGCACTTCCGGTCCTCACGGTGCCGCCGGGTGTGTCGGTGACCGCGGCCCACAGATCGGCGGGGTCCCGGGTGGTGAGGGCCTCGGCGTCAAGGGACCTCAGCGTCCGGCGGACCTCGGTGCCGTCCGCGCCGCGTACGTCCGACTTCGCGGCGCCGGCCGCCGCGCCCTGGTAGCCGACGATCACCTTCAGGCCCTGCTTGTGGGAGGCGCGGACCGCCTTCCCGGTCAGCTCGGTGATGTCGAAGAGCCGCCGGTCGAGCCTGCCGGCGGCGATCAGGCGCTGCGCGTCGGCGGGAACGACGAGCGTGTGGCCGCCCTCGACCCTGAGCGTGCGGATCGCGATGTGCTCACGGCCCGCGGCACGTTCGACGCCGGTTACCCGGCCCTTCGCGTCCACGGCGACCCGGTCACCGGTGATGAGGGTGACGCGGTGCGCGACCGGCGCCTTCGTGGCCGCGCGGTCCGCGGCCCCGGTCCTGGCCCCGGCCCCGGCCCTGGTGGAAATGTCCGCCGACACAGGGCCGGTCGGGCCTGCCGACGCCGGGCCCGTCATGCCCGCCGTCAGCGCGACCGCGGCCGCCGCGGCGACCGTGGCGGCGTACGCCCTCTTCGTCCGTCTGTTCACGTCTCCCCCTGGGGATGACAGCAGCTCCCCGCGAACTCGGCTCGCAGGGACGGAAGTTGGTACCACTCAAGGGACGTGAGAGGTCAGGAGGAGAGTTGAGTTCCGGGGCAGAAGTCCGTCGCGCGTACCGCTCGGAACAGGTCGGCGGTACCCGAGAGGGACCGGATCGCGGCCCTCTCCGTCCGAAGACGGATGACCGGAAGTACCACCCCGCCCGACTCCCAGGTCGTCTACGAGTGAGGAGCGGTCACACGCGGAGGTAGGCCGGCACGGCGAGAACCCGGCGGTGCCCCTGGCCGTCGATGTGGAGGTCGAGTTTCTGCAGGATGCTGCTGACGTGCTTGTTCACCGCCGCCTCGGTGACGTGCAGTTCACGGGCGATGGCGGCGTTGGCGCGGCCCTCGGCCATGAGGGCGAGGACTTCGCGCTCGCGCGGAGTGAGCCGCCGCAGGGGATCGTGGCGGCGGTTCAGGAGCTGGCGTACCACCTCGGGGTCGACGACGGTCGCGCCGGCGGCGACCCGGTCCACCGCCTCGACGAACTCGCCGACAGCGCTCACGCGGTCCTTGAGGAGATAGCCGACACCGCTGTCACTGCCGAGGTCGAGCAGATGGGCCGCGTAGGACTGCTCGATGTACTGGCTGAGCACCAGGACCGGCAGGGCGGGGCGCTCGCGGCGCAGGGAGATGGCGGCGCGCAGGCCGTCGTCGGTGTTGTCCGGCGGCATACGGACGTCGGTGACGACGATGTCGGGGTCGTGCTCCCGAACGGCGGTGATCAGGGCGTCCGCGTCACCGACGGCGGCGAGCACCCGGTGGCCGAAGCGAGTGAGCACACCGACCAGGCCGTCCCGCGTCAGCGGGGAGTCCTCGGCGAGTACGACGGTCAGCGGCACGGCAGCTCCACGTGCAGGAGTGTAGGTCCGCCCCGAGGACTGGAGACGCGCAGCCTGCCGTCCGCCGCGGCGACGCGGTCGGCGAGGCCGGTCAGGCCGGTGCCCGCCTCGGGATCGGCGCCACCGACGCCGTTGTCGCTGACGGACAGCGTGAGGACGTCGGTGTGCAGCCGTGCATGGACCTGGGCCCGGGTCGCCCGGCTGTGCTTGGTGGCGTTCGCCAGGGCTTCGGCGATCACGAAGTATGCCGTGGTCTCCACGGAGACGGGCACCCGGCCGGGCAGGTGGACATCGACCGTGACGGGCAGCGCGGAGCGGGCGGCGAGGTTCTCGACGGCCGCGGTCAGACCGTGGTCGGTGAGGGCCTTGGGGTGGACGCCCCGGCTCAACTCACGCAACTCATCTACGGCGAGGGTGACTGCGTCCCGCAACCGGCTCAGGGAACAGTTTCCTCGCCGTGCCACGCCATGAGTGCGTCTACGTCTGCAACGTCACCTGGTACGGCTGAACAGTCCGCCGGAACGGTGACGTTCCGACGGACCGCGTAGTGCGCCTACTTGTCGGAGGCCACCCCGGCCCGGTCGATCGGCAGGTGGATGACCACAAGCACGACGCCGCTCAGCAAGAACACCCGCATCGCCGCGTCCAGGCCGTTCCAGTCCGACGACTGCCACATCGCGAACCACTCGCCGCCGATGGCGATGAAACCGGCGCCGAAGAGGAGCATCAGCATCAGCAGGCCGACGGTGGAGGTCCGCCGGGCCCGGAGGTGGTCGCGCCGGAACCACTGGAACGTGGCCCAGATCAGGATGAGCGCGGCGATCGTCTCCCACGCGATGATCGCGATGTACGCGGCGTCCTGGAGCCCCTTGGACTCGACGGCCCGCCACATCAGGTCGTCGTCCTTGAAGGTCGTGTCCATGGCCAGGACGTGCTGGACGAACTGCTGGTTGGTCCCGAAGTCCGTGATGTTCCCGAATGCCACGAGCGTGATGTAGAGCGCGACCGTGCCCGTGAGCAGAGTCGCCGTGATGGGAAGCGCGCGTGTTGCGGTTGCGGCCATCCTCAAGTCCCCTCTCGAATAAGTGTGTTGGTCAACGACAGCCTTTCACCGCGTATGCCGCTGCCGTCAGCCAGAATGGGGCGGGCCTGACCGGGGGAGAGGCGGAGGGAAGAACTGATGGGGCGTACGGAGCCGCCGATGCCGTCGATGGCGGAGCTCATCCGGCAGCGCAGGAGGGCCGGCTTCGTCGGGCGCGTCGCCGAACGTGCCGCGTTCCGGCAGAACCTCGACCTGTCGCCACGCGACGAGCGGCACCGGTTCCTGTTCCACGTCCACGGCAACGCCGGGGTCGGAAAGACCTTCCTCGTACGGGAGTTGGAGCAGGTCGCCCAGGAGTGCGGGGCTCACACCGTGTACGTCGACGAGGCGGCCGGCAGCGTACCGGAGGCGATGGCCGCGATCGGCGCGCAGCTCGGGCGCCAAGGACACCGGTTCAAGGAGCTGGAGCGGCTGCTGGCCACGCACCGCGAGCGCCGGCACGAGGCGGAGGCGGCGTCGGTGGCGACGCTGGAGCCCGCCGAGCCGGAAGAGCCGTCGACGGCGAGCGTGATCGTGGCCCGTGCGGGGATCGCCGGGCTCGGGCTCGTACCCGGTGTCGGCCCTCTCGCTCAGATCCTCGACGCGCACCAACTGGCCGAAGGGACCGACCGGTTGAGGGCCGGGCTCAGTGCGCGGCTGCGCAGCGAGGACGACGTGCGGCTGGTGCTCTCCCCCGAGAGCGTGCTCACTCCCGTGCTGCTCCGGGAGCTCGCCGAGGCCGCCGCTTCGGTGCCCTGGATCGTGCTGTTCTTCGACACGTACGAGCGGACCGGGCCCTTTCTCGACGGTTGGCTGAACGAGGTGATGACGAACGAGCGCTACGGTGCCGCGCTGCCCGGAAACGTGGTCGTGGTGACCGCCGGACAGCGCCCCTTCGACACCGCCCGCTGGGGCGGCCTGCCGGACTTCGTGGCGGACGTGCCCCTGGCCCCCTTCACGGAGACGGAGGCGCGGAGGCTGCTCGCCGCCCGGGACGTCGTGGCCGAGCCCGTGGTGGCGGAGGTCCTCCGGCTCACGGGCGGCCTCCCCGTACTCGTCTCCACCCTCGCCGAGAGCCGGCCCGCCGACCCCGACGACATCGGCGACCTGAGCGCCACCGCCGTCGAACGGTTCCTGAAGTGGGAGCCCGATCCCGTACGCCGGGCGACCGCTCTCGCCTGCGCGCTGCCCAGACGGCTGGACGCGGATGTGTTCCGGGCGGTCGTGGACTGCGGCGAGGACGAGGCGGCCGGGCTGTTCGCGTGGCTGCGGGGGCTGCCGTTCGTCAGCGATCGCGGGGACCGGGTGCAGTACCACGACGTCGTACGGGTGCCGATGCTGAGGCTGCAGCGCCGGCACTCTCCGCGGGGGTGGGCGGAACGGCACGCACGGCTCGCGGAGGTGTTCGGGCAGTGGCGGGCCGAGGCCGAAGGCCCCCTGGGCTCTGGTGAGTTGTGGGCGGACGAGGGGTGGCGGGAGTTGCGGCTGGCCGAGTCCTATCACCTGCTGTGCGCGGGGCCGCGTGCCGCGTTGCCGGATGTGCTGAGGGACGTCGTCGACGCCTGCAACTGGGGTGACGCCCCCGCTCAGCGCTGGGCGCAGGTTCTGGCGGACGCCGGGGAGGACACGGACGCGCCGGCGGTGGCGAAGTGGGGGCGCGAGCTGCTGGAGGCGCTCGCGGACGGGGGAGTGGTCGACGGCCTCGGACTGCTGTTGAACCGGGCCGGGCTCGACGTACGTGGGCAGGCGGTGGCGCGGGCCGTGCGGGGCAGCGCGCTGCGGGACAGCGGGGCGTACGAACGGGCGCTGGCGGAGCTCGACCAGGCCCTCGCGCTCGACCCGGAGCTGGCGCGGGCCTGGCGCAGCAGGGGCATGACCCACGCGGAGTCGGGCGACTACGCCGCCGGGATCCGCGATCTGGACCGGGCCCACGAACTCGCGCCGGACGACGCCCGGACCCTCGCCGTGCGCGGCGAGTACCACCGGATCCTGGGCCACCACGACGAGGCGATCAGGGATCTGGACCGGGCCGTCGAACTCGACCCGGCCCGCGACTTCCCCTGGGCGTCCCGGGGCGCCGTCCGCAACAGCCTCGGCCAGTACGACGAGGCGCTCGCCGATCTGAACAGGGCACTGGAGCTCAACCCCGACTACGCCTGGGCGCTGGCCCGACGGGCCCGCGTGTGGCGCGCTCTCGGCGAGCCGGAGCGGCAGCTCGCGGACCTGGACCGTGCCGTCGCGCTCAAGCCCGAGTCGGCCTGGATGGCCTGCGAGCGGGGTGACGCCCTGCGCGTCGCCGGCCGCCACCAGGATGCCGTCGCCGACTACGACCGGGCCCTCGGCCTGGACGACGCCTACGCCTCGGCGTACGCGAGCCGTGGCGTGTCCCGTCGACGGCTCGCCCGGCTGGAGGAGGCCCTCGCGGACCTGGACCGGGCGCTGCAGCTCAACCCGGACTACCCCTGGGCACTCTGCCAGCGATCGACGCTCCATCTTCAACTGGACGAGGACGACCGGGCGTTGACGGACGCCGACCGGGCGGTGGAACTCCGTCCCGACGACGCGTGGGTCCGTACATGCCGGGGCCGGGCGCTGCTCCGCCTGCGCAGGTACGGCGACGCGCGGCTGGAACTGGACCACGCACTCGAACTGAATCCTCGGTACAGGTTGGCCCTCATCACCCGAGCACAGCTCCTGGTCGCGCTCGACCTCGACGAGGAAGCGGTGGCGGACCTTGAGCGCGCCAGGGACCGCGACCTCCGGTCCGATGGTTTCGACGACTCCGACCTCGCCGGGCTGGCCGACCTGGTCAACGATCTCCGCAACCGGAATCCCGAGGCCGACGACTCCCTCCGCCCTCTCCTCTCCACCAGGACGACGCGCGTCATCGCAACCGATCGACGTACCGATCCGTCCCCGGAACCGTCGGAATGAACGGCGCCACCAACTCGACCTTCCCCAGGCCGACTTCTTCCACCGGCGCGTCCAGCCCCGTGAAGTGCTCCTCCCAGCACTCCCGCGGATCCGCCTCCAGGAACCACAGCAACGTCAGCCGTGTATCGACCCCCTCGACCTGCTTCACGTACGACATGCGGTCGCCGGGAAGCGGGGTCGGCCGGAAGATCGTGACCATGGCGGCGGGGGAGCCGGCGAGGCGTTTGGGGAGGTGGCGTGAGCGCAGCCACTCCAGCAACTCGGCGCGCTGGGCCGGAGATTCGGCGTCCACGACCTCGACGACCAGCCCCGCGTACGGGTGGTCGAGCGCGTGGAAGTCGCGCGGTCCGGCGGCCCCGTCCCGGTACACCGTCGCCTCGTGGTCCTGGAACGCCGTGAAGACGTGCGTACGGTCCTGGTAGACCCGGCCGTCCCTGTTCAGCCGCTTGTTGATGCCCACCGTCCACTTCATGTGGTCGTCGTAGCGGCCGTCCGTGACCCAGTACGTCGTGATGTAGCAGCCGGCGGTGACCGGCTGGGCTACCGCCGACTTCTCGGGGTAGCGCAGGAGTTGGAGGTCGCGGGTCGCCACCCAGCGGCGGCCCGCGTACATCCAGGGCATCGCCATAGCGCCCGCGTAGTAGTGGTCGTCCTCGTACCAGCGGTTGTACGCGTACTCGTGGCCCGGATGCGGCTCGACCATGGTGATCAGGGCGTGGCCGGGATGGACGCCGTACGGGCCGACGGCGGCCAGTTCCGCGTACACCTCGCTGCGGGTTTCGATTCGCGTGCCGTCTCTCGCGCTGCCTCGGGTGCCGTCTCGCGTGTCGTCGGGCATGGCGTTTCCCTTCCCTCCGCCTCTGGTCGCACCTACTCTGACGGACCGTCAGATCAACCGCCAGAGCCGGGAGGCCCTCGATGTCACTGCTCGCAGGCAAGACCGTCGTCGTCTCGGGGGTCGGCGCCGGACTCGGTCACCAGGTCGCGGCGGCCGTCGTGCGCGACGGAGGCAACGCCGTGCTCGGGGCGCGTACCGAGGCGAACCTCGCCAAGGCCGCCGCCGAGCTTGACCCGGACGGC
The DNA here is from genome assembly GCF_052245575.1 of Streptomyces sp. 2A115. Lineage (NCBI taxonomy): Bacteria > Bacillati > Actinomycetota > Actinomycetes > Kitasatosporales > Streptomycetaceae > Streptomyces > Streptomyces sp. 2A115. Next base: position 80,761 of record NZ_JBQQCG010000006.1, on the reverse strand, counting down.
GCGCACACGGCGTACCGCGCGACGGACATCACCGACGAGAGCCAGTGCGAGGCGCTCGCGGCGCTCGGGCGGGAACGGTTCGGGCGGATCGACGCGGTGGTCCATGTGGCCGCCTGGGACAGCTACTTCGGCGGTCTGGAGGGCGCGGACTTCGCCACCTGGCAGGCCGTGCTCGACGTGAACCTGCTCGGCACGCTGCGGATGACCCGCGCCTGCCTGCCCGCGCTGAAGGCGGGCGGCGGGTCGGTCGTCATCATCGGTACGCAGTCCTCGGTGGCCGCGCCGAGTCAGGTACGGCAGGCGGCGTACGCGGCCTCGAAGGGGGCGCTGACGAGTGCCATGTACTCCCTGGCGCGGGAGCTGGGGCCGCACCGGATCCGAGTGAACACCGTGCTGCCCGGCTGGATGTGGGGGCCGCCGGTGGAGGCGTACGTCCAGTTCACCGCGCATACCGAGGGCGTCCCCGAGGCAGAAGTACTGGAGCGGCTCACAAGTCGTATGGCGCTGCCCGAGCTGGCCACGGACGGAGACGTGGCGGACGCCGCGGTGTTCCTCGCGTCGGACCGGGCGAGGGCGATCACCGGGCAGTCTTTGCTGGTCAACGCCGGTGAGTTGATGCGGTAGCCGCCTCCACGCCACGTTCAGGAACATGAACGGAGGTCAGTAAGCAGAACTATTTTGCCTCCTCTTGACCATACGGGCTGTTGTCGCCGCCATGTCATCGAACCCACGATGAGCGGGCGTTTGACGACCCTGGGAGGGGACACATGAACGGTCTCGACTGGGCCGTGCTCATCGGCTACTTCGGTGTGATGGTCGCGATCGGTGTCTGGTCCCACAAACGGGTCGACAACGTCAGCGACTTCTTCACGGCGGGCGGCAAGATGCCGTGGTGGCTGTCGGGCATCTCGCACCACATGTCCGGCTACAGCGCGGTGATGTTCACGGGCTATGCGGCCATCGCCTATACGTATGGCGTCACTTCCTACGTCACCTGGTCCTTCCCCATCGCCATCGGCATCGCGATCGGGGCGAAGACCTTCGCGCCCCGGCTCAACCGGGTGCGGTCGCGGCTGCATGTGTCCTCGCCGCTGGAGTATCTGAAGAACCGTTACAACCTGCCCACCCAGCAGGCCCTCGCCTGGTCCGGCGTGCTGCTGAAGATCGTGGACGTGGGCGCCAAGTGGGCCGCCATCGCGACCCTGCTGTCCGTCTTCACCGGTGTCTCGCTCAACATGGGCATCCTCATCACCGGCGCCGTGACGGCCGTCTACTGCACGGTCGGCGGGCTGTGGGCGGACGCGCTGACCGAACTCGGCCAGTTCATCATCCAGTTCGTCGCCGGTATCGCGATGCTGGTCGCCGTCATGGTCGAGCTGAACGGCTTCGGCACCCTGTGGAGCGTCTGGGACGAGCCGGCGCTCGAAGGCCACTCCGATCCGCTGGCCGGCGACTACCAGCTGGTCTTCCTGGTCGCCTATCTCTTCATCAAGACCTTCGAGTACAACGGCGGCATGTGGAACCAGGCCCAGCGCTACATGGCCACCGACTCCGCGAAGTCCGCCACGCGCTCGGGCGCCCTGTCCGCCGCGCTCTGGCTGATCTGGCCGCTGGTGCTGTTCTTCCCCATGTGGGTCGCGCCGCTGATCATCAAGACGGACGTGCCGGCCGACTCGTACGCGCTGATGGCCGAACAGCTGTTGCCGCACGGCCTGTTGGGCCTGGTCATCGTCGGGTTCTTCTCCCACACGATGGCCATGTGCTCGTCGGACGCCAACGCGATCGCCGCCGTCGTCACGCGCGACATCATGCCCGCGGTCTCCCGGAAGGCCCGCGAGTGGGACACCCGGATGGGGCTGCTGGCCGCGCGCTGGGCCACGCTGCTCTTCCTCGGCCTGTCGATGGCCATCGCGACCCAGGTCAACTCCGACTTCTTCGGCGACATCATCACCGTCGTCATCAAGTGGGTCGCCGGTCTGATGGGGCCGATCGCGATCCCGCTGATGCTGGGCCTGCTGCCGTGGTTCCGCAAGAGCGGCCCGACGGCGGCGCTGATCAGCTGGGGCGTCGGCCTCCTCACCTTCTGGCTGGTCAACTACCCGATCAGCTGGAACGTCGACGGTGGCGTCCCGCTCCAGTACCAGGTGTCGATCCCGCTCGCGGTCTCGCTCGTGCTGTACATCCTCATCGGTTATGTGAAGCCCGAGGACACGCCGGAACGGGACGCGCTCATCGCGAAGATCAACAGCGATGGCGGCGGCTCGGCGGCCATGGCGATCCCGGTTCCGGCGGAGCCGGCGGACGACGTGGTGAGGGCGCCGGTCAAGGACTGACCTTCGTACGGCAGTGGTCACCGGCCTTCGTGCGGCAGTGGTCCTTGTCCGGCAGTGATCGGCGTACGGCGGCAAGGGCGACCACTCCTCCGGAGTGGTCGCCCTTGTTCAAGCGGATACCAACAACCCCCCAGGCCATGCCTTCCATGCCTTCGGCAGGGGGGGGCGCAGTCATGCCGGGCCCCGGGCCCCGGCCCCCGGGGCCCGGCATGACTGCGTCCCGGGGCCAGGAGCGCCCTTGCGGGGCCACAGAAGAGCTAACGGGGGCGGGTTGGCCGGTGGTCAGACCGCCGGGACCGGCGTGCCGCCCGGCAACGCCGCGTACCCCCGTGGATAGCGGGCGAGCCACCCTTGCGAAGACCCAGCCGGGCCGTGCAGGGCCGGGCCCTGGGTCATCTCCATCGCGAAGTCGTCCGCGAGGACGAGCATGGTGGGGCGCCCCTCCAGCTCGGCCAGCCAGGCCGGAGGAAGGGCGGTCTCGCCGTGGAGGGCGCCGAGCAGGGCGCCGGTGAGTGCGCCGGTGGCGGCGGAGGGGCCGCTGTGGTTCACCGAGAGGCACAGGCTGTGGCGGGTGTCCTCGCCGACCAGCGCGCAGTAGACGGCGACCGAGAGCAGACCCTCCGCCGTGCCGTCGCCGGCCAGGTCCTCGATGCGGGCCGGGGTCGGCATGCCCTGCCGTACGGCACCCAGCGCCTGCTGCAGCGCGTCCGCGACGGGCTGCTGACCCGGCCGCACGGCGAGCAGCTGGAGCGCCCGCTGGACGGCGGTGTCGAGGCTCTCGCCGCGCGCGAGCCCGTGCACGATCACGGCGTACGCCCCCGCCGCCAGGTACGCCGTGGGGTGCCCGTGCGTCTGCGCCGCGCACTCCACGGCGAGCTGCATCACCAGCTGCGGCTCCCAGCCGACGAGGAGCCCGAAGGGCGCGGAGCGGGCCGCGGCCTCGACGCCCTGCTCCTCCGCGTTCTTGGGGCAGTCCAGCGTGCCCATCGTCTCGTCGCCGAGCCCGACCAGACAGGCCCGCGGGGGCTCACGGCGCGCGTACAGCCACTCCTCGCGCGCCAGCCACCCGTCTTCCTTGCGGCGCTCGTCCGGCCCCCAGTCGCGCTGCGTGGAGGCCCACCGCAGGTACGCCCGGTGCAGGTCGGTCGGCGGATGCCAGGCGCCCGTGTCCCGGCGCACCTGGGCACGTATCAGCCCGTCGAGCGTGAACAGGGTGAGCTGGGTGAGGTGCGAGACGGCACCGCGCCGCCCGTACCCGAAGGACAGGTCGACGACGCCCTCCGCGCCGTGCGCCTCCTGGATCTCCTTCAGCGTGAGATCCCCGACGGGCGAACCCAGCGCGTCACCGACGGCCGAGCCGAGCAGCGTGCCACGCACCCGGCTGCGGAAGTCCTGCTGTTCGGTACGGCCCCAGGCAGCACCGGCTGTCGCACCCACCGAGGCCTCCTGAGATCCGGCTCCGACTCCGTCCGTACGGCTGACTGCTCAGCACTGTAATCGAACGGGAACGGTCCGTTGAGGGCTCGAACGGTATGCGAAAAGTGGCCCGTCTGGTCACTTTTGGTGACGATCGGAGGGTATTTCCTTGCCCGGGTTACCGCGGTAACCCGGTAACGGGGGTACTGCGGAAACCCCGGAAGGGCAACAGGCGGAAGGGCAGCAGTCGGATGGGCAACAGAACGCCGCCAAGCCTTCGGTCGGCATTGGCGGCGGAAAAGAGCCGAGCCCCCTCGGCCGGGACGGCGGGCCAGTCGAGAGGGCTCTTTCGTGGTGCGTGTGCGGTTAATCGATGCGACGGTGATCGATGCGGTTGTTGACGCAGGTGTCGGTGCTCTTGCTGTTGCTGCGCGAGACATCCGTTGAGATCAGACGGTGCCCCGGCTCACCTCTGACACGAAGGCGTTCCACGACTCGGCCGGGAAGGCCAGCGTGGGGCCCTCGGGCACCTTGGAGTCGCGGACGGCGAGCGCCGTCAGGACGGGGGACTTGACCTCGACGCATGCGCCGTTTCCTTGGGAGTACGAAGACTTGGTCCACGTATCCGTGGCGCCCTGCTTGATTGCCATGTTCGCTCCGGTAGCCAGTTGCTGAGTTGCTGTCACCGCGCTGCGGATCCTTTATGGAACCCACGGTTCGGTTTCCGCCAAGGTTGTTGCTGCTTGGCGTGATCGACGCTACTCGCCAACATCGGCGTACGAAGCGACTATTCACTCGACCGGATGGCATATACCGGTTGAGTCTTCCGTTGTGATGCGGAGAGGGTGTAGAGTGCCGCATCTTTTCGACGAGGTCGCTGAAAACAGGCCCCGAGCCACCTCAGGACGCGCAGTCCCCAGCGCGCCCAGACCTCCAGTCGCGCCGTCCTCCGGTCGCGCGGTACTCAGTGCGCGGCGCCCTCATGCGCGTAGTCCTTGGCGACGTCCGCGATGAACTCGCGTGACTGGTCCGCGTTGAGCGCCTGGGCCCGGAGGTGCTCGTACATGACGCTGTACTTCTGGACGTCGTTCGCCTTCTCCAGGTACAGGTCGCTGGTGACGCCCTCGATGTAGACCACGCTCGAGTCGGCGGCGTCCGGGAACTCGAGGATCGCGTACTGCCCGCTCACGCCGGGATGGGCGCCCATGGTGAACGGGATCACCTGCACCGTCACATACGGCACGTGGGACATCTCGACGAGGTGCTCCAACTGCTCGATCATCACCTGCCTGTTGCCCACGGTCCGGCGCAGCGCGGCCTCGTCGAGGACGGCCCAGAGTCTCAGTGGGTTCTCCAGGTCGGAGATACGTTCCTGTCGGCGCAGCCGTACCTGGACGCGCTTGTCCACGTCGCCGGGGGCCGCCTCCGGGAGCGCGCCCGCGATGAGGGACTCGGCATACGGACGGGTCTGCAGCAGGCCCGGGACCACCAGTGGGTCGTACACGCGCAGGCTCGCCGCGTCCGTCTCCAGACCGATGTAGACGCTGTACGGAATGTCGCCGAAGGAGTGCCACCAGCCCTGCTGACGCGAGTCCTTGGCCATCTGCATCAGCGAGTCGACGATCCGGACGTCCTCGACCTCGTACACCCCGCACAGATCGCGGACGTCACGCTGGCTGATGCTGCGCCGCCCGTTCTCCAGGCGGCTGATCTTCGACTGCGAGACGAGCAGCCGCTCGGCGACCTCTTCTGCCGTCATGCCCTTGAGCTCGCGGAGCCGACGCAGCTCCTGGCCCAACCGGCGTCGCCTGACGGTGGGATTGACATTGGACGCCACGGGACGTGCACCTCCGGCTGCGTGCTGCCTGTACTTTGCGTATCTGCTGTTGAGCAGATTGCCACCAAGGTGCTTGCTACCGCTGGGAAACAGCGGATATGCCGGGCGTACGCGCCAGTTGGCGCCACCTCGCGCCACCCGGCGTGGAACTGAGTGGAACTGTGGTGAGGCGTGAGGCGTTGGATCTGTGACGACACGCGGCCCAGCGGCTCCCGACCGGGTCTTGGGGACTTGCGGTACGGCGCTGAAGTGCGTGCGCGTGATGCGCGACGCACGGTGCGTTCTGCTGCGGTACAGCGGATGCTGCGGTACAGCGGGTACAGCGGTGATTCGGTTCTGCAGGTACTGCCGGTGTCGTGGATCAGCGGCTCAGTGAGCCACGGCACGCGCCATGGAACCGCGGCGCGGTTGCATCGGAACGCCCCTGGCGGGCTCCGGTGCGGGCCTGGCTCCGGGGGCGGCCTGACGGCCGGCCGGGGCCGGGCTGCGGCGTGGCTGTGCCGCCACACCGTTCTGGACGTCCATCACGGCGTGCGCCACGAGTCCGCCCATGGGGTCGTGCCTGATCAGGTCCCGGAGGCGGGAGCGCGATGAACGCCCTTCGTTCCCCGGGTAGAGGTGCTTGCCCAGGCCGACGGCATGCGCCAGCGCGGCCAGTGCGGCGGTCCGCGGGTCCGGCGGTACGCCGGTGCGGATCGCACTGTCCAGCCGGGCCCTGATCTCCCGGCTGATCTCCGTGTCCGTCGCCTGATAGCGAGTCGTCGGAAGCACCCCGCACATCTGTCCCGCCACGGCATGCACCATGCCGCACCGCTCCAAATGCGATAGATACGTCTGGCGCAGCCCCAGTCGGGGTCCGCCAATCCAGTTCACTGCGCGTACTGGAGCACCCCGCCTGCGGAGTAGTTCCAGCGCACAGTCCAATGTCGGATCTCCGGTCGGCCGTGGTGCCACCACGGCGATACGATCCCCGTCTGGGGCTATCCGTCCGGCCAGTGCCAGCTCTACTAGCTGTGCTCCGGCCAGGCCGAGGTCGAGCGACTGCGGCTGTGCGGTGGTACCCGTGGTCGGGTCCAACGCCAGCAGCAAAAGCTCCTCCGGAAGTGTTCTGCGGCTCCTGCCCATCCATGCCTCCCCGCGTGGATGAATGACAGGGTGACCCCTCTCACATTGGTCTGTCGAGGGCGCGTGACCGGTTCGTAGTGGAACCAGTAGATATGTCGTTCTCGTCTACCAGGGAGGTTAAGCCCGCACACAGGACACTGGTACATGGTTCGGACACGGGTGTCCGGGCGGGCGTGCGGGGTTTTACGGGTTCCGTGCAGGGTTTTACGGGTTCATGGTTCGGTTGGGCGCACGGTGTGTGGCGCATGGAGGAGGCATCGGTGGCGGGCGAGTCCCCCGACAGGTCGAAGCAGCACGAGTCGTCGGTGGAACCGACGTCGGGGAGTACGTCGGGGGGCACGGCTCCGGTTCCGGTTCCGGATCCGCGGCTGGCGGTGGCGCGCGAGGCTGTGACCGCGGCGGCTCGGGTGGACACGGCCACGGCCGTCTTCTCGACGAAGCGCTACGCGAAGCGCTCCGAGGGTTCGGCGGGGTCTGTGGCTGCTGAGGCTTCATCGGGAAGTGACGGCTCTCCGGAGCCGGAGAGCGCCGAGACGGGTGCCGCGAAGGGTGCCGAGGGCGGCGACGGGCGCCTGCGGGACGCGGTGGCGGCCTGGGTCGCCGGAGCGGACGAGGAGGCGCCTGAGGGCGCTTCTGGGGGCGCGGGAGCGGACTCGGGTGCTCCGGATGCTTCGGACGCCTCCGAGGGCGATGTGGGGGCGGCTGAGGAGATCTCTGACGTCAGCGCCGCCGACGCCGCCCACGCCGATGAACGCTCGGATGGCGCGACTGTGGAGGACGTCTCCGAAGCCGGGGGTTCCGGCGGCCCGGGTGCCGACTCGGTCCGTGGCGATGACGGCGACGGTGGCAGTGGTGGTGACGTCGAGGCCGGGGACGGGGACGGGGCTGAGGCGTCTGCGGAGGTCGGGGGCGAGAGGAACGCGGAGGTGGCCGAGGTGGCTTCCGCCGACGCCGACATCGCCGACGACGGTGACTCCGAGCCCGAGGCCGGCGCCTCTTCGGTGGCCGAGGGCGGGAGTGACGCGGACACCGACAGCGACAGCGGCCCGGGCTCCGAGCTGGGCAACGGTGCTCCTCCCGAGGCCGAGACCCAGACCGAGGCCGAGGCCGAGACCGACGGCGACGCGGACTCCGAGCCGGACGCCGACGCTGACGCCGCTGCCGACCGGGACTCCCTCGACGACGTGGATGACGACGCGGACACGGACTCCGAGCCGGAGGATGCCGCCTCGGCGAAGGCCCCGGCCGAGGATGACGCTTCCGCCGATGTCGCGCCGGACGGGACATCCTCCGACGCCGCTGTGGACCGTACGCGTACGGCGGACGGTGACGACGCGGAGGACTCCGCGGACGACCGGCCCGTAGCCGATGCGGAGCCGGCCGACTCCGCCGACTCCGCCGACTCCGCTGACGCCGAGCGGGAGCCCGCGGACGAGCCGCACGACGAGCCGCACGACGAGCCGCGGGGTGGCGCCGACGCCGAGCCGGGCGCCGAGACCGCCGATTCCGAGGGCGAAGCCTCCGGTGGCGCGGACGTCGACCAGGACGCCGATGCCGACGCCGGCTCGGCCGCGGAGTCCGGCGAGGCGATCCCCAAGCCCCGCGTCGACCAGCCCACCGCCACCTTCAAGGTGCGGCCGCCCGCCGTGGATCAGCCGACGGCCATGCTCAAGCTGGGCGGCGCAAGGCCCAAGACCGGGCCGGACGCCGATTCGGGCGCCGAGTCGGACAAGGACTCCGCGCCCAAGCCCGGTGGCAAGTCGGGCGGCAAGGCCGCCCCCGAGGCGCCGTCCGAGCGCACCAGCAAATTCGTGGCCCTGAAGCCGCTCGACGAACCCGCGCCGCCGAAGCCGAGGCCGGCCGCCCCGCCGACGGTTCCGCCCGCCGCCGAGACAGCCGCCGTCCCGCAGGTCGGTCCGGAGCGGACGGCGCAGCAACCCCTCCCGCCGAAGCCTCCGTTGGACCTGCTGGCGGAGCTGACGAACACGCCGCCGCCCCGGCAGACCCCGGTGCGGACGGTCGTGCGGCGGGTGAAGATCTGGACGCCGCTGGTGCTCCTGTTGGCCGTGGTGTTTGCAGTCGTACAGGCCGTACGCCCGTTGCCGACGCCCACGCTGACGCTGACCGCCGACGAGTCGTACGCCTTCGAGGGCCAGAAGGTCTCCCTGCCGTGGCCCGACGAGGGCCAGGGCTGGATGGACGTGAACGGCATCGGCACCGTCGACGACTTCGGCGAGCAGAGGCCCGTCGCGATCGGCTCGGTCGCCAAGGCCATGACGGCGTACTTGATTCTCAAGAACCACCCGATGAAGGCCGGCGAGGAGGGCAAGCAGATCCCCGTCGACGCGAAGGCCGAGACGGAGGGTGGCTACGACGAGCAGAACGAGTCGACCCTCAACACCGTCAAGGAGGGTGACACCCTCACCGAGAAGCAGGCCCTCGCCGCCATCATGATCCCCTCCGCGAACAACATCGCGCGGCTGCTGGCCCGTTGGGACTCCGACGGTTCCGAGAAGGCGTTCGTCAAGAAGATGAACGACGCCGCCAAGGACCTCGGCATGAACGACACGACGTACACCGACCCCTCGGGCCTGAAGGAGACCACCGTCTCCACCGCCGAGGACCAGGTGAAGCTCGGCAACGAGCTGGTGAAGATGAAGGCGCTGACGGACATCACCAGGCTGCCGGAGTGGATCGACCCGTCCGGCAAGAAGTGGCGCAACTGGAACGACCTCGTCCCGTACAACGACGCCATCGGCATCAAGACCGGCTCCACCACGAAGGCCGGTGGCAACCTGCTGTTCGCCGCTACCAAGGAGGTGGGCGGAGAGACCGTGACGGTTGTCGGCGCGATCCTCGGCCAGCACAAGCCGCCGATCATCGACACGGCCAACGCGGTCAGCCGGACCGCGATGGTCGCCGCCCAGGACGTGCTGACCTCGCGGACGATCCTGAAGAAGGGTGACGTCGTGGGGTACGTGGACGACGGGTTCGGCGGGCAGACGCCGGTCGTCGCCACGAAGGACGTCTCCGCGGTGGGCTGGGCCGGAAAGACCGTCAAGCTGAACCTGAGCGAGGACGGTACGACGATTCCGAACGAGGCGAAGGCGGGAACCAAGGTCGGTTCGCTGAGCGTCGGTGACGGCACGGGCGACGCCGTCGAGGTGCCGGTCGCGCTCCGGTCCGACCTGACCGAGCCGGGCTACGGCGCGAAGCTGACCCGGATCGGCTGACAGTGCCGGCAGTGCTGGTAGTGCCGAAAGTGCTGGCAGTGACGTATACGTCAGTCCTCTGACAAATCGATCGCACCTCGTCGACGGAGACCCGCCCGGGCGCTCCCCGACGGGGTGCGTGCTAGCGTCGCGAGAAGGGCAGGTCGCCCGCCGCGGGGCCCGGCCGAGAGCGAAACAACGGGACACGGGAGTGCCTTCACGTGGCGACAGCGGAGCCGAAGCACGCCGACGACGCCGAGCCGAGCCGAGGGGCCGGCCAGCGAATACACGTGCGTGCGCGTCCGGTCGGGGGGCACGAAGACTCCCGACCGCGCGAGCTCCACGACGACGACCGCGACAGAGGCCCCGACAGCAGCGGTCGTGACGGAGGCCCTGACAGCGGGCGTGACAGCGGCGAAAGCCGCGACGAACCCACCGGTCACCACACCTCGTCACCCACCCGGCCCCCATCCCGCCTCGCTCACTTCATCCACCGTCACCCGGTAGCCTTCGCCACCGCGCTCTCCGGCGTCCTGCACGTCATCTGGTTCTTCACGTTCGCGAACAGCGGGGGCGACCTCGCGGCGCAGGACGCATGGGCCGAGTTCGTGGGGCGGCATCCGGATTCGGCGTACAACCTGGCTTGGTACGGCGGGATGCACCCGGTGTCGTACAGCGTGGTGTCCCCGTACCTGATGTCCTTGCTCGGTGTGCGGACGACGATGATGATCGCGGGGACGATCTCCGCCGGGCTGCTCACGCTGATCCTCATTCGGAGCAAAGCCGTACGGAATCCCGTGTGGGCGTCCCTCGCCGGAGTGTTCGCGCTCCTTTGCAACGCCGCGTCCGGGCGCGTGACCTACGGTCTCGGCACGGTCTTCGCGCTCGGTGCCACCGCGGTCGTCTTCTGCTGGCCGTACCGCTGGCGCTACAAACGCTGGGCCAAGGCCCTGTGCGCCGCCCCCCTCGCCGCGATCGCGACCGCCGCGTCCCCCGTGGCGGGGCTCTTCGTCGGCCTGGTCGCCGTGGCGCTCTTCCTGCAGAAGCGCCGCCCGGGCGCGTACGCGCTGGGCATCGCGCCCGCCGTCGTCGTGGGCGTCTCCGCCTGGCTGTTCCCCTTCTCCGGTACGCAGCCGATGGTGATCGGCTCGGCCTCGCTGCCCTTCATATACGCGGCGTTCGTCTTCTTCCTCGTTCCCAAGGAGTGGAAGACCGTCCGGATCACGGCGGCGGTGTACGGCCTCGCCGTCCTCCTCGTCTGGCTGATCAGCTCGCAGATCGGCTCCAACATCAGCCGCCTCGCGATGCTCTTCGCGGGCGTAGCGCTGCTCGCCGCGCTGCCGTTCACGGTGCCGGGCTCACGCAAGTGGTACGCGATCGTCGTGGCCTTCGCCGGATTCGTCACGTGGATCGGCTACAAGGCGGTGGACGACGTTGTCCACACCACGCCCGCCGCGTCCTGGGCGCGCGAACTGGCCCCACTGGTCAACCAGCTCCAGGTGGTCGACGCCGAGAAGGGCCGCGTGGAGGTTGTACCGGCCCGCTCCCACCGCGAGGCGTCCGCCCTCGCCCCGTACGTCAACCTCGCCCGCGGCTGGATGCGCCAGGCGGACATGGAACGCAACCCCCTCTTCTACGACGACACCCTCAACTCCGCGAACTACCACGAGTGGCTCCAGCGCTGGGCCGTCCACTACGTCGTCCTCCCCAAGGGCGAGCCGGACGGCGACGGCGGCGAGCGCGAGCGGGAGCTGGTGCAGCGCGGGATGCCGTACCTGAAGCAGGTCTGGGGCGACGCCAACTGGCAGCTCTTCAAGGTCACCGACCCCACCCCGCTCGCCGACCCGCCCGCTGTCGTCGACCGCGCCGAACAGGACGAGCTGACCATCGAGGTGAAGAAGGCGGGCCGGGTCTTCATCCGTATGCCGTACTCGCCGTGGCTCGGCCTCGTCGACGCCGAGGGCAAGGGCGTGAAGCCGCCGCAGGAGACCGAGGAGTCCAAGCGGCGCGAGGGCGACGACGTGCCGAAGACGTTCGACAATGTCAACGGATGTCTGATGGAGGCGGAGGAGGACGCGAAGGGCGACAAGTGGACGGAGCTGCTCGCTCCGCGGGCCGGCACGTATCGCCTGGCGGCGCCTTATCAGTTGCCTCGGGGTACGGGGTGTCCGGAGGAGTTGCGGGAGGCTGTTCGGGGGGCCGGGTGAGCTTCCGCGGGTCCGGTTGTGATGTGCGGGTCCGTTGTGGCTGGTCGCGCAGTTCCCCGCGCCCCTTAAAGGGGCTGCGCCCCTTCTACGGTGCGACCGGGAACGCCACGTCGCACACCGGGTCCTCCGGGCCCGCCTCGTCCCAGTCCGCGAAGTAGATCTCGCGGCACGGGCCCGCGTTGGCCAGGCCCTCGCGGGCCATCCACGCCTCCACCGCTTCGAACGCGGCGATGATCTGTGGGTGGGCGACCTGGGCCTTGGTGATACGGGTGTAGGCGAGGCGGCGGGCGGGCTCGACGCGGACCGCCGCACCCCACGCGCGCGCCTGCGCAGCGGCCCAGGCTCGCGCCGCCCGCGCGTCGGAGACGGGCAGGCAGGACTCGACGGGGCCGTCGCTCTCCTGGGAGACCTCGGAGTGATAGACGACGAACGGTGCGCCGGTCGTCCCGCCGCACTCGATCGCGGCCGACTCGAGCCGCCCCAGCGACGCCGGGATCCACGTGGGCAACTCGTCCACGAGGGTGTGCCGCTTCTCGGTGATGAGCCACTGCTCCGGTACGTCCACGGTGTGGACCTCGAACTTCGCGTACAACTCCGCACTCCTTCCGGAAAGCCGTCCACGGAGGTAGTGCGCGAGTGTCCGCTGCCCGGCGAGGCGTTCCTCGATGTCCGCCCAGTACGTGGCGACGAGTTCGGCCGCCTGTACGCCGTCGGTCTCCTGCCTGTCCACGACCTCGGCGATCCGCGTGAGCGGCATGTCGAGCTGGCGCAGCAGGAACACCATGCGGGCCCGCTCGATCTGGGCGGCCCGGTAGTAGCGATAGCCGGTCGCCCCGTCGACGTGCGCGGGGGCCAGCAGGCCCAGCCGGTCGTACAGCCGTAGCGCCTTCGGCGAGAGCCGCGCGCGGGCGGCGAACGCGCCGATGGTCAGCGGTTCCTCGTCGACAGGTTCCATGGGTCGCACCGATCGCGTGGGTTCCACAGGCCCATCCTCCGTCACCGGGCGCGTGCCGCCCGGCGGGGAGGACGGTGGGCCCTGCCCCAGGGGCAAGGTCAACGGGCCGTGCGAGCCGACGAGCGGCTCGGCCGACGGGAGAGGCGGGTGACGAGTGACGCGGTCGACGAGCGACGCGGTCGACGGGAGGCTCAGGCGACGAGCGACTCGACCGCCGCGACGACCTCGGCCGACTCCGGCTCGGTCTGCGGCGAGAAGCGGGCGACCACCGTGCCGTCCCGGCCGATCAGGAACTTCTCGAAGTTCCAGCGGATGTCGCCGCTGTGCCCCTCGGAGTCCTCGAAGGTCACGAGCCGCTCGTAGAGGGAGTGGCGCCCCTCCCCGTTCACGTCCACCTTCTCGGTCATCGGGAACGTCACGCCGTACGTCGCCGAGCAGAACTCGGCGATCTCCTCGGACGTGCCGGGCTCCTGGCCCATGAACTGGTTGCAGGGCACCCCGAGGACGGTGAAGCCCTGCGCGGCGTACTGCTCGTGGAGCCGCTCAAGGCCCGCGTACTGCGGGGTGAGCCCGCACTTGGAGGCCACGTTGACGATGAGGACGGCCTTCCCCTGGTACTGGCCGAGGTCGGCGGAGCCGCCCTGCAGGGCATCGATGTCGACGTCGAGGACTGTGGTGCCGGAGTTGTCAGTAGTCATAAGCGGATGCTAACTCCGGTCGGCCGGAGCAGGGGCGGCGCCCTGGGCCTTGATAGGCCGCATCGAGTTGAGCGCGACCGCCCAGCCGCCTGCCCCTACTGGCCCCGTCGCGCTACCGCGCCACGAACTGCGTGAGGATCGCCTGGACTTCGTAGATGTCGACGCCCTTGGTGAAGGTCTTCTCGATCGGCGCAGCCGTTCCGGAGATCCAGATCTTCAGCTCGGCGTCGAGGTCGAAGTGCCCCGCGGTTTCGACGGAGAAGTGGGTGATGCTGCGGTACGGGACGGAGTGGTACTCCACTTTCTTGCCGGTGATCCCCTGCTTGTCGATCAGGATGAGGCGACGGTCGGTGAAGAGGATGGTGTCGCGTATCAGCAGGTACGCGGCATGCACCTGCTCGCCCTGCCCGAGCAGCCGCGCGTAGTCCCGCTCAGCCTTCGCCGGATCGACGGTGTGCGCGTTTCCGAACAGCGCCATGACAGGTCCCCCCATGGGTTGTGTGAAGTCACGTCAGCGGATTGATGCCGCCAGAATCAGTGACGACTGGTTCGTGACGTCTGGTTCTTGCTGACTGTCCTGCTGACTGTCCTGCTGACCGGTTCCTGCCGGTGAGCCCGGATTCTCGCGGCTCGTACAACCAATCGCCGCTCCGGGAGGTCGTGATCGTCGGCGGTCACTCCGGCCGCCGACGATCACGACCGAAGGAACGCATGAACCCAGCCAGAGGCACCGTGGCAGCGGCCGTGGTGCTCACCACCGCCGGCACACTGCTCACCACCGCGGCCCTCCCGGCGTCCGCCGCCGTGAGCTGCGCCTCCCCCGTCTACAAGAGGCAGTTCTTCTCGAACACCACGTTCTCCGGTACGCCGAAGAAGACGGACTGCGACTCGAAGATCGACCAGAACTGGGGCACCGGGGCCCCGGCGTCCGGCCTGCCGTCCAACAACTTCGGTGTCCGCTGGACCGTTACGAGGGACTTCGGCTCCGGCGGCCCCTTAGCCCTGCCCGTCGAGTCCCGGGACGGCATCCGCGTCTACCTCGACGGCACCCGCAAGGTCGATGTCTGGAAGAACGTCTCGACCACGCAGGCGAAGACCGTCAACATCACCATCCCGTCCGGGAAGCACACCCTGCGTGTGGACTTCGTCAACTGGACCGGCGCCGCGAACGTCAAGTTCGCCTACACACCACGCACTTCGGCCACCGTCGACAAGGTCAAGCCGCTCATTCCCACGGGGACTTCCGTCTCGTACGACCCGGCGGGCGGCAAATCCAAGCTGTCCTGGGCCAGGAACAAGGAGATGGATCTCGCCGGCTACCGCGTCTACCGACGCGTCGAGGGCGCCTCGTTCGGCACCAGGCCCCTCGCGACGACCACCTCCACCTCTTACACCGACACCCCGCCGGCGACAGGCCTGACCTACCACTACGAGGTCCGCGCCTACGACAAGGCGGGCAACGAGTCGACCGGCACGGCCGATCGGGGTGTCACCACCGCCGACCGGACAGTGCCGGCCGAGCCCACCCTGATGAACGCCACCAACGAGCCGGGCGGTCTGCGGATCACCTGGCACCCGAACGGGGGCGTGCAGCCGTCGTACCGGGTCTACCGGTCGACGAGCGCGGACGGCCCGTTCACCAGGATCGGCAGCCCGGAGCCGGGGAAGATCCACTATCTGGACGCCTCGGCCGTCTACGACGTCAGGTACTTCTACTACGTGACGGCCCTCGACGCGGCGGGCAACGAGTCCGTTCCGTCCGTCACCTTCAGCGGCACACGGCGGGACGTCGGACCGCCGCCCGTCACCGACCCGACACCACCGCCCGTCACCGGACTGGCCGCCACCCCGACCGAGTACGGCTTCAAGCTGAACTGGGACGCGAGCCCGGCCACCGACCTCGCGAAGTACGTCGTCTACGCGGGCCGGCCCGCGGGGGGCAACGAGAACTGGTGCATCGCCAGCGAGGTGGCGGACGTGCCGGCCGGCACCACCTCGTACGCGTACACCAGCCGTCCGAACGGCGAGCGCCTCTGTTTCATCATCCGCGCCTTCGACACCCGCGGGGACTGGCCCAACGGGGAGCTTTTCCCCGTGAACGCGTACGAGCTCGACACGACGCCGAGCGTGGCGACGCCCGGGGGTTCGCCGCTGAAGGTGGTCGCGAAGCCCGCGACGGGCAGCGAGGGGAACGCGCTGACCTGGACGGGGCTCGACGCGTCGGCTCCGGAGGCCGCGGGCGGCTACCGCGTCCAGCGCTGGAACCCCGCCACCACCTCGTACGAGAAGATCGCCGACCTCGGCGCGAACGTCTCCGAGTACTTCGACACCGGCGCGAAGCGCGGCACCACGTCCTACTACTGGGTGACCGCCGTGGCCGCGGACGGTACGGAGTCCCTGCCGGGGGGCGCCTGGACGGTCACCGCACCGGCCGAGTGAACTGAAGAAGTGAACTGAAAAAACGCCGGACAGCGCGAAGGGCCCGGAGGTTCAGCCGAACCTCCGGGCCCCTTGGTTTTTGGGGCGGTGTTTTGCCCCGGGTGCTGGATCTCCATCGAGGCCAACAGAGGTTTCCCGGTCCGTCGGCATACCGCACTCTCGAAGGGGCCGCGATCCCGGATGCGTTACCGTGAGCTGGAGCGGAGTGGACGTGCTGGCCGGAGTGGACGTTGGGACTGCGGCTACGCATCGCTAGCCGATGGACAAGGCAGGGGAAGCGTGACGTCGAAGCGCGGCAGTCGGTCGGGGGTAGCCGCCCAGGGTCGCACGTCGGTCGGCCGGACCCCGGGGCCGCGTGCGGCGGAGATCCGGAACGCGGCTCTCGTCCTGTTCGCCGAGCGAGGGTACGCCGCCACCACGATGGCCGACATCGGCGAAGCGGTGGGGATGCGCGGGCCGAGTCTGTACAAGCACGTGGGCTCCAAGCAGGAGCTGCTCACCCAGATCATGACGGGCACGATGGACGACCTGCTGCGGAACCACGGCGTCGCTGTCGCCGGTTGTGAGGACGTGGTGGAGCGGCTGCGCCGGGCCGCCGAGGCTCATGTTCGCTACCACGCCCGGCACCGCCTCGAGGCGTTCGTGGGGACCCGGGAGATCCGCAGCCTGGAGGAGCCCCACCGTACGGACGTCCTTCAGCGGCGTGCGGCCTACGAGCAGGCGTTCCGGACGCTGCTCACTGAAGGTGTGAAGGCCGAGCGCTTCAGCATCACCACGGTGAAGCTGACCTCCTACGCGATCCTGGATCTCGGGATGGGCGTGCCCGTCTGGTACCGCGAGCACGGTGATCTGACGGAAGACCAGGTCGTCTACCAGTACGGCGACTTCGCCCTGCGGCTGGCCGGCGTGCGCTGAGCCCGCACTGCTCACTAAACTGAATCCGATTCAATATTTCAAGTGGTCGTGCTGTGTCGATGCTGTGCCCATGTCGCTCGCGTGCGGCGTGCATGTCGCACGGCCAAAAACTCCTGCGCCAAGGCTAGCTGTACTGAGTTCAGTTCTGTAGCCTCCCCGGCGTCGGCAGGGTAAGGGACCGTGCCGTGGGAAGGAGAGTCGGAGCATGAGTGCCACTCAGCGTTCCGCCACATCAGGGGCGGAGTCAGGGGCGGAGTCAGCGGCCTACGATCCGCGTACGGTGCGCCGCGCGATGCTCGCCGGCAGCCTCGGCACCCTGATCGAGTACTACGACTTCAGCGTCTACGGATATCTCGCCGTGGTGATCGCTCCGCAGTTCTTCCCGAGCGCGGATCCGGCGGCCTCGCTCCTGGCGACGCTCGCGGTGTTCGCCACCGGCCTGGTCGTGCGGCCGGTCGGCGGCGTCTTCTTCGGATGGCTCGGCGACCGATGGGGCCGTCGCAAGGCGCTGGTCTCCTCGGTGCTGTGCATGGGAGTGGCCAGCAGCCTCACGGGACTGCTGCCGACCTACAGCCAGATCGGCGTGGCCGCCGCGGTGCTGCTCCTCCTGGCCAGGGTGGTGCAGGGCATCTCCACCGGTGGCGAGTCGGTCGGCGCCTACACCTACATCTACGAGTCGGCGCCGCCCGAGCGCAGGGCCTTCCTCGGTGCGGTCACGCCCATCGGGTCCAACCTCGGGTTCATGTTCGCGGCCGCCACGGCCGGGGTGATCTCCGGGCTCGCCACGAAGGACCAGATGTCCGACTGGGGCTGGCGGCTGCCGTTCCTCATGGCCGTGCCGCTCACACTGTTCTGCCTGTGGGCCCGGCTGCGGATCGAGGACACCCCGGAGTTCGAGGAGGCCGCACGCCGCGCGGACATCCCCTCGGCTCCGATCCGGGAGGTCCTGTCCACCCACCGCGCGGCGCTGCTGCAGTCCATCGGCCTGTCCATGGCGCAGGGCGGCGCCATCTTCCTCGGGCTGACGTACATCGGCATCTACCTCTCCACCGACCTGGGATACGACTCCACGCAGGTGCTCTGGCTGAGCGCGGGCGTCGTCCTCGTCACCGTGCTGCTCATGGTGCCGGCCGGCTGGCTCTCCGCCCGGTTCGGCTCCCGACGCATCCTGCTGTTCGGGTTGCTGGGCTTCCTGGTGACCGCCTACCCCGCGATGATGCTCATGGGCCGGCACAGCCTGGCCCTGGCCGGCGTCGCCTACCTGCTGTTCATGCTGAGCAGTGCCTTCGTGCAGGTCCCGGCGGCCAGTCTGTGGCCGCACCTGTTCGAACGCCGGGTCCGGTACACCGGCATGGCGATCGGCTACAACATCGGCACCGTCCTCGCGGGCGGTACGGCTCCGTACATCGCGACCTTCCTGGTCCAGCGGACCGGCAACCTGCTCTCCCCGGCGTTCTTCGTCATGGCGGTCTGCCTGATCGGGATCGGATCACTGCTCACCGTCCGCAAGGATGTGTAGAGGCGTCGGGGGTATGACCTCCGGTGCGGTGAGCGGCGGTCACCGCACCGTGCCGGCGCCGTCGGCCCCCGTCCTGCCGTCGAGTGAGCCCACGCCCCTGTCCCCGTCCCTGCTCACAGCTTCTCGAAGATGTCGGAGCCCGCGACGGACATGGCCACGAAGACGCCTGCCGAGGTCACCAGCGTCATGACGAGCGCGATCGCCGCGACCAGCGGGTAGGAGCCGTTGGACCAGTAGTCGAAGAGGATGGTGCCCATGACCTGCGTCGTGGGTGCCCGTACCAGTATCGAGGCGGTGAACTCGTGGGTGAGCAGCACGAACATGAGCGCTGCGGCACCCGCGAGCGTGGGGCGCAGCAGCGGCAACACGATCTCGGTGGTGGTCCGCAGTGCCCCTGCCCCGCTGGTCCGCGACGCCTCCTGGTACGTGTCGCCGAGCGCCACCATCCCGGACAGCTGCATCCGGGTCGCGAAGGGCAGCATCAGCGTCACGTAGACGAGGACGATCACCGTTCGGGTGCCGTACAGAATGAACGGCTCGCGGCTGTACGTCAGCAGGAAGCCGGCGCCGAAGACCACCGCGGGGATCCCGAGGGGCATCGCCACGATGAAGTCGACCGCCGCCCGGATGATGCGGAACCGGCGCCCCTTGAGCAGCAGCGAGGCGGCGACGAAGCCGAGCGGAAGCGCGATGGCGACGGAGATGACCGAGGTGACGAGGCTGTTGACGATCGCGTCGGTGATCCCCGACTCCTGGAACACGCGCCGGAAGTTGTCGAGCGTGAACCCGCTCGGTTCGATCCTGCCGCTCCAGAAGGCGGAGAGTGACACCACCGTGAGCGCGCCCAGCGGCAGCGCGAGCGCGACCAGGCCGTACAGGACGATGCCCGTGACCGCCACCCACGACGGCCGCCCGCCGGACCGGAACGCCTTGCCGCCGTGCGTGACGAAGCGGCTGTGGTCGCCGAGGATCACCTTCTGGAAGAGGACGACGGCGATGCCGAAGAGCAGCAGCGGTGAGCCGATCGCGGCGGCCCTGCCGTAGTCGACCGGGCTCTGCGACACGGCGACGTACATGTCGGTGGTGAGGACGTTGACGCCGTTGTTCCTGCCGAGCAGCAGGGGGCCCGTGAACTGGCCGAGTCCCAGCAGCAGGGCCACGAATCCGCCGTACACCAGGACCGGTCGCAGCAACGGCAGCGTCACCCGGAAGAACACCCCGGCCGGCGACGAACCGCTGACCTGCGCCGCCTCGATCAGCTCCGAGTTGATGTTGCCGAAGCCGGCGCTGACGAACAGGTAGACGAACGCGGTCAGGCCGAAGCCGGTGATGAGCACGATCCACGGCAGCGTGTAGATGTCGACGGGGCCCTCGTCGAGATGGTTCCACCAGGGCAGGTTGCGCAGCGCCGCGTTGAGGTAGCCGGGGCGGGGCGAGAACAGGAACGCCCAGCCGGTCACCGCGGCCACGGCCGGGACCACGATGGGCAGTACGGGCAGGACCCGCAGCAGCCGCAGGCGGGGTGGCAGGCGGGTCGCCGCCCAGGCCAGGAACGTGCCGAGGACGAGCGCGATGACCAGCGAACCCAGCGCCATACCGGCCGTCGTACGCAGCGTCTCGGCCATGTCCGGGCTGTCGAAGGCGGCGCTGTAGCCACGGGCGTCGTCCTCGAAGGCCAGCCGTTGCAGGCCCACCAGAGGAGCGATCACCAGGTAGCCGATGGCGGCCAGGAAGGCGAGCGCGCCGAGCCGTGGCAGGTGGCGCCGCGCCCGTGTCAGCGCCGTCGAGGGTGACGGGGCCGGGTGCGGCGGTGTCGTCGCGGGGGAGGGGGCGGGTACGGCGGGTGCGGTCACGATGTCACGCCCCCACTGCCGCGGCGGGGGCGTGCTCGGCTGTCCGTACCCCGGCGGCGTCGTAGTAGATGGCCGCGTCCTTGGCGAACCACGCGGTCACCCGCTGTCCCCGTGACAGCCCCCGGGCCCAGGGCTTGCCGGTCAGGGGCGCCCGGGCGTGCAGGCGGCTGTCGCCGATCGCGACGACCACGTCCATGTGGCGCCCGCCGAACTGAGCGTCGACGACCTCCGCCGGGAGGCCGACGCCGTGGGCCGGCGGCTTCTCGTCGGCCGGACAGAGCTGAAGGTCGTCGGGGCGCAGCCGGGCGGCGACCTCACTGTGCGAGCGGGGCACCGGGAGCTCGTCGACCACGGTCCCGTCCGGTGCGTCGGACCGGCCGTCGGCGTCCGATGGGGAGGCGAGGGCCCATCCCCCGCCCTGGCGCCGGAACGGAAGCCGGTTCGACATGCCGATGAAGCCGGCGACGTACTCGGTGGCCGGTTCCTCGAAGACCCGCTCCGGTGTGTCGAGTTGCTCGATCCGCCCCGCGTTCATGATCGCCAGGCGGTCGCCGAGTGCCAGCGCCTCGCTCTGGTCGTGGGTGACGAACACGGCCGTGAAGCCCAGCCGTGCGTGCAACTCGTGCAGTTGGGCGCGCACCTGGTCGCGCAGCCGGGCATCGAGGTTGCTCAGCGGCTCGTCGAAGAGCACCAGGTCGGGTTGGGCGGCCAGGCCGCGGGCCAGCGCGACCCGCTGCTGCTGGCCGCCGCTGAGCTGCGCGGGATAACGGTCGAGCAGGGCGGAGCATTCGACCAGCTCCGCCGCCTCCTCGATCCGCGTGCGCGCCTGTTCCCGGGCCACCCGCCGGGTTCGCAGGGGATATCCGATGTTGCGGCGCACCGTCATGTGCGGCCACAGCGCGTACGACTGGAACACCATCCCGATCCGGCGCTTGTTCGGGGGAAGGTTGACCTTCCCGCGTACGTCAAGCACCGTCTGGTCGCCCAGCGAGATGCGTCCCACATCGGGCGTTTCCAGACCGGCCAGACAGCGCAGAGTCGTGGTTTTTCCGCAGCCGCTCGGGCCGAGCAGAACGATGAACTCGCCCGGCTCGATCTCCAGCGACAAGTCGTCCACGGCGACCGCGGGCGGCTTGCCGGCGAACCTTTTCGTCAGACCCTCGATGCGCACGTGGGACACGGGGGACTCCTCACATCCAAAGATCAGGTGAGTGGGCACCCGTCGGCGCGGGTGCCCACACTGCTGTGCATCGGTACTGGCTGATGCGCTCCACCGCCCCTACTGGAACAGTGACTTCTACTGGAACAGCGACTTCCACTTCTTCTGGTACGCGGCCACGGCCTCGGGTGTGAGCTTGGCCGGATCCTGCACTCGTACCTTGTCGTTGGTGATCACCGTGCCGGGGACCTTGGGCAGTACCGAGCCGGCGGACGGCGTGATCAGCTCCTGTCCCTTGGCGGTCACCATGAAGTTGGCGAACAGCTGGCCGGCGTTGGGGTGCGGGCCGCTCTTCAGCACCATGCCGTAGTACCGGGCACCCCAGGCGCCCTCCGGCGGCATGCGGTAGTCGACGGGTGCGCCCTTCTTCTTCGCGGGCTCCAGCGCGATCGGCGCTGTGAAGCTGCCGGCGGCGATCTCGCCGGACTGCAGCGCCTCGCCCATCGGCAGGGAGCTGGGGTAGATGCGCGGCTTCTGGGCGGCCAGCTTCTTCACGAAGTCCGCGCCGTACGTCTCCTCCAGCCACAGGTAGAAGTCGACGAGCGACGGCGCCGTCGGCTCGACGACGCCGATCTTGCCGCCTGCGAGTGACGGGTCGAGCAGGTCCGGGTAGTCGGTCAGCCCTTGGGGAAGGAGCTTGGAGTTCCAACCGAACGTGAGCACCGCGGAGTTGGTTTCGAAGTAGTCGCCGTCATGGACGTACTGCTTGACGTCGTAGTCGCCCTTGCCGGTCAGTTCGGGACCGGTCGGCGCCAGGAACCGCCCGGCCTCGGCCTGTGGCTTCACCCAGGACAGGCTCGCGCTGACGTACATGTCGGCGATGCCCTTGCCGGTGTTGAACTCCGTCTCGACCTTCACGCCGAGGTCACCGTCGACGCCCCGGACGGTCTTGACGTCGATCCCCGGGTACTTGGCCTCGAAGGCCTTCGCGAGGTTGTTGAGGGCGGTCAGATCCTGGGCCGAGTAGACCGTGATCTGTCCTTCGTCCTTCGCCGCGGCGACCAGTTCGTCCATGCCCGCCGATGCGGGCACGACCTTGGAATCGGCGTTGTCGTTGCCGCCGCCGCACGCGGCGACCAGCAGTGTGGTGATCGACAGCAGGATGAGCAAAGCCCCGCGCCGTTGCGGATCGGATCTCATTCTCGGCTCCCTTGGATGAAACCGGCTCCCGGCCGAACGGGCGCAGAACCGGGTGGATTTTGCGCCGAGGGTGGCCGGATTGCCAAGATTTCGTGAAGCTACCAAACTGAACTCGGTTAGGCAATAGAATGCGCAGCGCACGAATGAGGGGCGTCGGGGCGGTGCGGGGTGGCCGTGCTCGGCCCCGGCCCGGCTTGGGCGTGGCCAACGACGACCACATGAATGCAGGGATGCCTTCACGCGTCAGTCGCGCCGCAGGGGTGGGCGGTGGCCGGGCTGTACGCGGAGTGGGGTAGGGCCGTCGTCCGATGGAATGTGCTGGACTTATTTCAGTTCAGTAGCGGATTGATGGAGTCGCCGGCGGATGGGCGGCGGCTGGTTGAGTCGTTCGCACCGACGAGGTGGCGACGACGAACGGTACTGGGCTCGGTATGCCCGGGGACACTCCCGGGAGCCACGTGGCCCGCCTCGGTCGGCGGCGCTCTCACGATGCGTGACGCCGTCGATCCGCACAAGCGTCTTGCCGGTGTTGTCGCCCCGCAGCCCCGCAGCCTTCCGCAGTCCTGCAGCCCCACCGGCGCCACCGGCGCCTGCGTCAGCCCGTCGACGACGGTTTCGCGAGGGCGGAGGCGGCCTTCGCGGACCCGTGCGCCCACGTGTCGACTCGTCTCGGGCAGTGGGTGGGTGTGGCCGCCGGCTCGGAAGCCGCGCATCGTCGGGCCCGCTCCGGAAACCTCATGCCGGCAGTGACGAAGGTCCGACCTCCGCAACGCGCGGTACCGCGCCCCGTAAGCTTGATCCTTAACGTCTGGCTTGGTCTCGTTCGTAGAGGGTGCTCGGGCGTTTGACGGTTTTACCCACGTCGTGACGGGTGGCGGGGTGCCGGTTCTTGGAGCCCGGCGGGCGACCGGGGCCGGGCCTGACCAAGCCCTACTGGTCCGCTGTCGCGTGGGCGTGACCGACGTGGCCGATGGTCTGGCCGCCGTCGACGAGGAACTCGCCGCCCGTGGTGTAGGAGGCGTCGTCGCTCGCCAGGAAGAGCACCATGCGGGTGACCTCCTCGGGCTCCCCGATGCGCGGTACCGGCTGATCGGCGAAGAGCCCGGGTGCGGCGCCGTCACCCATGGGCGTGCGGATGACGCCCGGATGCACGGAGTTGACGCGCACCCCGGTGCCCGCCATGTCCAGCGCGGCGGCCTTGGTCATTCCCCGAATCCCCCACTTGCTCGCCACATAGCCGATGCCGTCGGCGAAACCCATGAGGCCGGCGGCCGAGGAGATGTTGACGACCGCCCCGTGGCCGCGGCCGCGCATGCCGGGGAGGACGGTGTGCATGCCGAGGAAGGTGCCCACCATGTTGACGTCGAGGATCCGGCGGAAGTGCTCGGGCGACTGCTCCTCCACGCCGCCGAAGTGAACGATCCCCGCGTTGTTGACCAGGACGTCCACGGGGCCGAAGGTGTCCTCGACGGTACGGACGACGGACTGCCATGCCTCTTCGTCGGTGACGTCCAGGTGGTGGTACCGCGCTCCGGGGAGGCCTTCGGCCAGGGCCTTCCCCTCGTCGTCGAGCAGGTCGCAGACGGCGACCCGGGCGCCTTCCGCGACCAACCCGCGTACATGTGAGGCGCCCATGCCCCGGGCCCCACCGGTGACGAGCGCGACCTTTCCGTCGAAGCGCATCCTGGACTTCCCTTCCGCGTATGCGTGCATGTCTGAACCCGGGTACGCGTCATGTCTGACACCCGGTCAGTCGGGGACGAGTACGGCCCGCCCGCGCACCCGGCCCCGACGAAGCCGGTCGATCGCCTCCGGTGCGGCGGACAGCGGGAACCGCTCCGTCTCGACGTGGATCGCCCCCGAGCGTGCCAGCGCGACGACCTCGGCGAGTTCGGGACGGGTTCCCCAGAAGGGCAGCGAGAGCCTGAAGCCCGGCGGGAGAACACCCGGCTTGGAGACCGTCAGACGGCCGCCTCCGCTGCCGACGACGGCGAGTTCACCACCCGGCCGCAGGACACCGGCCGCGAGTTCCATCGTCTGCGTCGTGCCGACGAAGTCCAGCACGGCATCCACTCCGGCGCCACCGCTCCGCGCGCTCAGAACACGGGCGGTGTCCGCCCGCATCAGGGTGCCGAAGTCCGCGCCGGAGCGGGCCGCGAGAGCCAGCGCCTCCTCCCGGACGTCGACCGCCAGTACGCGGCTCGCGGTGGTCGCGCGGAGGATCTGCACGGCCAGGTGGCCGAGCCCGCCGACGCCGATGACGGCGGTGGTGGTGCCCTCCCCGAGTGCGTGCCGGAGCCCGGCCACGGCGTGGTAGGAGGTCAGGCCCGCGTCCGAGAGCGGAGCCGCCTGATCGGCCGGCAAGTCGTCGATCGGCACCAGATGGCGGGCGGACGGGACGAGCACGTACTCGGCCATTCCGCCGTCCCGGCCAAGTCCCGCCCCGTGCCAGGCGAGGGTGGCGCGCCGGTCGCAGTAGTTGTCCCGGCCCGCGGCGCAGCGATCGCAGGCGCCGCAGCCCCACGGTCCGTACAGCACCACGCGGTCACCGACCGCCACCCCGCCGGCGTCGGGCCCCAGGGCCGCGGTGCGCCCGGCGACCTCGTGCCCGAGAGTGAACGGCAGCCGGTAGGGGAGTACGCCCGGAGCCGCGTCGATGACGTGCAGATCGGAGTGGCACAGCCCCGTGGCTTCGACGCGCACCAGCACCTCGGCGCCCTGGGGGACGGGCCGCTCGACCTCGGTCTGTGCCGGGGGTTCGGCCCACGCCGTCAGCCGCAGTGCCCTCATCTTCACCGTCCCAGGTCTTGTCAGCCCCGCGGTCGTCACGGTAACAGAGATGAAGTCAGTTCAATAGGATGCGGGCGGTGAAGGGGAGGTCGACTTGACGCGCAGGGATGTCCAGACGAACAGGTTCGCGGACAAGGTGGCGATGGTGACGGGCGCCGGCTCGGGCATGGGTGCGGCGGTCGCCCGGCAGCTGGTCGCGGAAGGCGCGCGGGCCGTCGTCCTGGCCGACGTGA
The DNA here is from genome assembly GCF_052245575.1 of Streptomyces sp. 2A115. Classification (NCBI taxonomy): domain Bacteria; kingdom Bacillati; phylum Actinomycetota; class Actinomycetes; order Kitasatosporales; family Streptomycetaceae; genus Streptomyces; species Streptomyces sp. 2A115. The sequence continues at coordinate 54,870 of NZ_JBQQCG010000006.1, read as the reverse complement.
ACGGCGAGGGTGCCGCGACTGTCGCCAAGGAACTGCCCGCCGCTGAAGTGGTCGCACTCGACGTGGCGGACGCGGCGGAGGTCGACGGCGCCGTCCAGGGTGTACTGCGCCGGCACGGGCGGCTCGACGTCCTGGTGCACGCGGCCGGGGTCGACGACCCCGAGGTCAAGCAGCGCATCGCGGACGCGCTGGTCGAGGGGCGGCCCGTCGAGGTGACCGGTTCCCTCGACGACGCGTCCTGGCGCCGTGTCATGCGAGTGAACCTGGACGGTACGTTCCATGTGCTGCGCGCCGCGGTGCGGGCCATGCGCCCCTTCGGTGCCGGGGCGATCGTGGTGATCGGCTCGTCGTCGGCCTTCGACACCCCCGTCGGCTATCCGCACTACGCCGCCTCCAAAGCCGGTGTGCACGCACTGACCCAGGCCGTGGCCAAGGAGGTCATCGCGTCCGGGATCCGCGTGAACGTGGTGGCTCCGGGGCCGACGGAGACGGGGATGGCGGCGCGCACCCCCGAGGCGCTGCGGGCCGGTTTCGCCGACCCGCGGGTGCGCCCGTACGCGACACCCGAGGAGATCGCCGACATCGCGCTCTTCCTGGCGAGCGACGCCGCGGCGAACCTGGTCGGCGCGGTGCTGCTCGCCAACGGCGGCCGGTTCACCGCCTGAGCGAAATCAACTCGTGCACGGGGCTTGTCCGGTCCGGAGCGCTGTGCCTACGGTCAATGAATTGAGTTCAGTTCTTACTCGTTAGTGTGTCAGTGGTAACGGCACGATGGAGACCTCATGCACCGTCGTCACCCCGAGATCGACCCCCAGTCGCTGTCCGAAACCGACGAACAGCGGCAACTGCGTACCGTCCTGCGGGACTTCTTCACCGAGGCAAGCGGTCCCGAGGACGTCCGCAAGCATCTGGCCACCCCGCGCGGATACGACGAACCGCTCTGGGCGCGGCTCGCGGGCGAGATCGGGGTACACGGACTGGCCGTTCCCGAGGAGTACGGCGGGTCGGGCTTCACGTTCGCCGAACTGGCCGTAGCCCTGGAGGAATCCGGGCGCGCCCTGTGCTGCGCGCCGCTGCTGCCCACGGTGGCCCTCGCCGCTCACGCCCTGCTGTACAGCGGCGACCGCACGGCGTGCGAGCGCTACCTGCCGCGGATCGCCGACGGCACGCTCACCGCGACCGTGGCCGGGTTCGACGCCGCTGAACCCGACGGGTCCGACGAGCGCGTCAGGTCGGTCAAGCCCGGCGTCACGGCCGAGCAGGGCGGCTCGGGCTGGTTGCTGCGCGGGCAGGCGGACTTCGTAGTCGATGGGGCCGGCGCGGATCTCATTCTGGTACGGGCCCGAACCCCCGCCGGGCCAAGGCTGTTCGCCTGTGAGCCCACGCCGGACACCAGTCGGCGGACTCCGCGCCGGGTCCTCGACGAGACGCGGCGGCAGGCGCTGGTGGAGTTCCGAGGGGCCCCGGCCACCACCGTGGGCACGGCGGAGGACGCCGAGGACACCGTCTCGGCGACCCTCGACACCGGGCGGGCCGCGCTGGCGGCCGAACAGGTCGGCGGCAGCGGGCACGCGCTGGACGCCACGGTCGAATTCGCCGCACAGCGCCACCAGTTCGGGCGCCCCATCGGGTCCTTCCAGGCGGTCAAGCACCGGCTGGCCGATGTGCTGGTCGCGCTGGAGGCGGCACGCTCGGCGTCGGCGTACGCGACCGCGTGTTCGGCCGCGCGGGCGATGTCCTCGCCGTCCGCCGTCGCCTCGCCGCAACTGCCGGTGGCCGCTTGTGCCGCCGCCGTGGTCTGCTCCGAGACCTTCCGCCTGGCGACGGCCGAATACGTCCAACTGCATGGCGGCATCGGCTTCACCTGGGAGCACCCGGCCCATCTGTACGTGCGCCGCGCACGCAGCAGCGAGGCGCTGTTCGGCACGGCGGACAGGCACCGGGCCCGACTCGCCGAACTCATCGGTCTCGCCGTCCGCTCCGCCGCCTGAACCGGCGGCCAAGAGGACAGCGAGGAGGCTGTATGACGCCGACGCCACGCACCCCGCAACTCGCCCTCGCCGAACCGTTCACACTCGGCGCACTCACCCTGCGCAACCGCCTCGTCGCCACCGCTCACGCCACCGCCGCCGTCAGCGACGGCGCTCCCACCGAGACCGACGCGGCCTACTGGCGGCGGCTGGCCCGGGGCGGCGTCGGCATGGTGATCACCGGTGGCACCGCCGTGGCCCCCGAGTCGACGCTGCCGCAGCGCTACCTCACCGAAGCGTGGCGCCCCGAGATCAAGGACGCGGTACGCCGCCGCGCCGAGGCCATCACCGACGAGGGCGCTGTGGCCGTGGCGCAGCTCGTCCACCTCGGCCGGGAGACCCTGGGCGCCGGCACGTACTACGCGCCGATCTCCGCCGCGGCAGTCCGCTCGCCCCGCGAGGGGGCCGCGCCCCACCCGCTGAGCACGGAAGAAGTACGCGGTGTCGTCGACGCCTTCCGCATCTCCGCGGCGAACAGCGTGCAGGCCGGTTTCCACGGCGTGGAATTACACGCCGGCCACGGCTATCTGCTCGCCCAGTTCCTCTCCCGGCACACCAACACCCGCGACGACGAGTACGGCGACCGCATCGCCCTGCCCGCCCAGGTGATCGACGCCATCCGCACCGAGATCGGTGAACTCCCCATCGGCGTACGGGTGTCGGTGGAGCCCGGCGAGGACTCCGGACTCGGCCTGGACGACCTGACCGAGCTGCTTCCACGGCTGTGCGCCGCCTCGCCCTTCGCGTACGTCAACGTCACCACCGGCGTCCGCAACACCTACGTCCCCGGCATGGCCACCACTCGCCCGCCGCTGCTGGAGTCCGTGACCCGGCTCCGCTCGGCCGTCGCACTGCCTCTCCTGGTCAGCCAGAGCTTCCGGTCGGTGGCGGACATCGAGCGGGCGCTGGACCAGGGGGCCGATCTGGTCGGGATGGCCCGGCCGTTCATGGCCGACCCCGACTTCGCCCGCAAGGTGATCGCGGGCGACGAGCGGTCCGTACGCCCCTGCACGGGCTGCAACGAGGGCTGCCGGACCTTCGAGCCGACCGGGTCCTGCACGGTGAACCCCGAGCTGGGTCCGCCGGGAGCCGCCGCCCGCCCGGCCGTTCCGCTGCTGCTCACCCGGCCGGGCGGCGGCAGCGGTCCTGTCGTCGGTGGCCCTGTCGCCGTCCTGGGAGCGGGCCCCGGCGGCATGGAGTGCGCGCTGGCGCTCGCCCGTCGCGGCGCGGACGTGACCGTCTTCGACACGGCCCGGCAGGCCGGCGGTCAGGCACGCCTCGCCTCCCTCGCCCCGCACCGTCCCGGTTGGCGGAAGTTCGTCGACTACCAGCGCGAGCAACTCTCCGATCTTGGTGTGCGAGTGCTGCTGGGGACCTCGCCGGGGCCGGACGACCTGGCGGCGTACGCGCAGATCGTGCTCGCCACCGGCGCGGAGGAAGAGTCCGTCTCCGTGCCCGGCGGGCTTCGGACACTCACGAGTTCCGATTTCCTGCGCCGGTACGCGGACGTCGTACCGGACACGCCCGGCGTCGCCGTCCTCGACGACGGCTTCGGCTGGTGGCAGGGCATCAGTGCCGTGGAGAGCGCGCTGGCGGCCGGCGCCCGGGAGGTCACCGTCATCACCCCCGGCACCGGTTTCGCCACCGGCCTGTCGCCGGAGAACCGCACGCAGCTGATGAACCGGCTCACCGGTGCGCCCCTGCGCGTCGTCGCGATGAGCACCGTGACCTCGACGACCGCCGACGGTGTGCGCCTGCGCCATGTCCTGGACGGTCGGGAGACGCTCCTCGCCGCCGATGTCCTGGTCACCGTCGGTGAACGCCACCCCCGCCGCCCCGACTTCTCCCCGGCCGCCCACCAGACCGTCCGCGCGGTCGGCGACTGCGTCGTGCCGCGCCGCATCGCGCACGCGGTCGCGGAGGGGCGCGCGGCGGCCGAGGCCTTGGCGGCACGGGCGGCGAGGCCGCTGTGACGGTCCGTGTGGGGGAGGCGATCCGTCCGTGGGCCGGCCCATGACGCCCCTGACCCGGGCCGCGAGCACACCTTTCCTCCGAAGTGTTTCCGCGTTTCCCCAGAGAGGCCCTGACCACATGGCACACCACTACGACCGCATCCTCATCGGAGGCCGGCTCACCGCCCCCTCCACCGACCGCGTCACGCAGGTCGTCTCACCCAGCACCGAGGAGGTCATCGGCCACGTCCCCCTGGCCTCCACGGTCGACGTCGACGCCGCCGTGGCCGCGGCCCGCCAGGCGTTCGACGCCGGCCCCTGGCCGAGGTGGAGCGTTCAACAGCGCGCCGCGGCCCTGCGTGACCTCGCCGACCGCCTCGACACACGTGCGGCCGAGCTGGCCGGACTGGCCATGGCCGAGACCGGCTGCCCGCGCGGCTTCGCCGAGGGCTACTTCGCCGTCGCCCCCTCCAACTACCTTCGCTTCTATGCCACGTTGGCCGAGGGACACGTCTTCGAGGAGGAGCGGGTCAACGGACCGACCCGCACGCTCGTCGTCCGCGAGCCCGTCGGCGTCGTCGTGGCCATCCCCGCCTGGAACGGCCCGCTGCCGCTGACCGCCCAGAAGATCGCCCCCGCTCTGATGGCCGGCTGTACGGTCATCGTCAAAGTGCCGGTGCAGGATCCGCTCGCCTGCCATGTGTTCGCCGAGGTCGTCGCCGAATCGGCCGTTCCCGAGGGCGTCATCGGCCTGTTCGCCGCCGATGCCGCGGAGAGCGAGTACGTGGTCGCCCACCCCGGTGTGGACAAGGTCAGCTTCACGGGAAGCACCGCGGTCGGCGCTCGCATCGCCGAGGCGTGCGGCCGCGACATCCGCCGAGTGACCCTGGAACTCGGCGGGAAGTCGGCGGCGATCGTGCTGGAGGACGCCGACATCGACGCCGTCGTCCCGGGACTCGTCGGCTGCGGCGCCGCGTTCATGCAGGGCGAGATCTGCACCGCCCAGACCCGCGTCCTGCTGCCGCGTTCCCGCTACACCGAGTTCACCGAGGCCCTGGCCCGCCAGATGAGCGCCCTGCCCATCGGCGACCCGGCCGATCCCGCGACCGTGATCGGACCGTTGATCACCGAGGCGCACCGGGCGCGCGTCGAGGAGTACATCGCCCTCGGCAGGAAGGAAGGCGCCACCGTGGCCTGCGGCGGTGGCCGCCCCGCGGACCCGAGCACCGGCTGGTACCTCGAACCCACCCTCTTCACCGACGTCACCAACGACATGCGGATCGCGCAGGAGGAGATCTTCGGCCCCGTCGTCGTCGCGATCCCGCACGACGGTCCCGACCACGCCGTCGAACTCGCCAACGACTCGCCGTACGGGCTCTCCGGAACCGTCTGGACCCAGGACGAGGAAGCCGCCCTCCGGATCGCCCGCCGCGTGCGCACCGGAACCTTCAGCATCAACGCCTACACGCTCGACATCAACGCCCCCTTCGGCGGCAGCAAGAAGTCGGGCATCGGCCGCGAGAACGGCCCTGAAGGCCTCGACGACTTCCTCGAATCCAAGTCGATCGCCTTGTCGGGCGCCCCCCTGGGCTGAGGACCGGCTTCGTCTCAACGAAGAGCCTCATCTCAAGACTCGTCCTGAAGAAGAGCTTCATCTCAACGAAGAGAAGAAGAGAGGTAACCATGGCACGTCGCATCGTCGTGTGCGGCGGAGGTTCCGCCGGTGGTGTCCTGGCCGCCCGGCTCAGCGAGGACCCCGCGAACACCGTCACGCTGGTCGAGGCGGGTCCCGACTACCGCACCCCGGAGGAGACCGCCCCGGAGGTGCTCGACGCCGACCAGTTCGGGTTCACCACCCACGACTGGGGCTACGAGTCGGCCGACCATGTCGTCGATGCCGACAGCATCCCGATGTTCGGGATCGTCCAGCAGGGCGTCGTGCCCGTCCTCCGCGGCAAGGTCATCGGCGGCTCGTCGTCCGTCAACGGCGCCAACGCCCTGCGGCCCACCCCCGAGGACTTCGCGCGCTGGACCGGACTGGGCAACGACCGCTGGTCCTGGGACCAGGTGCTCCCGTATCTGAAGAAGCTGGAGGACGACCCGGTCGGCGGGGAACTGCACGGCACCGGAGGCCCCGTACACATCGAGCGCTTCACCGAAGGCAACGGGCTGCGCCCGGTCATGTCCGCGTTCCTGGAGGCCTGTGCGCAGGCCGGCCACCCCATCCACCAGGACATCAACGGCGCCCGCCGGCGCGGCGCGGGCCCGGTCCCCTTCAACCGCAGGAACGGCATCCGGCAGAGCTCGGCCATCGCCTACCTCGGCCCGGCCCGCCACCGCGAGAACCTGACCGTACTGGGCGGACGGACCGTTGACCGCGTGGAGTTAACCGAGGACGGGACGGCCCGTGCGGTGATCCTCGCCGACGGCACCGCTCTCGAAGCCGACCTGGTCGTCCTGTCCGCCGGGGCCATCGGCAGCCCGGCGATCCTGATGCGCTCGGGCATCGGCCCGCGGCGGCTTCTCGAAGAGCTGTCCATCCCCGTGACGCGGCACCTCGAAGGCGTCGGCAGGAACCTCCGTGACCATCCCATGGTCTACCTCACCTACGCCGTGGACGAGGAGGCGGTCGGGGAGGAACTCATGCCGCCGCTGCAGACCGTCCTGGCGTTCTCCTCGGCGGACGGCGCGGGCGCGGGCAGCCAAGGCGAAGTCGACCTGCACGCGCTGCCGTTCACCATGGAGCCCGGGGTGATGCTCGTGCCCCTCGCTGTGGTCCGCCCGTACTCGTTGGGCAGGGTGGAGATCACCTCACGCGCTCCAGACGCCGATCCGAGCATCCGGTTGGGGCTGTTCGACCATCCCGACGACGTACGGCGCATGGTGGCCGGCATCCGGCAGATCCGGGAGATCATGGGCTCGGGTCCACTGGAGAAGTACGTACGTGCCGAGACGTGGCCGGGCCCCGACGCGACCACGGACGCCGACCTCACACGGGCCGTCCTCCAGGGCAAGAACACCTACTGCCACGCGGTGGGAACCTGCGCGATGGGCGGGGAGGGCACCCCTGCCGCGGTGGTGGACCAGGCCGGGAAGGTACACGGTGTCGACGCGCTGTACGTCGTCGACGCCTCCACCATGCCGGACATCCCGGCCGTGCCGACCAACACCACGGTCATGATGATGGCCGAGCGCTGGGCGGACCAACTGGGCCGTGGCGCCTGACGGTTGGCGGGAGCGCACACCGTACGACCGCACTGCACGACCGCACCGTATGAGTGAGCCGCCCACCGGACATCCGGCGGGCGGCTCACCGGCATGGGAGGCGGTGTGGTCGGCGGTCGTAGGTGGCGGTGGCGGTGGCGGATTCGAATCATGTTCAGTTTAATTCGCCGGGAAATGGCCAACCTTTGAACCAGTCTCGATCAAAGGGTTGACAGGATCCTTCAGCGCTTCCAGACTCGTAGTGAATTCAGTTCAGTTTGGCGAGTTGGAGAGGTCGGAAAATGGCAGTGGAAGACGAGATCCAGTTCGAGCGCGACGGTCACGTCGCCCGTGTGTGGCTCAACCGCCCGTGGAAGAAGAACTGTGTCACCGTGCCGATCCTGGACCGGCTCGACGAGATCATCACCGAGGTCGACGAGGATCCCGAGCTGCGGGTTCTGGTGGTGCGCGGCCGCGGCGGCACCTTCTGCTCGGGCTTCGACCTCGACAGCCTCAAGGCGGAGTACGTCGGCAAGTCCAACGCGATCGACGTCGCGGTGAAGTCCGCGAAGGTGTGCGACCGCCTCTACTCCATGAAGACCCCCTCGGTCGCGGTCCTGGAGGGCTACGTCACCGCCGGCGGCTTCGAGATCATGATCTCCTGCGACTTCGCCATCTCCGCGGACGACGCCAAGATCGGCGACTTCCACATCCGCCGCGCCCTATTCGGCGGGGCCGGCCCGATCTACCGGGTCCCGCGCATGATCGGCATCCGCAAGACCAAGGAGCTGATGCTCACCGGCAAGCTCCTCTCCGGTGTCGAGGCCGTCGACTTCGGACTGATCAACAAATCCGCCCCGGCCGACAAGCTGGACGAGACGGTCGATGCCTTCATCGGGGACCTCGTCGACAAGAGCCCCTTCATGATGTGGCTGACGAAGATGACGATCGACCGCAGCCTGGACGCCGACATCCAGTCGCTGATGGTGATGGAGCACCTCGCCGTGGGCGTGGCCCTCAACTCCGAGGACGCGAACGAAGGCGTGTCGGCGTTTCTGGAGAAGCGCGAACCCAAGTGGACGGGGCGCTGATCCGGATGGCCACGGATCCGCGGAGCCCGACCGTCACCACCGCCGTCGCCGCCGGGCTCCAGGGCTCACGCTGCTCCGGCTGCGCGGTGACGGTCTACCCCGCGGAGGACGCGTGCCCGCGCTGCGGCGGACCGGCCGAGCCGGCGGTCCTCCAGGGCACGGGCAGGCTGTGGACCTGGACAGTGCAGCGGTACGCCCCCAAGTCCCCGCCCTATCAGGCACCGCCCGGCGGCTTCGAACCGTTCGCGCTCGGCTACGTCGAGCTGGCGGAAGGCGTGCGCGTGGCCGCCGTACTCGAAGTCGACAACCTCGACGACGCCGGCAACCTCGACATCCGCATCGGCATGCCCCTCACCGTGATCGCCGGCCACGGCGTCCCGCGGGCCAGGCCCACGACCCCCGGCGAGGAGGGGACATGAGTACCGACGTCCTGATCTGCGGCGCCGGGCGCACGCCGTTCGGCCGAACGGAGGCGAGCGGCCGGCAGCTGGCCGTCGGTGCGGTGAACGCCGCGCTGGCGGACGCCGGGATCGAGTGGCCGCGGGTGGGGGCCGCGTTCGGCGGCAGCGACAGCGCCGGCCTCGCCGACACCCTGGTGGCCCAACTCGGCCTGACCGGGCTGCCGTTCGTCAACGTCAAGAACGGCTGCGCCACCGGCGGCAGCGCGCTGGTCTCCGCCGTGAACGCGATCCGCTCAGGTATGGCGGACGTCGTCCTCGCCGTCGGCTTCGACAAACACCCGCGCGGTGCCTTCGACCCGAGGCCCGAGGACTGGGGGCTGGGAGCGGAGTACGGCAGCGACGGGCTGATGGTCACCACCCAGTTCTTCGGCATGAAGATCCAGCGCTACATGTACGACCACGGCATCACGCCGCGGACCCTCGCCCTGGTCGCCGAGAAGGCGTACCGCAACGGTGGTCTGACCCCCGAGGCGTGGCGTCGCAAGCCGGTGTCCGCCGAGGAGATCCTCGACTCCGGCATGGTCAGCGACCCGCTGACCCGCTACATGTTCTGCTCCCCGGGAGCGGGCGCGGCCGCGCTGGTGCTCTGTTCGCCAGAGGCCGCACGCGGCCTGGACACCCTGGACGGCCCGCCGGTCACCCTGCGCTCGGCGGCGGTACGCACCCGGCGTTTCGGCTCGTTCGAGGTGTTCAGCCCCTGGATCCCCGGGGGCCCGCTCACCAGCGTCAGCCGTGATGCCTCGGCTGCCGCCTTCGAGGAGGCCGGGGTCGGCCCGGGCGACGTCGACGTCTGCCAGTTGCAGGACACCGAGAGCGGCGCCGAGGTCATGCACATGGCCGAGTGCGGGTTCTGCGAGGACGGCGAGCAGGAGCGGCTGGTCGCCTCCGGTGCCACCGAGATCGGCGGGAGCCTGCCGGTCAACACCGACGGCGGCTGCATCGCCAACGGCGAACCCATCGGCGCCTCGGGGCTGCGCCAGGTCTACGAGATCGTCCAGCAGCTGCGCGGACGGGCCGGCGAACGCCAGGTTCCCGGCGAACCCAGGATCGGTTTCACGCACGTGTACGGCGCCCCGGGCGTGAGCGCGTGCACGGTGCTGTCCCGCTGAGTGGCCCGAAGAATGCCCCGCTGAACGGAGGTGGAGGAAGAGATGAGCGCCATCCCGGAACCCGAGGAGTTCCGCGCCCAGGCCCGGCAGTGGCTCGCCACGGTCGCCCGGCCGCGCGCCGCCGACGAGGTGTGGGGCAGCGGCTCCGACTCCGTCGCCGTGTTCGAGAACTGGACCGAGGAGCAGGAGCGCGAGCACACCGCCCGCATCCAGGAGTGGGAACGCACCCGCTACGACCAGGGGTGGGGCGCGCTCAACTGGCAGGAGGCGTACGGGGGCCGCGGTCTGCCCGCGTACTACGAGCAGCTCTACCGCACCGAAGAGGCGGCCTTCGACGTACCCCATCGCACCGAGGTCTTCCCGGTGACGCAGCAGCTCGTCGCCCCCGCGATCGGCATCTGGGGCACCGAGGAGCAGAAGGAGCGCTGGCTGCGGCCCATGCTGCGCACCGACGAGCCGGCCTGCCAGCTGTTCTCGGAGACCGAGGCCGGCTCCGACCTCGCCGCGGTGCGGACCAGGGCGGTGCGTGACGGCGAACACTGGGTGCTGACCGGGCACAAGGTGTGGACCTCCGGGGCCCGCGTGGCGACCTGGGGCGTCGCGGTGTGCCGTACCGATCCGGACGTACGCAAGCACGCCGGTATCACCGTCTTCCTGGTGCGCATGGACGCGCCGGGCGTGACCGTACGGCCCATCCAGCAGATGACGGGCGGCACCAGCTTCAACGAGGTCTACCTCGACGGCGTGGTGGTGCCCGACACCGACCGGCTCGGGCCGGTCGGCGAGGGCTGGCGGGTCACGCTCAGTGTGCTGGCCGCCGAACGGCTCGACTCCGGCAGCCTCGGCCTGGACAACGCCGACCGGGCGCTGGAACTCGCCGGGAACCTGCCGCGCCCGCTCACCGGCAGCGAACAGCAGCGGGCAGCCGACCTCCACATCCGCACCCTCGTCCAGCGGCTCATGGGACTGCGGGTGACCGCCGCCCTCGTCGCCGGACGCGAGCCCGGCGCGGAGGCCTCGGTCGGCAAGCTCTACGCCACCGAGACCATGCGGCGCACCAGCGATCTGGTCTCCGAGCTGCTGGGCCCGAGCCTGGTCGCGGACACGGGGGAGTGGGGCACCTACGCCTGGACGGAGCACCTGCTCGGCGCACCCGGCTACAGCATCGCGGGCGGCACCGACGAGATCCAGCACAACATCCTCGCCGAACGCGTGCTCGGCCTGCCCAAGGAGCCCGTCCGATGAGCACGGCCACCGAGGTGCCTCAGCTGGCCGTCCGGGTCCGCGACCGGCTCGCCCACCGTCATCCAGGCACTCCCATAGGCGAGTTGACGGTGCTGCCCGGCGGCCACTCGGGGCTGACCTACTCGGTCACCGCAGGGGATGCCAAGTACGTCGTCAAGGCGGTGCCTCCGGGGCAGCGGCCCGTCGGACGCAACGACGTGCTGCGCCAGGCGCGGGTGCTGGGCGCGCTGGCCGGATCCGCGGTGCCGGTCCCGGGCGTAGCGGCCGTCGACGAGACACAACCCGCCTGGTTCGCCATGGACTTCGCCGCCGGGGAGGCCGTCGAGCCCGTACTCGACGAGCCGGAGGTGCCCGCGGCGACGGCCCGCGCCAGGATGCTGGAGATCGCCTCCGTTCTGCGGCGGCTGCACGCCACCGATACCCGTACGCCCGGGCTCGATCCGCCCGAACCACTCGACGCGGCAGGCGAGTTGGAGCGGTGGAGCCGCACCCTGCACGCCGTACCACCGGAACTCCGGCCGGGCGGCGAGGAGTTGCTGGCTCGCCTCGCCGCTGATGTGCCCGGCGGCCTTCCACCGGTTCTGCTGCACGGGGACTTCCGGCTCGGCAACGTGTTGTGCGTCGGCGAGCGCGCGGAGGCCGTCGTCGACTGGGAGATCTGGAGCGTCGGCGACCCGCGCATCGACCTCGGCTGGTTCCTGCTCTTCGCCGACCACCGCAACTTCCCCCAGCTGGGGCGTGCCGTGCCCGGCCTGCCCAGTGAGGCCGAGCTGTTGGACGCCTACCTCGGCGGCCGGCCCGCGCTGCCCGCGATGGACTGGTTCCGGGCGCTCGGCCGCATGAAGATGGCCGCGATCATGGGCCACAACCTGCGGCGGCACCGCGAGGGCAAGCACCACGACCCGGACCAGGAGCGACTGCCGCCCACCATCGCCGCGATGATCCGCACGGCACGCGACATCCTCGGCTGATCCGGACCGACCACACGAACCCCGGGCACCCCGACACCCCGGCACCCCCCGCCCCCGGACAGGAGCAATCGTGGATTTCGGATTCTCGCCACGGGCGAGTGAACTCCAGGACCGCATGCGGTCGTTCATGGACCAGCACGTCTTTCCAGCGGAAGCGGTCTACGACCGGCAGCTCGCCGAGGCGGACGACCCGCACGCGCTGCCGCCCGTCATGACCGAGCTGAAGGAGAAGGCGCGCGCCGAGGGCCTGTGGAACCTCTTCATGGCGCACGGCCACTGGGGCGCGGGGCTCACCAACCTCGAGTACGCGCCGCTCATGGAGCTGGCGGGCCGCTCCGTCATCGGCCCCGAGGTGTTCAACTGCTCGGCGCCCGACACCGGCAACATGGAACTGCTCGCGCTGTACGGCACGCCCGAGCAGCAGGAGCGGTGGCTGCGCCCCCTGCTGGACGCGGAGATCCGCTCCTGCTTCGCCATGACCGAGCCGGAGGTCGCCAGCTCCGACGCCCGCAACATCCGTACCCGCATCACCCGCGACGGCGACAGCTACGTCGTCAACGGCCGCAAGTGGTACACCTCCGGGATCCTCGACCCCGACTGCAAGCTGATCATCCTGATGGGCAAGACCGATCCGGACGCGCCCACCTACCGGCAGCAGAGCATGCTGCTCATACCCCGGGACACCCCGGGCATCACGGTCCTGCGCGACCTGCCGATGTTCGGCTACACCGACCGGCTCGGACACGGTGACGTGCTCTTCGAGGACGTCCGCGTCCCGGTGGAGAACATCCTCAGAGGCGAGGGGGAGGGCTTCGCGCTCGCCCAGGGGCGGCTCGGTCCGGGGCGGATGCACTACGCGATGCGCGCCGTGGGCTTCGCCGAACGAGCCCTGCGGCTGATGTGTGAGCGCGTCACCGACCGCGTCGCCTTCGGCGGGCCGCTCGCCGATCAGGGCGTGGTGCGCGAGTGGATCGCCCGCAGCCGCATCGAGATCGAACAGCTGCGCCTCCTCGTCCTCAAGTCCGCCTGGCTGATGGACACCGTCGGCAACGCGGCCGCCCGGATGGAGGTCGCCGCGATCAAGGTCGCCGCGCTGGAGGTCGCCCACAAGGTGGTCGACCGCGCGGTGCAGGCGCACGGCGCGGCGGGGGTCAGCGACGACACCGTACTGGCGCGGCTGTACGCCATAACGCGGGCGCTGCGCATCGCCGACGGCCCCGACGAAGTACATCTGCGGACGGTGGCCCGCCAGGAACTCGCCAAGTACCGCAAGACCGACACGAAGGCAGGGGCAGCGTGAGCGCCAACACCCTCGACGGCAGTGCCCACCCCCTCCACGGCAAGGTCGCCGTCATCACCGGCGGATCCCGCGGCATCGGGCTCGGCATCGCCACCGCCTACCGGGCAGCCGGGGTCCATGTCGTGATCGCGGCCCGCAAGGCGGCCGGACTCGCCGAGGCGCGCGAGGAGTTGCTGCGCGTCAAGGGTGACGGCGACCTGCACACGGTGGTGGCCAACGCCGGCGAACCCGAACAGGCCGAGGCCTGCGTCGACGAGACCATGGCCCGCTTCGGCCGGGTCGACATCCTGGTCAACAACGCGGCGACCAACCCGTACCACGGCGATCTCCTCGACCTGGACCTGCCACGGGCGGAGAAGACCGTACGCGTCAACCAGTACGGAATGATCGCCTGGACCCGGTACGCCTGGCGGGCCTGGATGGCCGAGCACGGGGGAGCGGTGGTCAACATCGCCTCCGTCGGCGGGCTGATCGTCGACCCGCACATCGGCTACTACAACGCCACCAAGGCCGCCATGCTGCACATGACCCGGCAGCTCGCCTACGAACTCGGGCCGCGGGCACGGGTGAACGCCATCGCGCCCGGGCTGATCAAGACGGAGCTGGCGCGGGCGGTGTGGGAGGTGCGCGAGCCGATCCTCACGGCCAAGCTGCCGCTGCGGCGCCTCGGCACGGTGGAGGACGTGGCGAACGCGGCGCTGTTCCTGGCCTCCGACGCCTCCTCCTGGATGACCGGCCAGACCCTCGTGCTCGACGGCGGCGCTACCGCCCTGCCGATCGGGGTGGACGAGTGAGCGCGCCGCGATCCGCCGCCGAACTGTTCTCGCTGGAGGGCAGAACGGCCGTTGTCACCGGCGCCTCCGCCGGGCTCGGCGCGCGCTTCGCCGCCGTCCTCGCGCAGGCCGGCGCCACCGTGTTCGCCGCGGCCCGCCGCATCGACCGGCTGAAGGAACTCGCCGACTCCGACGCGCGCATTCACCCGGTCGCCTGCGACGTCTCGCTGGAAGCCGACCGTACGAGGCTGGCCGAGACGGCGCTGGCCACTACGGGCCGCATCGACATCCTGGTCAACAACGCGGCCGCCTCCGGCGAGACGCGTGCCGAGGACGAGTCCCCGGACACCTTCGCCGACGTGCTCGGCGTGAACCTCACCGCGCCCTTCCACCTGGCTCGGCTCACCGCCGAGGCGCCGGGGCAGGCGGGCGGCAGGAGCGTCATCAACGTCTCCTCCATCCTCGGCCTGGTCTCCGCCGCTCCCCTCGGCGGCGCGAGCTACTCGGCGTCCAAGGCCGGACTGATCGGCCTGACCCGGGAGTTGGCCGGGCAGTGGGGTCGCAGCGGCATCCGCGTCAACGCGCTCGCGCCGGGCTGGTTCCGCACCGAGATGACCGCGGACCTCTTCGGCGACGAGCGCTCCAGCCGCTGGGTCGAGCGCAACACCCTGCTGGGGCGCGGCGGCGACGGCCATGAACTCGACGGCGCCCTGCTGTTCCTCGCTTCGGACGCCTCCTCGTACTGCACCGGTCAGGTCCTGACCGTCGACGGCGGATGGACGGCGCGATGAAGGCCGGAGAGACGAGGGTCGGCATTGAGATCCACGACAGCGGACTGGCCCATGTCACCCTGTGCCGGGGCGAGGCGGGCAACGCCATCGACCTGGACATGGCGCGCGGACTGCTGGACGCGGCGCGGACCTGCGCACGTGAGGCCGTACGGGCCGTGCTGCTCACCGGTGAGGGGAAGTCCTTCTGCGTCGGAGGCGACCTCAGGGAGTTCTCCCGGCTGTCCGGCGAGGCACTGGAGAAGCACCTGACCGCGGTGACCGACGCGTTGCACGACGCCCTGCGTACGTTCGCCGCGATCGACGCGCCCATGGTGGCCGCCGTCCAGGGCGCGGTCGCCGGCGCGGGCATCGGCCTGGCCGCGGCCGCCGATGTGACCCTCGCCGCCTCCGACGCCTCGTTCACCGCCGCGTACACCGGCATCGGCTACTCACCGGACGCCGGAGTCAGCTGGTTCCTGCCCCGTCTCGTCGGACCCAAGAGGGCCCTGGACCTGCTGCTGACCAACCGCCGCATACCGGCGGCGGAAGCCGCGGCGATCGGACTGGTGAGCCGGGCCGTGGCCCCCGGCCAACTGGCCACGGAGGCGGCGCGCACGGCTGAGGCCCTGTGCGGCGGACCCACCGCCGCCTTCGGAGCCACCCGCCGGCTCGTCGCCGCGGGACTGACCGCGGACCTCGGTCCGCACCTGGACCGCGAGGCCCGCGCGCTCGCCGCCGCGGCGGCCTCCGACGCGGGCCGCGAGGGCGTCGCCGCCTTCCTGGGCAAGCGGACGCCCGACTTCACGCGCGTCCCGCCCAGCAGCTGAACCCGTACCCGAAACCCCTGGAGCTCACCGTGCCCTCCGTACCCACTGTGCCGGAAGCATTCATCGTCGGAGCCGTCCGCACCCCCGTCGGCCGCCGCAAGGGCACGCTCAGCGGCGTGCACCCCGCCGACCTCGGCGCTCATGTGCTGCGTGCGCTGCTGGAACGCACCGGGGCCGACCCGGGCGCCGTCGACGACGTGTACTTCGGGTGCGTCAGCCAACTCGGCGCACAGACCGGGAACATCGCACGCACCGCCTGGCTGTCGGCCGGGCTGCCGCAGCACGTCCCCGGCACCACCATCGACCGCCAGTGCGGTTCCTCCCAGCAGGCCGTGCACTTCGCCGCGCAGGCGGTGGGCTCCGGCGCCGCCGACCTCGTCGTCGCAGGTGGGGTGGAGGTGATGAGCCTGGTGCCCATCGCCAGCCCGATGTTCGTCGGCGAACAGGCCGGCATGGGCAGCCCGTTCGCGGGGGACGGCTGGCGCGAGCGCTTCGGGGACCAGGAGGTGTCGCAGTTCCGCGGGGCCGAGCTGATCGCCGAGAAGTGGGGTGTCTCCCGTACGGACATGGAACGGTTCGCGCTCGCCAGTCACCAGCGGGCCCTCGCCGCCCAGGCCGACGGCGCCTTCGACGACGAGATCACTCCGGCCTTCGGGCTCGCCGCCGACGAGGGGCCGCGTGCCGACACCACCCTCGAGAAGATGGCCGGCCTGAAGACCCTCACCGAGGACGGCCGGCTGACCGCCGCCGTAGCCAGCCAGATCTCCGACGGGGCCGCCGCCCTGCTGATCGCCTCCGCGGAGGCGGTGCGCCGCCACGGCCTGACACCGCTGGCCCGCGTCCACACCATGGCCGTGGTCGGCTCGGACCCGATTCACATGCTGACCGGTCCCATCCCCGCCACCGAGAAGGTCCTGAAAAAGGCCGGGCTGTCGATCGGCGAGATCGACCTGGTCGAGATCAACGAGGCATTCGCCTCCGTCGTCCTTGCCTGGCAGAAGGAGATCGGCGCCGCCCCGGAGCGGGTCAACGCCTTCGGTGGCGCCATCGCGCTCGGGCATCCGCTCGGCGCCACCGGTGCCCGGCTGATGACCACGCTCGTCCACCAGCTGCGCAGGACCGGCGGACGTTATGGTCTGCAGACGATGTGCGAGGGCGGCGGTATGGCCAATGCGACCGTGATCGAGCGCCTGTGAGCGCCTGTGAGCGACTCTGACCGGAAGTCGATTGGCAACTGAGTTCAGCTTGGTACTACTCTCGGGTACGGAAAAGGTGGGCGGCAGCCAGGAGACGGGTCAGGCATGGCGACAAAGATCGTTGAACCGGAAGCGGGGCCGAGGTCCAAGCGCGCCGCCATTCTGGCGGCCGCCGTCGACTGCTTCGGCGAGACGGGGTTCGAGGCCACCAAGTGGTCGACCGTGGCGGAGCGGGTCGGCATCGGGCAGACCGCGCTGTACCACTACTTCGAGTCCAAGACCCACTGCCTGCTCACCATCATGCGGCTGGAGCTCCAGCGCTCCCACGACAAGTTCACGGAGGCGACCGCGGACGTCGCGGAGCCGGTGGAAGCGCTCCGGGCGGCCGTTCGCGCGGCGTACGACGTCTCCGACCAAGAGGTCCTGCAGATGCGCATCCTGCAGAACCACATGGACCTCCTCTCCGGCCCGCGCAAGTCCAAGCGGGAGGAGGCCGAGCGCGTAGCGGCCCGCCAGCTGGTCCAGCTCGTCGAGCGGGACTGGACGAACCTGCTGGTACGGGGCATGTCCCAGAGCGCGTTCCCGCTTCGCGACGCGCAGTTGCTGGGCGCGAGCGTGCTCGGCCTGATCGTCAGCGTCTGGCGGTGGTACCGGCCGTCGGGGCCGACGCCGCTGTCGGAGGTCAGCGAGCTGATCGAGGGCGCCTGCGTGCGGATGGTCGCCACGTGACGCCCTGAGCGTCCCGGTCTTCTGCCCTCGCTTCTGCCCCCGTCGGTTTCCGGCGGGGGCTTTGTAGTGCCGGTGTTCCGGGGCCGCTACCGTCGCGGCAGCTCCGCTCCGTGAAGCACTATTGCCAGGCGTGTTTCCACCGGATTACCATCCTAACTGAATTGAACTTGGCTCAGATTGATCTCGTGGTCAGCGATCGCCGACCGAAGGAGCTCACTCATGGCGTTGCGCGCATACATGGCCAGCATGGACAGCCGGCATCCGGAGCGGACGCTGGACCTGCTCGAACCCGACTTCTCCTTCCTCATCGCCCTGCCGGGCAAGGAGGTCATCGGCAAGTCCAAGGAGGACTTCGCCGCGTACATCGCGGGCCGCAACCCCGTGGACCGGTCGCACGAGATCCTGCGCTGCAGCCGGGACGGCGACGTCGAGACCGTCTATGGAGTGGTGACGCAGGGCGGGCGGTACTCCGGCTCCTTCCTCTCGGCGGCGGTGATCTCCCCCGGCGGACTCCTGGCGCGCTACCAGTCCTTCTTCACCACCTCGTTCGAGCTGGTCGACTGGTCCGCGCAGGACAGGAGCCGGGCATGACAGACACCTCGACCGGGGCCCCGTTCCTCACCGCATGGTTCGAGATCCTCGACGGGGACGAGCCGTCCCGGATCCTCGACCTGATCAGCGACGACTTCTCGCTGTCCATCCTGTTCTCCACCGGCGGCGGCAACGCCACCGACTTCGCGGGCGACCGCGCCGCCCTCGTCGGCTACCTCGAACAGCGCGAGAAGGGCACCCGCACCCACCACCGGCTGTCGGCGACCACGCTCGGCCAGGACGAGCTCTTCCTGGGGGAGGTACGACGAGCGGGGGTCCCCGAGGCGAGCTTCGTGGCCGCCGGGCGGGTGAACGACGAGGGCAGGCTGCAGCGCCTGCTGATCGGGCGCTCGTCCGAGATCCGCTTCGACTGATCGCACACCTTCACCTCACCACGTACGGAGGAACCTCATGTACAACCTCGTCCTGCTGGCAGCCCGGCCTCCGGAGTGGACGCACGAGCAGTTCATCGAGTGGTGGCGCGGCGACCACGCGGAGCTGACCTACCGCCTGCCCGGACTGCGGGCCTGGCGGCACACCGAGATCGACGCCGCTCTGGAGCCGCGCTCCGAAGGCTGGGACGGGCTCTCCGTGCTCGGCTTCGACTCCCCGGAGGACCTGAAGAAGGCCCTCGCGAGCCCCGAGTGGGCCGAGGCCGTGGCACAGGTCGGCGACATGAAGGGCCGCCGCATCGCGGTCATGGGGCACGAGGCGGAGATGTTCGCCGCCTGAGTCGCTCCTGCCGGACGATTCCGGCTCACCGGCACGGCACGTATCCCAGCGTTCAGTAGACGGAGTTCGGCACAGCGCAGCGAGGGACAAGATGCGACAGGTAGTGCGGGAGTTCCAACAGAAGGCGGACGAGGCGGACTTCGTCGCGGTCATCGACGACGCGGGCAGCCATACGGCACGGCAACTGCTCGACGAGGCCACGCTGATGGCCGCGGCGCTGTCCACCGAAGGTGCCGAAGGAGCGGGCGGCACCGTCATGGTCCAGGCCGACAACTCATGGCGTACGGTCGCCGCCACCCTCGCCGTGGGCATGAGCGGCCGGGACGGGGGTGTGATCGCGGTGGTCAATCGGCACACCACCCATGCCGAGTTCACCGCGGCCTGCCAGGACATCCGCCCGGACGCCGTGATCGCCGAGCCCTCCGCGATGGACGAGTGGGCGGTGGCCGAACGGCTGCCGGGCTCGCCGCGGACGGTGCTCGACGGCTGGACGTGCCTGTCCACGCCCCGAAAGCGTGAGGTGTCGCGCTGGTCGGGCGGTGCCCTGATCGGTCTCACCTCCGGGTCGACCGGGCGGCCCAAAGGCGTCGTACAGTCCGAGTCGGCCCTGCGCTACGCCGCCACGAGCACCGTCACCGCCAACGGCCTGTCGCCCGGTGACGCCGTCGCCGCCATCGTGCCGTTGTCGTCGACGGCGGCGTACTGCTTCGGTGTCTACCTCGCCCTCATGCTGCGCGGACCGCTCGTCATGACGGGCAAGTGGGACCGGGCCGTCGCGCTGCGGCGGATGGCCGACGCCGATGTCCGCTGGACCATGTGCGTACCGACCATGGCGTTGCAGATGGGCGCCGAGGCGGCCGGCTCCGGCATCCTCGGCGGCGTCCGGTCGATCACCGTCGGCGGCGGGCCCATGGACCGCGGTGCCCTGGCCCGGGCCGAACAGTCCCTGGGCACGAAGATCCTGCGCGTCTTCGGCATGTCCGAGTGCCTCGGCCACACCTCGCCGAGCCCCGACGACCCCGAGGAGATCCGGCTCGGCAGAGACGGTCGTCCTTTCCCGGGTACGGACGTACGCGCGCTCACCCCCGACGGGCGGCCGGCCGGACCGGGCGTGACCGGCCGGGCGCAGGTGCGCGGCCCTTCCCTCTTCCTCGGCTACGCCCGCGGCGGCGAGGTCGAGCCGCCGGAGCTGACGGAGGACGGCTACCTGCCCACCGGCGACCTGTTGATGACCCACGAGGACGGCACCGTCAGCATCATGGGCCGTGAGAAGGACATCATCATCCGTGGCGGCCGCAACATCGACATCACCGAGATAGAGCGCGCGGTCGCCAGTTACCCGCGCGTGGCCAGGGCCTGTGTCGCGGCGGTCCCCGACGACGTCCTCGGCGAACGAGTGGCGCTGCTCGTCGTCACCGAGGACGGCGGCGGCATCGACCTGGCCGAGGTGACCGGACACCTGGAGAACGTCGGCCTGTCCAAGACCAAATGGCCCGAATTCGTGTACTGCATCAAGGAACTGCCCCAGACGAAGGTCGGCAAGCTCGACCGGAGCGGGGCCCGGGAGCTGGCCCTCAGTCTGAGTGCCCGTACGCCCGACGACGAGGCCGCACGACGGACAGGCGTGACGACGCCTGACGGGGCGTGACGGAGCCCGACGGGGCCCGACGAGGCAACGATTCGCGAGATTGTGCCGTCGCGCATGCCAACCGGCATGATCCCGCGGCGGTACGCCAATAAGGAGGATCATGACAACGCGGTTCGACCAGGGCCCGTGGGCCGCAGCCGGAGTCCAGACCGTACAGCCCGGGGTGCACCGCGTTCCTCTGCCACTTCCCAACGACGGCCTGCACGCCGTCAACGTCTACCTGCTGGAGGACCTCGCCGACGACGGTGGCATCGTCATGATCGACGGCGGCTGGGCGATCCCCGAGGCGCGCAAGGCGCTCGAGGAGGCCCTGGCCGCCATCGGCCGCGACCTCGGCGACATCAGCCACATCCTGGTCACCCACATCCACCGCGACCACTACACGCACGCGGTCGAACTGCGCCGGCTGCTGGGCTCGCGCGTCTACCTCGGCGCGGGGGAACGCCCGGGTCTGGAGATGCTCGACCGACTGGGCAGCGACGAACCCGCGGGCTCACTGGAGACCCTGCGCAGGGCAGGCGCCGGCGAACTGGCCGACCGTATCCGGGCGATGGACCACGGCGGTTACGACCCCAGCGTGTGGGAGGCCCCCGACCGCTGGCTCGCCGCCGAGACCCTGAGCTTCGGCGATCGCGAACTGCGTGTCGTGCCAACTCCGGGACACACCAAGGGACATGTGGTCTTCCTGGACGAGCAGCGGGGGCTGCTGTTCTCCGGGGACCACGTCCTGCCGCACATCACCCCGTCCATCGGCTTCGAGCTGGCCGAGCCGGGCGGCCGGCCGCTCGCCGACTACCTGGACTCCCTGCGGCTGATGAACCGTTACGCCGACGCCCGGCTGCTGCCCGCGCACGGGCCGGTCTCCGACAGCGCGCACACCCGGGTCGCCGAGCTGCTCGCCCACCACGACGACCGGCTGGCCAAGAGCCTGACGGCGCTGGGCGAAGACTCGCTCGACGCCCATGCGGTGGCGCGCAAGCTCGGATGGACGCGGCGGGCGGTGCCGTTCGGCGAGCTGAATGCCTTCAACCAGATGCTCGCGGTCAACGAGACGGCGGCGCATCTGGATGTCCTCGTGCTGCGGGGGCGGGTGACGGTGACATCCGTGGGCGGGGTGGACCAGTACACACGCGTGCGGTGAGCGCATCGGCCGTGTGAGGTGACATCACTGGCCGCGGGCTCCGTCCTTCGGCCCTGGTCCTTCGGCGCTCGGCCCTCGGCTTTCGGCTTTCGGTCTACGTCTCGGGTCTCGGTCTCGGGTTCCGGTTCTCGGTCAGCGTGCGGTCCAACCCCCGTCCACGTACAGCTCGGAGCCGGTCATGAAGCTCGCGTCCTGCGAGGCGAGGAACGCCACCGCTCCCGCGACCTCGTCGGGCCGGCCCAGCCGCCCCATGGGGGTGCCCTCCACCATCGCGGTGTGCCGGGGCGTGCCCCGCCACAGTTCGCGGGAGCGGGGCGTTTCGATGAAGCCGGGGTGGATCGAGTTGACGCGCACGCCGCGCGTGGCCCAGTGCAGCGCGGCGTTCTTCGTCATCAGCCGGACCGCTCCCTTGGCCGCGTGGTACGAGAACTGGCTTCCGAAGCCGCCGACCGTACCGAAGATCGAGGCGATGTTGACGATCGAGCCGCCACCGGAGCGCTCGATCGCGGGCCCGCCGTACTTCATGCCGAGCCAGACCCCGGTCTGGGTGACC
Source organism: Streptomyces sp. 2A115 (assembly GCF_052245575.1). NCBI lineage: Bacteria > Bacillati > Actinomycetota > Actinomycetes > Kitasatosporales > Streptomycetaceae > Streptomyces > Streptomyces sp. 2A115. Next base: position 32,547 of record NZ_JBQQCG010000006.1, on the reverse strand, counting down.
GCGATGACCTTGTCCCAGGATTCCCGGGTCTCCGTCTCCACGGTTCGCGTCTCGGCGATGCCCGCGTTGTTGACGAGCACGGACAGGCCGCCCAGCTCGGCGACCACCCGCTCGACCGCGCGGCGCCACGTCTCCTCATCGCTGACGTCCAGGGCCAGGCCGAGCGCTCGCGCCCCGCCGTCCGTCAGTTCCTTCGCGAGTGCCTCACAGCGGTCGGCGTCCACGTCGGTCACCGCCACCGCGGCACCCTCGGCGGCCAGGCGGCGTACGACGGAGTCTCCTATGCCGCCGGTCGCGCCGGTAACCAGGGCGGTCATTCCGGACAGCCGGTCTCGCACGGGGTCTCCTTCGTCGCGTACGTCGGTGCCGGTGATCGTCATGCCAGCAGCTCCAACCCCGAGCGCAGCAGCGCCGGGACCGCGGAGCCGACCAGCTCGAAGCCGGTGCCGACGGTCTGACCCGCGCGATAGCGGGCGTGGATGCCCTCGGCGATGACGGCGAGCTTGAAGCAGGCCAGCGCCTGGTAGAAGGCCAGGGCCTCGATGTCCCGGCCGGACCGCGTGGCGTACCGCTCGGCCAGCTCGCGGCCCGCGGGGAAGCCGGGGTTGGCCGTGGGGACGTGGCGCGCCCCGAGTACCGGCTCGCAGACCGGATCCCAGTACATGAGCAGCATCCCGAGGTCGGCGAGGGGATCACCGAGCGTGGCCATCTCCCAGTCGACGATCGCGGCGATCCGCCCGAAGTCGCCGGGTGCCAGGATGGTGTTGTCCAGGCGGTAGTCGCCGTGCACGATCGCCGGAGCGCCGCTCACGGGCAGGGCACGGGCGAGCCGGCCGTGCAGGGCTTCGAGGTCGGGCAGCGCGCGGGTGGCGACCTTGTCCCACTGGCTGCGCCACCGCCGCACCTGGCGCTCCAGATAGCCGTCGGGACGGCCGAAGTCGCCGAGCCCGACGTCGGCGGGGTCGACCGAGTGCAGTGCCACCAGGGCGTCCACCAGCGCATCGGCGCTGCGCCGTGCGTCGGCCGGAGGCAGCGCGGCGACCTCGTCACCGTCGCGCAGCACGGCGCCCTCCACGAAGTCGACGACGCAGAACGGCGCCCCGATCACCGTCGGGTCCGTGCACGAGAGCACGGCTCGGGCCACCGGTACTCCGGTGCCGCCGAGCGCGGCGACGACGCGGTACTCGCGGTCCATGTCGTGCGCGGTCGGTGTGAGCACGCCCAGCGGTGGCCGACGCAGCACCCATCGGTGCGTTCCGTCGGTCACCTGGTAGGTGAGATTGGAGCGCCCGCCGTGCAGCATCTCGACCCTCAACGGACCCGCGCACTCGGATACGTGCCGCTCGAAGTAGTGCTGCAGCGCAGGCTCATCGACACCCACGACGACCGTTTGAGCCCCTTCGGCCATCTCAGCCATCTCAGTCGTTTCAAAGGAAGTCACCGTACGGCCCTCCGCTCACGAGCGGCCCGCACCGCGCGCTTGGCGATGGCCCAGCGATGCGTCTCGGACGGGCCGTCGTAGATGCGGAACGGACGCACCTCCCGGTACAGCCGCGACAGCGGGGCGTCGCCGGAGATGCCGAGCGCGCCGCACACCTGCACGGCCCGGTCGACCACGCGGTTCACCGCTTCGGAGACGTACGTCTTCGCGATCGAGGTGTGCTGAGCGGCCGAGCGGCCCTGGTCCAGTTCCCAGCAGGCCCGCCACAGCACCGCGCGACTGGTCTCGATGTCGATCTCGGAGTCGGCCAACAGCTGCTGCACCATGCCCAGTTCGGCCAGCGGTTTGCCGAAGGCCGAGCGATCCACCGCGCGCTCCAGGGCGATGTCCTGTGCCCGGCGTGCCACCCCGAGCCAGCGCATGCAATGCGTCATACGGGCGGGCCCGAGACGTACCTGGGCATGCGCGAAGCCCTGGTCCACCTCGCCGAGCACGGCGCCGTCACCGACCTCGCAGTTGTCGAAGGCGACTTCGCTGTGCCCGCCGAACAGACCCTGATCCAGGGTGTCGATGTTCCGGACGATCTTCATGCCCGGGTTGTCGGCGTCTATGAGGAACATGGTCGCGCCGCCGGCGTCGCCCGGCCCGCCGCTCGTGCGGGCCATGCAGATGGCGAAGCCGGCTCCGTCGGCGCCGCTGATGAACCACTTGCGGCCGTCGATCCGCCAGCCGCCTCCCGTCCTCGTCGCCGTGGTGGCCAGCGCACGAGGATCGGATCCCGCGCCCGGCGCCGGCTCGGTCATCGCGAAGCAGGACCGCACCTCGCCGGCCGCCAACGGCCGGAGATACCGCTCTTTCTGCTCCTCGTCGGCGACCACTTCGAGCAGGTGCGTATTGCCCTCGTCGGGCGCCGCGCAGTTGAGGGCGAGCGGGCCCAGCAGCGAGTATCCGGCCGCCTCGAACACCACCGCCTGCCCGCGGAGATCCAGCCCGAGCCCGCCCCACTCCAGCCCCACATGTGGAGCGAACACCCCAGCGGCCCGGGCCGCCTCCTGGAGCCGACGCCGCAGTGGCTCCGGCCCGGCATGGACGTTCCCGTCGCATGCCTGCTCCTCGGGCAGCACCACGTCCCGGACGAATTCGGTGGTGCGCCGCGCGATGTCGGTGACCTTCTCGTCGGCCTCGAACTCGATCGACACGTTGACCCCTGACCTCGGCTACTGAGCATTAGCCATCACAGGGCCGAACGGACCTGCCTGTCAAGGGATCTGCCAGATTTGAGGGACGAGACCGAAGAGGAGGGCGAGGCTGCAGCCGCCGAACGAGGCTAATAATCAATAGCTTCGGGTGCGTCAAGGGTGGAGGTGACCTGCCGAGTGGGCCGGGTCGGGTCGTGAGAGCCGGTCATTTACCGGACTCCTCAGGCGTGGGTACCCTCCGCCTGGCCGGACGCCTGCACACCGCATCGGCGTCTCGAACGAACCTCGACCTGCGCGGGCTCGTCAACGGCGTGATGTGGCGGTCCGTACGGGCGCGTCACCAGTCGAGATCTCTGTACTCCTCCGCCGGCACGCCAACGCCCGAGAAGATGTCCAAGGCCTGCTGCCTCATGCGGTCGGCGGCTGTGTCCTCGGTTTTGTGGAGGGCGCGACCGAGGAGCATCAGGGTCCGGGCTTCGCCGAGGCGGTGGCTGGTCCGACGGTGTACGGCCAGGGCCTCGTGGCCGAGCTTGATGGCTGTGGCGTGGGCCGCCTCGGACTCCGCTGTCGCACACAGGACTGTCAGGGCCTGGCCCTCCACCACGCGGAATGAATGATCGCGCGCCAGGCTCAGCGCCTGCTCGGCATGGCTGCGGGCCTCGTCGTACCGGCCCCGTTGTGTGTGCGTGAGGGAGAGCCCCAGGATGCAGTCCGCCTCGGTGCGTCTGTGGCCCGACTCGCGGGCCAGGGCGAGAGCCTGTCCGCCGGCCCGCACCGATCGGTCGAAATGGGCCAGTTTCCGGTGGGCGGCGGCGACCGTGTTGAGGATGCCGGCCTGAATCCAGCGCCGCCCTCTGTCCTGGCCCATGGCAAAGGCACGCTCGGCCTGTTCCAGCGCCTCGTCATGATGTCCGAGCTCGAGGTTGATCCTCGCGACGGCGTCCAGCATCATGGCGCGGTCGTTGCGGTACCCGCCCTTCCCGTCAGCGGTCACCCCGGGACCGAGGGCGTCAAGGCCATCGGTGAGGCGGCCGAGTTCCCAGTACACCCAGCCCAGATTCTGCAGAGCCAGGCTGTGGCCGTTCCAGCCGATCTCTTTGTTTCGGCTGATGGCCAGTTCGAGGTGATCCGCGGCCTCGCGCAACCGGCCCAGGTCCCGGCAGGTCACACCGAGGACGACCAACCCCAACGCTTCAAGGTGACGATTTCCGGCTTCACGGGTGATCCGCAAGCCGGTCGTGACATGCTCGCGCGCGCTGTCGAGGCGCGCCATGCTCCATTCCGCCTGGGCCATGCCGCCGAGACCCGCTGCCTCGCCCACCGCCCACCCGAGCTCCCGACTGATTTCCCGTACGCGCGTGTGGTGATCCATCGCCTGCCTGCCCTGCCCCCGGTCCGACTTGAGCAGTCCGAGGCTGCTGTGCATGGCTGCCTGGCCGAACAGGTCGCCTTCGGCCTTGGCCGCGTCCAGCGCCGTCTGTGCGGTCGCCTGCCACGTCGCCCGCGGCAGATGGAGCCAGAAGTAGCCGAACAGTGCGTTGGCCAGGTGCCAGGCGACCGGGCGGGGACCGTGACGGCCGGAATGGTTGATGAGGGCGAGCAGATTCGCCCGCTCCGCTTCCAGCCATTGTCCGGCTCCGGCAGCGAACGGAACGCGCGGCTGATCGCCTGGGGCGAGGTCGTGGGGCAGATCCGCGAAGAGCCAGCTTCCCCCGGCGGTGCGAGCGGCGCTCAGGTACCAGACCAGGACACGTTTCAACGAGGCGTCACGATCCGCCGCCACGTCCTCGACTTGCGCACGCTCCTGCGCGTACTCCCGAAGAAGATCGTGGAAACGATACCGGCCCACCGTCGCAGGCTCGATCAGGTGGGCAGCGGCCAAGGCACCGAGCAGGCGGCGGGCCTGCTGCACCGGTGCGTCCAGGAGGGCTGCCGCGGCCTCGGCGGTGAGCTCCGGGCCGGGGAACAATCCGAGCAGGCGGAACAGCCGACGGGCGGCAGGGGCCAGAACTCGGTACGAGGCCGAAAAGGCCGTCCGCAAGGGGAAGTTGTCGTCATCGTCCGGCTCCAGTGCCTCCAGCCGGTTGCCCTCGGACATCTCGGTGACCAGATCGGCCAGGCGCAGCCCCGGATCGCCCGCCAGCCTCGCGGCGGCCACGCGCAGCGCCAGTGGAAGGCTGCCGCACAGCCGGATCAGTTCGTCCACCGCGAGGGGTTCGGCGGAAAGCCGGTCCGTGCTGAGCGTCTCGCTCAGCAGCGCGCGGGCCTCAGCCGGCAGGAGGAGGTCCAACGGCAGAGCGTGCGCACCGTCGCGGACCACTAGATCGCCGAGCCGGTTACGACTGGTGACCACGACGCAGCAGGATGTGCTGCCCGGAAGCAGCGGACGCACCTGCTCCGCCGAAGCCGCGTTGTCCAGCAGCACGAACAGGCGCCGGTCGGCCAACAGGGTCCGGTACACGCGCGCCTGCGCCTCGTCGTTCGCCGGGATCTCCGACGCAGCGAGCCCCAGGCTGCGCAGCAGTAGCTCAAGGGCTTCGCCGGGCTCGAGTGGCTGCCGGTCGTGGTCGAAACCGTGGAGGTTCACGTACAGCTGGCCGTCCGGGAAGCGGTCACGTACCTGGTGCGCCCAGTGCACCGCCAGAGCGGTCTTGCCGATGCCGGCGGCGCCGCCGATGGCGGAGATGACCACGGTGTTCGTCGGCCCCTGGTCCTGCTCGGGCGGAAGCAGAGCGTGCAGTTGGGCGAGTTGGGCGGTGCGGCCGACGAATCCGGCGGCGTCGTGCGGCAACTCGGCCGGCGCCGACGGAGCGCTGTCGCGTGGCGGGTGAGCGGACCGTTGTGGTGCCCCTGGTCGTATCGGCGCGGCTGCTGCCGGGTCATCACGGAGGATGAGCTTGGAGAATGTCTGCGAGGCGGGAACCGCCGGGCCGAGGAGGCAGGCGTCGTCCTGGCGCAGCACCGCCTCGTACACCCGGCGGAGCTCCTCACCGGGATCGACTCCGAGTTCGTCACCCAGGCGTGTGCGCATGTCCTGATAGGCGTTCAGCGCTTCGGCCTGACGGTCGCAGCCGTACAGAGCCCGCATACGCAACGCCAACAACGACTCGTCATACGGATCGGACGCGGACAACGCGGCGAGGTCGTCCAGAGCATCGCCGAACCGGCCGAGCAGAACCAGGCATTCGAGCCGGGTCAGCCGGAGCGAGCGTCGGCGCTCCATCAGCCGCTCCCGCTCGGCGTGCGCGAAGGGTCCCGGCAGGTTGGCCAAGGGTTCGCCCTGGAACAGAGCGAGCGCTGCGGACAACTGGTCCGTCGCGGTGGCCAGGTCTCCGGAAGCCTTTGTGCGCAGCGCCTCATCGCCCCGTTCGGCCAGGTCCGACAGATCGAGCCGGGCCTCGTCGACCACGAAGCGGTACCAGCCCTTGCCGCTGCGGATCACCGACTCCGTGTGCCGGGTGCCTTCGAAGTCGAGTGTCCTGCGCAGCGGGTTGACGTGACTGGCCAGCACTTTGTTTCCTGTCGCGGGTGGCTCCGACCCCCACACCCCGTCGAGTAGTTGCTCGTGGCTCACCACAGCCCCCTGACGGAGCAGCAACGCGGCCAGCACGGCCTGCCGCTTGACAGGCCCCAGATCAAGGGGTGCTTCGCCCCGCCAGGACCGTAACGGCCCGAGCACCTCGATCCGAAGCCGCTGAGGAGATCTCCCGCCCACCCCGAGCCTCCGCTCCCGCACTTCATCGGAACTTCATCAGCATTGCAGCACGTCCGGCCATGGTGACGGACGAGACATCGCACAACCCGCACAAGCGAAGGGGGCTCGAGTGACCGAAGCGGCCGAAGTGGAATTGGTGGCCACCGCGTTGGCCACGGGGGCGGCGGCCGGACTCACGGACTCCGCACCCGGAATCGTCCACGAGCTCCACGCAGGACTGAGAGAGGCGGTACGCCGACGATTGGGCGGGCGCGGCGCCCACAGCGCGGGCGGCGGCGGCTACGGCGTACGGGTGCTGGACGCGTACGAGACGGACCCCGACGTGTGGCGGACGCGGCTGCTCCAAGTCCTGACGGGTTCCGGGGTGGAGAGCGACGAGGAGGTCCTCGCCGCGGCCCGTGCCGTGCTCCGCGCGGAACGCCGGACGGGCCACCTCACCGTGGACGCCCGCGGCGCCAACGGGCTCCTTGTCGGGGACGGCAAGACATGTTGAGTTGAGGGGCCCCGGCCCCGCCGTCCCACACGACAGTCAGCACAACGGGAGGGGCGGCGCCGGAACCTTCCGGTGCCGCCCCTCCCGTTGTCTGTCCACGTGCTCAGGAGCCCGACATGGCGTCCCCGAACATCGGGTCGTCCCCCGAGTTCCCGATGTCCACGGACGACGCACCGAAGCTCACCGCGCCGGTGGCCGTGACGCCTCCGGTGGAGCCGCGCAGGACCCACACGGCACCGTCGTCGCTGTTCTCGCCGCCCGCGCCCACCGACAGATCGGCGCGGCCGTCCTTGTTGTGGTCGGCGAGGTGGATGGCGTCGCCGAACATGTCCGACGACTCGTTGGCGCCCGGGACACCCGGGGTGCCCTGGTTGAAGGACTGGGCGCCGGTCCCCGTCAGGCCGGAGGCGCCGCCGCGCAGCACCCAGACGCTGCCGGCGTGGTCGCCGGAGCCGATGGACTCGAAGGGGGCGCCGACGGCGAGGTCCGGGTAGCCGTCGCCGTTGGTGTCGCCCGCGGCGAGCGTGTTGCCGAAGAGGTCCCACGACTCGTCCGCGCCCGGCACGCCCTCGGTGGCCTGGCTGAAGACGCCGGTGCGGGCGGTGTCGACGCCGGCCGCGGCGCCGTAATACACGGTGGCGTAGCCGCCGAGCGCCGTCTGATCCCCGATGGGGTTGTCGTCGGTGCCGATGACGAGGTCGTCGTGGCCGTCCCTGTCGAAGTCGGCTGCGGTGAGCGAGGCGGGGTTGTCGTCGCTCACCTGGGTCTGCAGGGTGAGCCCGGCCGAGGAGCCCCGGTAGACGAAGGCGCCGGCGAAAGAGCCCACCACCACGTCGTCCGTGCCGTCGTCGCCGAAGTCACCGGCGGCCAGATCGACGGCGCCGTTCGGGTACGCGCCGGACTCGATCTGGGCGTCGAAGCGCAGCTTCCCGGCCGCGCCGCCCGACTTGGTGAAGCCGCCCTTGAAGATCCACACGTCCTTGCCGGTGGAACCGACCGCCAGATCGGCCTTCCCGTCACCGGTGAAGTCGCCGACCGCGAGGGACTGGCCGAACCGGTCGTGGCCCGACACGTTCGGGTCGCTGATCGCCGTGCCGCCCGACAGGCCGGACGAGCCGCCCCACAGGATCGTGACCGAACCACCGTCGACATCGCCGCTCACGTCCTCCAGCGGTGTGCCCACGACGAGATCGCCGTAGCCGTCCCTGTTGAGGTCGCCGTGCGCGAGTTCGGTGCCGAAGCGGTCGGAGGTCTCCGAGGCGCCCGGCACGCCGGAGGAACTCTGCGAGGTGGTCTTGTGGCGCGCGGCGCTGATACCGCTCGACGAGCCGTAGTTGACGACCACGGCGCCCGCCTTCGCCTTCCCGCCCGCGACGGCACCCGGGGCGCCGGTCGCCAGATCACGGTAGCCGTCACCGTTGAAGTCGTCGGCGAGGCCCGACGCGGCGGCACTCGCGCCGCCGGGCAGGGTGATGAGCAGGCCACCGGCTAAGACGGCCGCGACGGCGGTGGCGCCCAGGACGACGGGACGCCGGGAGCGCTTGTGGTGGGGCCGGGACATGAGTTCCTCTCCAGGACATACGTACGGACTGAGAGATGACCTCTGGTGAGCCTGAAGGGTTGTACGGGAAAAGGGAGGTGCCGGTGCCAGTGCCAGTGCCGGTGTCGGCGACGTGGCGCACGGTAGCGATCGGGCACTTCCGGGGCATGAAGGGGGCCGTGCGGCTCGGGTGTTGTTGCGACGCCTTACGGGCGCTCCGTGTGCCAGGGACACGAACCGTCAGGCGTCGAATTCGTGGTCGCGGGTCTCTGGCAGGGCAAGCAGGCACAGGAGACTCAGCAGGCAGAGCCCGCCGGTGTAGAAGCCGAGGACGAGCGGTGATTCCCATTGGCTGTTCAGCCAGGTGGCGACGAGCGGGGCGAAGCCGCCGGAGGGTGTTGGCGAGGATGAAAGCTGCGGAGGCTCCGGTGTAGCGCAGCCGGGCGGGGAACAGCTCGGGGAGGAAGGCCGCCACCGGGGAGAACATCAGCGCGAGCAGCATGAGTCCGACGGTGTAGGCGCCGGTGATCAACAGGGCGTCGCGCGAGCTCAGGGAGGCGTACATGGGCACCGCCCACACAACGCAGCCGACGGCTCCGGTCAGCATCACCGGACGGCGGCCGATCCGGTCGGCCAGCCCGGCGACCGGGACGGTGATGGCGTTTCCGGCCGCCGCGCCGATGCTCGCGGCGGTCAGCATCGTGTTCTGGGGGATGCCGAGCGACTTCGGCCCGTACGAGATGCTGTAGACGATCGTCAGGTAGTAGACGGCCGAGCCGCGGCAGCAGCGGCCCGTTCAGTCTTCGTGACCGGGGGGAACAGGGGATCGGGCTGGCCATAGCTCGCCACTTCGCAGCGGCGGGGGACCGGGTCACGGTGACCTACCGAGGTGACGAACCACCCGCTACCGAGAACCTCCTCGCCGTATGCTGCGATGTGACGGACGGTCAGCAGGTGGACCAGGCCTTCAAGGAGGCCGAGGCGGTCCACGGTCCGGTCAAGCGGGCCTTCTCTGCCTCGGCCCTGGTCTCGGCCTGGCCGTGGAGGTGGATGTCCTTCTTCGTGGGCGCGTCGCGCCCGGACGGACCTGAAAGCCGGCCCCGTTGGGGCGATGCTGCCGCGCTGACGTCGCCTGGATGTCTTGGTTGCCATGACCTGGAACCTATTCATGGTTAATGCGCAACACGGCGGCCTCGCCCGGATCGCCGACATCGGGCACCTTGGCCACGAACGCCGCCCCATGGCCACGACGAACAGCGCGACTACCTCGCAGAGGTAAACGCGCTGGTCAGGCACTGTGCCCCCGGCAGGATTCGAACCTGCGACACCCGCTTTAGGAGAGCGGTGCTCTATCCCCTGAGCTACGAAGGCGGGGCTTGTGTGTGGAGGCCGGCGTTGGACTCGATGGGCGAGTCGTGGCCGGGTCTCCCGGTCAAGCGCTGAGCGTTCTGGATCATACTGCTGCGGTGTGGGAGGGTTGCGGGCCTCCGCATGACACGCCGCAGCGCCTGGCAGGACGCTCGATCGACAGCGTACCGGATCGGGGCTGGGGCGGGGCGCTGGTATGTGGAGCCGGCATTCCTCACCACTCGCACGGCAGCCCCACATCGATCACGGTCGGGCCGCCGGCAGGGCTCGCCAGATGTACCGTGCCGTCGAGTGCGGCGACCCGTCGCCGTATGCCGAGTAGCCCCGAGCCGGTTCCTTCCTTGGCTCCGCCCCGGCCCTCGTCCCGTATGGACACCCTCAACTCGGTGGTGGCACGGCCGAGTTGGACCGATGCGCTCGGTGAGCCGCTGTGTTTTGCGGCGTTGGTCAGGGCCTCGGACACGACGAAGTATGCGGCGGCTTCCACGGCGGCCGGGGCGCGGGGTTCGTGCTCCGCCTCGTTTGTGGTGACGGTGACGTCGAGGCCGCTGGTTGCGGCCAAGGCCCGTACCGCGCCTGCCAGGCCGCGGTCGGTGAGGATGGGGGGATGGATGCCGCGTACGACGTGTCGTAGTTCCGTCAGGGCGTCCTCTGCCTGGTCCTGGGCGTCGCCGAGGAGTTTGCGGGCGCCGTGGGGGTCGCGTTCGTATGTTCGTTTCGCGAGGCCCAGGTGCATGGACAGGGAGAGCAGGCGGGCCTGTGTGCCGTCCTGCAAGTCCTGTTCGATGCGGCGTAGTTCGGCCTCGTGGGCGGCGACCAAGCCTGCCCGGGTCGCGGTCAGTACCTCGACCCGTTCGGTGAGGCGCGCCTTCGGTGAGGGCTTCAGCAGGGCGGTGGACCACTTGGCGTCGAGGTCCGCGAGACGGGTGATCAGGGGGAGGACCAGGGGTTCGCGGCTCAGCAGTCCGCAGCGTACGCCGTCCAGCACCAGGCCCGCCGGCCACAGCGGGAGTGCCAGGATCAGCAGCCAGCCGTAGGCGTAGTGGGTGATCATCCAGCGCAGGTCTGTGGTGGTGCCGGGGTCGTGAAGCGCGGTGCGCAGGCGTTCGCGTAGTAGGCCCTCGTCGAGGGGGAGGTACGCCTCGGGGATCTGCCGGCCCGTCCAGGTGGCCACCTGGTTGCGTTTGGCTCCGGCGATCCGGCGTACCAGCAGCACCGTCTCGGGGAGCACTCCGGCGCCGACCACCGCGAGGGTGACGGTGGCAGTGAACAGCAGGACCGTGATGAAGAGGATCGAGCCGGAAGCCAGGGCCGCGGCCTTGGCCAGCTGGACCGTGGCCCTGGCCGCCTGCCCCACTGTCTTCCGCATGCTGTTCAGGCTAGGTGGCAGGTGGGCCCCGCGCGGGGGAGCAGGCCACCGTGCTGATGGTGTAGCCCGGTACACCACGGTTCGGGAGCGTGCTCTCTCGTGGCGGTTGGTCGGCAAGCGGGATTGTTGATCTCGGAAGTTCACGGCCTCCCGCCCACTTGGAAGGACCCCCCATGACCATGAAGTCGCTGCTCTCGTGGACCGTGCTCGCGACGGTTTTCCTGGCCGGCCTCACCGCCACCGTGGCCTCCAGCGCCGTCCTCGATGGCGCGCAAGGGGTCATGGCCGCCGTCGGCATGGGCGTCATCTCGCTCGGAGCGTGCTCCGGCCTCCTCCAGAAGCACGGAGAGGCGCTCAACCTGACGCGCGGCAAGCACGCCTGACACGCCGGATACGGCTGCTACGCCGGACAGTCCCTCGTACCTGGTCCGCCCGCACTCTTACGTACCCGGCCACCCCTCGATGTGTCCGAACCCCCTTTGAAGCACCCGAATTGAAGTACCCGAATGCCGCTTTGTCGTGCCCAAAAGCACGCGAAAGAACATGAAAGCGACTGGAAGAACTCGGCAGCAGTACGCGGAAACACCCCGAAAAAGCTCAGCCCGCCCCCGCCCGTCCCACACATCTCGTTACACACACCCCACTCCACCCCACAACCCCACCGCACACACCCCACCGCACACACCTCACCGCACACACTCCACCCCAGCTCAACAGCCCAGACCCTGGAGACCTCCCGTGGCTACTTTTCTCTATCGACTCGGCCGTCTGACCTTCCGGCGGCGCTGGCTCGTCACCTTCCTGTGGGTGGCGGTGCTGGGAGCCGTCGGCTTCGGCGCTGCCGTAGCCCCGGAGGCCCCCGACGACTCGAACGCCATGCCGGGGATCGAGTCCCAGAAGGCGTTCGACCTGATGGAACAGCGTTTCCCCGGTGCCGCGGCCGACGGGGCCAACGCCCGCATCGTCTTCGTCGCCCCCGACGGACAGAAGATCACCGCGGCCGACAACCGGGCCGTCATCGACCAACTCGTGGACGAGGCGGCCGACGACACCCAGGTCGCCACTGCCGTAAACCCCTTCCAGGTCAACGCGGTGAGCAAGGACGCGACCACCGCGTACGCGACCGTCACCTACAAGGTCGGCGCCGACGACCTCACCGACGCCGGCAAGAAATCCCTCGAGGACGCGATAAACCAGGCCCGGGACGCCGGGCTGACCGTCGAGGTGGGCGGCAACGCGCTCGAGACCCAGCCCTCCGCGGGCGGCTCGGCCGAAGCGATCGGCATCGCCATCGCCGCCCTCGTGCTGATCACGACGTTCGGATCGCTGGCCGCGGCCGGGCTTCCGCTGCTCACCGCCATCCTCGGCGTCGGCGTCAGCATGGCCTCCATCACGGCCCTGGCCGGCACACTGGGCCTGTCCGCCACCACCGGCACCCTGGCCACCATGCTCGGCCTGGCCTGCGGCATCGACTACGCCCTGTTCATCGTCTCCCGCTACCGCGAGGAACGGGCCAAGGGCCACCCGCCCCAGGAGGCGGCCGCACTGGCCACCGGCACCGCCGGCTCGGCGGTCGTCTTCGCCGGCCTCACCGTCGTCATCGCACTGGCCGGACTGTCCGTCGTCGGCATCCCGATGCTCACCAAAATGGGACTGGCCGCCGCCGGCGCGGTCATCGTCTGCGTGCTCATCGCACTGACCCTGGTCCCCGCCGTCCTCGGCTTCTGGCCCAACGCCGTCCTCTCCCGCAAGGCCCGCAAGACCGGGTACGTGAAGGAAACCGTCGACACCAACGGCGGCACCCGCTGGGCCCGCTTCGTCCTGCGCCGCCCCGTCCCCGTCCTGCTCGCCTCCATCGCCGGTCTGGGCACACTCGCCCTGCCGGTGACCGACCTGCAACTGGGCATGCCCGGAGCCGAGGCCAAGCCCACCTCCACCACCGAACGCCGCGCCTACGACGCCCTCGCCGACGGCTTCGGCCCCGGCTTCAACGGACCCCTCACCATCGTCGTGGACACCCGGGCCACCCACGACCCGAAGGCCGCGAAGGCCGCCGTCAAGACCATCGAGAACAAGATCGGCGCCACCGACGGAGTCGTGTCCCTCTCACCGGCCCGGTTCAACCAGGCCGGTGACACCGCCATCTTCTCCGCGGTCCCGGCCACCGCACCCACCAGCGAGCACACCAAGACCCTCGTCAAGAGCATCCGGGCCGACCGCCCCGCCACCGAGGCCGCCACCGGCGCCGAGTTCGAGGTCACCGGCACCACCGCGATGAACATCGACGTCGCCCAGAAGACCCAGGACGCGCTCATCCCCTACCTGATCGTCGTGGTCGGCCTGGCCGTCCTGCTCCTCATGGTCGTCTTCCGCTCCGTCCTGGTCCCCATCAAGGCAGCCGTCGGGTTCCTGCTCTCCGTACTGGCCGCGCTCGGCTCGGTCATCGCGGTCTTCCAGTGGGGCTGGGGCGCCGCGCTCCTCGGCGTCGAGACCACCGGCCCCATCATGAGCATGATGCCGATCTTCCTCGTCGGCATCGTCTTCGGCCTCGCCATGGACTACGAGGTCTTCCTGGTCGCCCGCATGCGCGAGGCCCACGTCCACGGCGACAGCCCCCACCAGGCCGTCGTCACCGGCTTCCGCTACAGCGCCCGCGTCGTGGCCGCCGCCGCACTGATCATGATGGCGGTGTTCTCCGGCTTCATCGGCGCCGGCGAATCCATGATCAAAATGATCGGCTTCGGCCTCGCCATCGCCGTCCTCTTCGACGCCTTCGTCGTCCGCATGGCCTTCGTGCCCGCCGTCCTGGCCCTCCTCGGCAAGACCGCCTGGTGGATGCCCCGCCGGCTCGACAAGATCCTGCCCACCGTCGACGTGGAGGGCGAAGCACTCACCCACCAGACCACCGCCGTACCCAGCCAACAGCCCTCCGTACCACCGGTCGTCGAGGACAAGAGCACGCTGACCTCCACGAGCGGCTGATCTCGGCACACCGAGGACCGCCCCGACCAACACGTCAGGGCGGCCCTCGGTCCGTACGGACCCGTATGGACCTGCACGATCCGCACGGACATGAGAGAAACGGCGGATGGTCAACGCCAGTCGGGAGCCCCCGAGAGCGGCGACAGACGAGTCTCGATCTTCATCCGTATCTCCCGCATGACAGCGACGACGCGGGCCTCGTGCTCCTCGGTGAGCCGGGCCACCGGAACCGAGCAGCTGATGGCGTCGGTGGCCGGTGCGTCGTACCGCAGGGCGAAGCCGAAGCCCGCGATGCCGGTCACCGTCTCCTCGCGGTCGATGGAGTAGCCGCGCTCACGCACCCCCGCGAGGTCGGCGAGCAGCGTGCCGCGGTCGGTGTGCGTGTTCGCCGTGAAGGCGGTCAACGGGCCGTCAGGGAGCGGGAGTTCGTCGTCGGAGCGCTCGGCGAGCAGTGCCTTGCCGAGGGCGCCGGCATGGGCCGGGACCCGGCGGCCGACCCGGCTGATGGTGCGCAGGTACTCGTGGGACTCGCGGGTCGCGAGGTAGACGACGTTCGGGCCGTCGAGCCGGGCGAGGTGGATGGTCTCGCCGAGCGCGTCCGAGGCCTCGTCGAGGTAGGGGCGTACCGCGCGGACGTGCGGGTCGCTGTCGAGGTAGCTCGTGCCCGTGAGCAGGGCGCGGATCCCGATGCCGTAGAGGGAGCCGGTGGTGTCGGAGCGTACCCAGCCGCAGTCGACGAGGGTCTGCAGCAGCTGGTACATGCTGCTGCGCGGTACGTCCAGCTCCTCGGCCAGTTCGTCCAGGCGGGCCGGCCGGTCTCCGCGTGCGGCGAGCAACTCGAGCAACGCGACGGTGCGGGACGCCGACTTCACCCCACGGACGCCGCTGCTCTCCGGCGTACCTCCGCGGCCGCCGGGCGTACCTCCACGGACCTCACTGCTCTCCGGCATGGCCTCATCGTAAATCCGCGCTGCCGCACCCATTGACCCACCGCGTTCACCGACCTAACCTCCGTTCTCATACATGTACGCCATCTGCATATAGGGATGAGATTCGTGATGCGGTTCAGTGCGGAGACAGAAGCGGAGACAGAAGACGTCACCCAGCGGCTGCGTGACGGTATGGCGGGCGGGGTGCTGTCCTTCCCCCTCACGAGCTTCCGGGACGACGGCGGCCTCGACCTGGAGTCGTACCGGACGTATCTGACCGCCCAGTTGGAGACCGCACCCGGCGCGGTGTTCCCGGCCTGCGGGACCGGGGAGTTCTTCTCGCTGGACGAGGACGAGTACCGCGCGGTCGTCGCGGCCACGGTCGAGGTCGCCGACGGCAGGCTGCCGGTGGTCGCGGGCATCGGCTACGGCTGGGCGCAGGCGCTCCGCTTCGCCCGGATCGCGGAGGCGGCGGGCGCGGACGCCCTGCTCGTACTGCCCCACTACCTCGTCGGGGCCCCGCAGGACGGCCTGGTGGAACAGTTGCGCCGGATCGCCGCCGGGACCTCGCTGCCCCTCATCGCGTACCAGCGCGGCCAGGTCGCCTTCACCGCCCACAGCCTGCGCCGGATCGCCGAGATCCCCACCCTCATCGGCCTGAAGGACGGGCACAGCGACCTCGACCGGCTCCAGCGCCTCACGCTCGCCGCGCCCGACGGTTTCCTCTTCTTCAACGGCGCCTCCACCGCCGAGATCCAGGCCCGCGCGTACGCCACCGTCGGCGTCCCCGCCTACTCGTCGGCCGTCCACGCCTTCGCGCCCGAGATCGCGGACGCCTTCTTCTCCGCCCTGCGGGACGGCGACGACGCGGTCGTGCACAAGCTGCTGCGCGACTTCTACGTCCCGCTCGTCGAACTGCGCGACCGGGTGCCGGGCTACGCCGTCTCGCTGGTCAAGGCCGCCGCCCGGCTGCGCGGCCTCCCGGTCGGCCCGGTACGCGCCCCGCTCACCGACCCCGGCCAGGCGGACCTCGCCGATCTGGAGACGGTCCTCGACGACGGCCTGAGCCTGGTGGGAGCCGTACGACGCCCCGCCCGACCGACTCAGGCCCGCTAGCCCCCTTAGCCCCCCTCATCCACCGCCACCCGGCTCCGGTAATGAGCCGACCCGTCGACGTGCCCACGCCCAACCCATGCCCACCCGTGCCCACCCGTGCCCACCGGCTATTTGGCCCACGGCTCAACGGTTCAACGGCTCCATGGCTCAACGGCTCCATGGTTCAACAGTTCAAAGGGGAACTGACATGCCTCTCCTCGTGGTCGGGATCAGCGTTCTGATTCTGCTCCTCCTCATGACCAGGCTGAGAATGAACGGCTTCGCCGCCCTCCTGCTGGTGGCGGTCGGCGTCGCGCTGGTCCGGGGGATTCCGGTGGCGGACATCCCGGACATCCTCTCGGAGGGCATCGGGGGTCAGATCGGCGACACGATGCTCACCATCGGGCTCGGTGCCATGGTCGGCCGCGTCATGGGGGACTCCGGCGCCGCTCAGCGGATCGCGGGCAAACTACTCGACGCCTTCGGACCACGAGGGGTCCAGGTGGCCATGGTCGTCACGTCCATGCTCATCGGCGTGACCATGTTCTACGAGGTCGCCTTCATCATCATCGTGCCGATCGCGTTCACCCTGGTACGGGTCACCGGGGCGAAACTGCTCTGGGTCGGCCTGCCGATGTCGATCGCCCTCTCCACGATGCACAGCTTCCTGCCGCCGCATCCCGGACCCACCGCGGTGGCCGCGACCTTTCACGCCTCCGTCGGACTGACGCTGTTCTACGGCCTGTTCATCGCCGTCCCGGCCGGTGCGCTCATTGCGCTCACGTGGCCGCGCCTGCCGTTCATCAGGCGGATGAGCCCCTCCATACCCAAGGGTCTGGTCAGCGACCGCGAGTTCGCCGACGGGGAGATGCCCGGCCTGGGCTGGTCGCTGGGCGTGGCGCTCTTCCCCGTCGTCCTGATCGCCGGCGCCGCGGTGACCGACCTGGCCACCTCGTCCGAGACCCCGTTCCTGAACTTCATCGCCTTCATCGGATCGGCGCCGATCGCGCTGCTGCTGACCCTGGTCCTGGCGGTCTGGGCGTTCGGACCGCGGATCGGCCGCAGCCTCGCCGACGTCAGCGCCTCGTGCACCTCGGCGGCCCAGGCGATGGCGATGATCCTTCTGGTGATCGGCGCCGGCGGCGCCTTCAAGAACGTCCTCGTCGAGGGCGGGATCTCCGACTACATCAAGGACGCCACGGACGGCTGGTCGATCTCGCCGATCATCCTCGCGTGGCTCATCGCGGTCATCCTCCGCGTGGCCCTCGGCTCGGCGACGGTCGCCGTCGTCACGGCCTCCGGCGTGGTGCTGCCGCTCCTCGCGGGCGGCGGGGTCAGCCCCGAGCTGATGGTCCTCGCCGTCTCCTGCGGGTCGATCGCCTTCTCCCACGTCAACGATCCCGGATTCTGGTTGTTCAAGGAGTACTTCAACCTCTCGGTCATCGAGGCGATCAAGGTCCGTACGAGCTACACGACGGTGCTCGCGATCCTCGGCCTGGGCGGCGTCCTGGCGCTCGAGTGGGCCCTCGACGTCCTCAATATCTGATCCCGATACCTGATCCCGATACCTGATCCCGGCTCCAGTCGCCTCTCTCCACAAGGACCTTGATGATGAGTCAGCAACCGACGGTCACCGAGTTCACCGTCTACCCCGTCGCCGGCCGGGACTCCATGGAGCTGAACCTCTCCGGCGCGCACGGCCCCTACTTCACCCGCAACGTCGTCGTACTCAAGGACTCCGAGGGGCGTACGGGACTGGGCGAGGTGCCCGGCGGGGAGAAGATCACCCGGACTCTGCGCGATGCCGAGTCCCTCGTCGTCGGCGCGAAGGTGGGCGACTACAAGCGTGTCCTGCGCGAGATCGGCGACCGGTTCGCCGACCGCGACGCCGGCGGACGCGGCGCCCAGACCTTCGACCTGCGGACCACGGTCCACGCCGTCACCGCCGTCGAGTCGGCGCTGCTCGACCTGCTGGGCCAGCACCTCGACGTACCCGTCGCGGCCCTCCTTGGCGACGGCCAACAGCGCGACTCCGTGCGGGTGTTGGGCTACCTCTTCTACGTCGGCGACCCCGACCGCACCGACCTGGAGTACGTGCGCGAGCCCGAATCGCCCGTCGACTGGTACCGCATCCGGCACGAAGAGGCCCTCTCGCCCGAGGCGATCGTCCGGCAGGCCGAGGCCGCCTACGACCTCTACGGCTTCCGGGACTTCAAGCTCAAGGGCGGTGTCCTGGCGGGCGCCGAGGAGGTCAAGGCCGTACGGGCGCTGAAGAGCCGCTTCCCCGAGGCCCGGGTCACCCTCGACCCGAACGGCGCGTGGTCCCTGCGTGAGGCGATCGAGCTGTGTACGCCCCTGGTGGGCACCCTCGCCTACGCCGAAGACCCCTGCGGAGCCGAGGGGGGCTACTCCGGGCGCGAGATCCTGGCCGAGTTCCGTCGCGCCACCGGCCTGCCCACCGCGACCAACATGATCGCCACCGACTGGCGGCAGATGACCCACGCCCTGGCCCTTCAGTCGGTTTCCATCCCGCTGGCCGACCCGCACTTCTGGACCATGCAGGGCTCGGTGCGCGTGGCCCAGCTGTGCAACGCGATGGGGCTGACCTGGGGGTGCCACTCCAACAACCACTTCGACATCTCGCTGGCCATGGTGACCCACTGCGGGGCGGCGGCCCCGGGCGAGTACAACGCCCTGGACACGCACTGGATCTGGCAGGAGGGCCTGGAGCGGCTCACCGTCACCCCGCCGCGCATTGCCGACGGGGAGATCGCCGTCCCAGACGCGCCCGGCCTGGGCGTCCAGCTCGACATGGACCGCCTCCTCGCGGCCCACGAGCTCTACCGGAGGAAGGCCGGCCCGGGGGCGCGGGACGACGCCATCGGGATGCGGTTCCTGGTTCCCGGCTGGGAGTTCGACGGCAAGCGCCCCTGCCTCGTGCGCTAGGGGAGGGGCCGCGCCCCTTGTCTTCAGGGGCCACGCCGCGAGGTCGGCCTCGGCGGCGGGGAGGGCCGCCCGGGTGAACAGGGTGAGCATGGTCTCGGACATGCGCATCGCGTTCTCGCCGTACGACATGCCCGTCTCGCCGAGCACCGAGGCGATCCAGGGGTGGCGCAGCATCGTCGTACGCAGGCTGTGCGCGCAGTGGGCCACGCCAGCACGCCAGTGGGCCGGGTCCTTCGAGTCGGGGACCTCGATGTCGCCGCAGATCTCGTCCACGGCCAGCTCGATCAGCTCGTCCTTGTTGGCGACGTGCCGGTAGAGCGACGTCGCGCCCGCGCCGAGCCGGGTGCCGAGCTTGCGCATGCTCAGCACGTCGATGCCCCCCCGCGTCGAATAGCGCGAACAGTGTTCCGGGCCCCGGTGACGCACCAAGCAAAGATGTGGACCATCCGGTTTTGTTCTCGGCTCCGGAAAGCGGTCTGCGGTCCGTCGACGGGCCGACGACGGGTCTCGTTCCTGCGGCGGTCCCGTAATTACATGTCTGGTAGGAGGTATGGAAACCGCCAGAGCGGTTTGTTAGCGTGGTGGGTCCTCGGCTGCCCAACCGGCAGCAGCCGTCGGCAACCACACCAACGGAGAGCCCTGATGGCCCAACAGGAACGCGCGGTACGTACGCGCAACGCGTTGATCGAGTCGGCGGCCGAGCTCTTCAGCAAGAACGGCTTCGAGGTCGTCACCCTCTCCGCGATCAGCGCACGGGCCGGGGTCAGCAATGGCGCCCTGCACTTCCACTTCGCCAGCAAGGCGGCGCTGGGCACCGCGGTGCGGGAGGCGGCGGCGCGGCGGCTGCGGATGATGACGGCCGGCGCCGCGGGCGGGCGAGGGAGCGAGGACGGGAGCGGGCCGGCGGAGACCGGCGGCGCGTTGCAGGTGTTGGTCGACGCCACGCACGCGTTGCTCCGGGGACTCGGGCACGACGTGGTCCTGCGGGCCGGGTTCAACCTGAGCGACAGCTCCGAATCCGTGGCGGCCGGAGTCGATCTCCGGCGCCAGTGGCAGGCCTGGGTGGAGAGCGTGCTGGCCGAGGCGGCCCGGGAGGGGGCGCTGGCGCGGGACGTGCCGGTGCAGGACGCGGCCAACGCCGTGATCGCGGCCACCGTGGGGTTCGGGACGCTGGGGAGCCGGAATGCCCAGTGGTTGTCGCAGCGCGTGCTGACTCGCTTCTGGGCGCTGATGCTTCCGCGGCTCGCGACGGAGAGGTCGCTCAAAGGGCTGGTTGCCTCGGGGCGGCGGCGCGATGATCCGGGTCGACGCGAAGACCCCGGCCGGCGGGAGGGGTCGGGGCGGCGGGAAGACCCCGGTCGGCGGGAGGGCTCGGGGCGGCGGGAGGATCCGGGGCGGCGACGGGAGGGGAGACCGCGGGTCGAGGGCGCCCCTGTTTTCCCGCCGCCGCCCCGCATCACCGCGAGGTCGGGCGCGTAACGACGTCGATGTTGAACACGTGGGTCCCCAGGCCGCCGGCGATTCCGGTGAAGAGCAGGGCGAAGTGCTCCTGACCGCGTGAGCTGCCGATGCCGCCGATGTCGAGCTGCGCGGACGGCGGCCAACCGAGGTCGCCGAGCAGTCGGCCGGTGAGCTGCTTGGCCGCGTCGCTGTCACCGGACAGGAAGACGGTGCTCGGGCCGTCCAGCGCACCGGGCGCCTTCATCACCGACGCGTCCATCGTGCACAGCGTCTTGACCACCGAGGTGTCCGGGAACGCCTCCTGAATCAGCTCCCCCAGGCTGCTGTTGGGGTGGGCGAGTTCCGTGAAGTCGTCGGACAGGCCCACACCCACGTCGACCAGCGTCTTCCCGGCGAGAGCCGCCGCTCCGACGGTGCGCAGCACGTCCAGTGACACGGTGCCCGGCGTCGCGTTGACCACCACCTCCGCGTCCGCGACCGCCTCCTCGAGCCCCGCGACGGCGAAGCCCACGCCCGTACGTTCCTTCGGCCTGCGCGAGCCGAGCACGACATCGTGCCCCGCGGCGGACCATCCGGCTGCCAGCGCACGGGCCACATTGCCCGTGCCGAGAATCCCTATACGCATGCCGCGACGCTAACCGCGCGCGCGTCCCCGGCGGATCGGGCTGTCGGCCGGGAAGTCACCGGTACTAAAGGCGTAGGCCCGGGTGTCACACCTTCATCCCTGGGCGGGTACGAGACCGGCCGCAGCCGTTCTCGTACCCGCCCACACGTCTGGCCCGCCGGCTAGGCGACCCGAGTGAACCGCCCGGCCACATGCAGATCCGCCTCGATCCGGCCGGAGGCAATCCGCAGCTCCGGCAGCACCTCGGCCACACACTGTTCGACCGAGCGCCGCGAACTGTGCATGGCCACGTTCACGGCCGCCACGACTCGGCCCCCCCGGTCCCGGACCGGGACCGCGATCGAGCGCAGGCCCTCCTCCAACTCCCCGTCGACCAGGGCGTATCCGGCCTCCCGTACGCGGCCCAGGGTGGCCGTGAGCGCTGCCGGATCCGTGACCGTGTGCGGGGTCAGGGCGCGCAGCTCGGGCCCCTCGGGCAGGTGGCGGTGGCGCTCGCCCGGAGCGAGGTCCGCCAGCATGACTCGGCCCAGGGAGGTCGCGTACGCGGGCAGGCGGGTGCCCAGCGTGATGTTGACGCTCATGATGCGACTGGTGGCGACGCGGGCCGTGTACTGGATCTCGTCGCCCGTCAGCACCGCCAGGGACGCCGAGTCGTGCAGCCGGCCCGCCAGCTCGGCCAGATGAGGCGCCGCGATCTGGGGGAGCGAGGTGCGGGAGAGCGGCGGGAAGCCGAGACCCAGGACGCGGGGCGTCAGCGTGAAGGTGCGCCCGTGGGCCGCCACGTAGCCGAGGTGCTCCAGGGTGATCAGCGCGCGCCGGGCCGTAGCCCGCGCGAGCCCCGTGGCCTGGGCGACCTCGGTGAGCGTCAGCTCGGCCCTCCCCTCGCCGAACGCCGTCAGCACGGTCAGCCCGCGGGCCAGCGACTCGATGAACTCCCGGCCCAGTTCCTGCTTGGACCCCCCGGTCCAGGCGGCGAGGCCCGAGGGTGCGACGGACGGCTCGACCCGATCCGAGGGGGAAACGGGGACAGCGGCAGAGCGCAGCTCCTGCTCCATCCCGTGCACCGTCGCCCGCAGCCTGGGCAGCAACGTGTCCCGGAGTGATGCCGCGGTGTGCCGGCTCGTGTGGCTCACCACGCTCACCACACAGGCGATCCGTCCACGCTCGTGATCGCGTACGGGCATGGCCAGGGCGACCAGCCCCGGCTCGATCAACTGGTCGTCCAGAGCCCAGCCCCGGACCCCCGACTCCCGGGTCCAGGTCTCGAACTCCTCGTCGCCGGTGGGGTGTTCGCGGGGCGGCACGGCCGGAAACCCGCGGTCCTCCGGATCGGCGGCCCGCCGCTCCCGCCACCGCGCCCAGTCCTCGGGCGCCCACTCCGTGGCGAACAACGGCCCCGGCGCAGTCCGTTCGGCCGGCAGCAGGTCACCGATCCGGAAACTCAACGACATCGCGCGGCGCCGCGTCGCCTGGTGGATGAACCGGATCCCGTCCTGGTCCCCGACCGCCAGCGACACCGACTCGTCCAGCTCGTCCGCGAGTGCGTCGGCCCGCGCGCCCAGCAGCCCGGGCAGCCGCAGCGCGGCCAGATACGCGTTGCCCAGCTCCATCAGGCGCGGCGCGAGCACGGCGTCCCGGCCGTCGAGGCGTACGTATCCCATGCGGGCCAGGGTCGCCGCGATGCGGTCCACCGTGGACCTGGCCAGCCCGGTCGCCTTCTCCAGGCCGCTCAGACTCGACGTCCCGCCCGCCTCGGTGAGCCGGCGCAGCACGGAGATCCCGCGCATCAGCGGGGCGACGGCTTCAGCGGGTACGACCGCGTCGGGCTTGGCGGGTGTGAGGTGTGTCGGTGGCATGGGCTCCCCATTACGGTGTCCGGAACACGGTAATGAATGCGGGCCGGCGGCTTGGCCGAGCGGTCGGCCGAGCGCTCCGCCCGGCGCTCCGGGGAAGGTCCGTGCGGAAGCCGCGGGTTGGTCGTGGCTGGGCGCGCCCCGCGGTGGAGCCGCATATGTCACAGCCCCGCGCCCCTGAAGTGAGGGGGCGGTGCGGCTGCCCGGCGTTTGAAGGCGAACCACACGCCTGAAGGCGAAACCACACCCCCACCAACGCCTCAGCGGCGAGTGACGTACACCCGGTGGTTCCCGGCGGAGTCGGCTCCCGCGACCGTGATCCGGATGCCGGTCTCGAGGTCCTTGAAGTACTGCCCGGGGCGGAACGGCGCGTCGGAGAGTTCGGCGTGGACGTTCGGGCTGCGGGTGCAGCCGCCGCTGTCCTTCGTGGAGTCGACCACGGTGATCGGCCCGTGGCCGGTGTCGATGTCCGCGTCGACCTTGTAGATGAGCACGCCCGACTTGCAGACCGCCTCGTCGTTGCCCGCGAGGGTGCGCAGCTCGATCGCGTACCCCGTCCTGGGGCCGAGCGGCACGAAGACCAGCTTGCCGCCGGTGCCCGGCTCGGCCAGCGGAGTCAGTACGTGTTCGGTCGTGCCGGCCTCGGCCACGCAGCCGACCTGGGAGTCGTCGAGCCAGCCGAGCTTCCACTTGTGCCAGCCCAGCAGGTCGTTGTCGGCCCCCCAGTCCTCGCTCATGATGTCCCAGTGCCCGACCGCGCCGCCCCCGTCCTGGGTGTAGAGGTCGGGCAGCCCGAAGGCGTGGCCGTTCTCGTGGGGGAGTACGCGGTAGCCGGTTTCGCCGTACGAGCCGGAGCCGTCGTCCTGGCGGCTGTAGATGAAGGACGCGTTGGCGACGGGCACCCCGTCCGCGACCGGTGCCTCCGTGTTGCCCGCGAAGGTCACCGACAGAACCGTGTCCAGGGCCGAGGGGCCGGCGTTCGGGGTGACCAGGATGTTCAGGAGGTCGTACTCCCGGAAGTCCACTGTCGGGTCGGCGGTGGCCACGATGTCGTGCACCAGGTCGCGGTAGCCGGGATCGAAGGGGGCGCCGCGTTCTATCCCGTACCCCTTGAAGGATTTGGGCATCCGCAGCCAGCGGCCGATGGGGGCCTCGGGGCGGTAGTCGAGGCGGCCGTACGAACTGGTGCGGAACCATTCGGTGGTCTGCGGGAAGAACTCGCCGAAGCGGTCGAGCGCGCTGCCCTCACCGGGCGCGTCGGAGAAGTCCACCATCAGGTTCAGCGCCCGGACGGTGCCGGTGGAGCGGGAGTAGCCCGCCGTCGTGGGGATGCCCTCCGACATCTCCACGCCCATCGAGCCGCTGATCATGCAGGGGCCGAGCGGAGACGATCGCGTCGGCGCGATCGGTCCCGCGGCCGTCGTCGAGCCGGCCGTCAGATGTCCGCTCCCGGCGGAGGTGCTGACCGCCAGGGTGAGGAGGGTGACCGAGGCGAGGGCTGCGGCACGGCGGCACGGGGGTATCCGACGGCTGGTCGGCTGCATGCAGGGGCCTTTCGCTCCAGGCAGCCGGCCGTTTCTGGCTGCACCCTGTTCGATCACCCTCTGCCGCCGGATGCGCGGGCGCGCGCTGGAGGAGACCGATCGTGGGAGGCCGGCGCTCCGGGCCATGTCGGAGCCCACCCGAACCCGGTTGGAGCGCGCCCGCGGCCAGTTCGCGCCCCGCCCCGAAGATGTGTGGCGCAGGTCACAGGAAGCTCGGGAAATAACTGGGGATCGTTTCCCCGTTTAGCCATGTGTCCGCAGGAAACGGGGACCGGATCCCCGGATCGCGCGTACGAGGCCCAAGAGGGCCGAGAGCAGCGGGCAACGAGAAGACCGTCGAACGGAGTACGCCGTGGAGACCGCCACCGCCGTGCAGCGCAAGGCGCCCCGCCCGCGGGCCGACGCCCTGCGCAACCGGGAGCGGATCGTCGCCGCAGCGCGGGACATGTTCGTCGAGTTCGGCTCTGAAGTGCCGCTCGACGAGATCGCCCGCCGTGCCGGCGTCGGCAACGCCACGGTGTACCGAAACTTCCCGGACAAGGACGCCCTCCAGCGTGAGGTCGTCTGCTCGGTCCTGGACCGGGTCTCCGAGCAGGCCGAGCAGGCGCTGGCCGAGAGCGGCGACGCCTTCGAGGCCCTCTCCAGGTTCGTCCACGCGTCGGCCGACGGGCGGATCGGCGCACTGTGCCCGATGCTCTCGGCGTCCTTCGACACGAACCATCCCGATCTGCTCGCTTCGCGCGAGCGGATCGACACGCTGGTGGAGGGGCTCATGGCGCGCGCCCGCGCGGCCGGCCAGCTTCGCCCAGATGTCGCCTACGGGGACCTGATGATCGCCGTCACCCAGCTCACCCGGCCGCTGCCAGGCACGGGGTGCCTGGACATCGACACCTTCGTACACCGCCACCTGCAGCTGCTCCTGGACGGGTTCCGGGCACCGGCCCGCTCCGAACTGCCCGGCACGGCCGCGACCTTGGAGGACATGCGATACGCATGACCGATTAGTTCCGCCTCGCTCGCCAGTCCCTACCAGCGATGACACAACCCGCGCTTACGTAACCCCACTTACGTACTGATCTTCCGGCCCGTCACCGTCGACGAGCCGCGCCCCACCACGTCCTTTTCACGAGTTCGAAGTCCTGAAGTGGGTACCTCCATGTCTGAAACAGCCCCGGCCGCCGCCACAAAGGCGCCGGCTCCCGATGCCAACCGCTGGAAGGCGCTGACGTTCATCGCGCTCGCCCAGCTGATGGTCGTGCTGGACGCGACCATCGTGAACATCGCGCTTCCCTCGGCCCAGCAGGACCTTGGGATCTCGGACGGCAACCGGCAGTGGGTCATCACGGCCTACGCCCTCGCCTTCGGCGGACTCCTCCTGTTCGGCGGCCGGATCGCCGACCTGTGGGGCCGCAAGCGCACCTTCGTCGCCGGTCTGGTCGGCTTCGCCGCCGCGTCCGCCCTCGGCGGCGCTGCCACGAACGAGGCGATGATGCTCGGCGCCCGTGCCCTGCAGGGTGCGTTCGGCGCGCTGCTCGCGCCCGCCGCGCTCTCCCTGCTCGCCGTGATGTTCACGGAGCCCAAGGAGCGCGCCAAGGCGTTCGGTATCTACGGTGCGATCGCCGGTGGCGGCGGCGCCGTGGGCTTCATCCTCGGCGGCCTGCTCACCGAGTACCTCGACTGGCGCTGGACGTTCTTCGTGAACATCCCGTTCGCCGTCGTCGCTGCCGCGGGCGCGTACTTCGTCATCCGTGAGCCGTCCGGCAGCCGCAACCGCTCGCCGCTCGACATCCCGGGCGTCGTCCTGTCCATCCTCGGTCTGGTCACGCTGGTCTACGCCTTCACCCGCGCCGAGTCCGACGGCTGGGGCGACTCCACGACCGTCGGCCTGTTCGTCGCCGCGGTGGTGCTGCTCGCCGCGTTCGTCTTCACCGAGTCCAAGGTCAAGGCCCCGCTGCTGCCGCTGCGCGTCATCACCGAGCGCAACCGCGGAGGCGTCTACCTCTCCCTCGGCCTCGCGATCATCGCGATGTTCGGCCTGTTCCTCTTCCTGACCTACTACCTGCAGCTCGTGCTGGGCTACTCGCCGGTCAAGACCGGCCTCGCCTTCCTGCCGATGATCGGCGGCATGATGGTGGGCTCCACCCAGATCGGCACCCGCCTGATGACCCGGGTCCCGCCGCGCCTGCTGATGGCTCCGGGCTTCCTGGTCGCCGCGGCCGGCATGCTCTTCCTCACCCAGCTGGAGCTCGGCACCTCGTACGCCAGCGTGATCCTGCCGGGGATGATCCTGCTCGGCCTCGGCATGGGTACGGCGTTCATGCCCGCCATGTCCCTGTCCACGCACGGTGTCGAGCCGCGTGACTCCGGTGTCGCCTCCGCGATGGTCAACACCTCGCAGCAGGTGGGCGGAGCGATCGGTACGGCCCTGCTGAACACCATCGCCGCCTCCGCGACGACGGCGTACATCAAGGACCACATCGGCGGCGCCGGTTCCCAGGCCCAGCAGCAGCTGGTCCAGCTGGAGGGCCAGGTGCACGGGTACACCAACGCGATCTGGTTCGCCGTCGGCATCCTGGTCCTCGCCGCGACGATCGCCGCGACCTTCATCAACACCGGCCGTCCGGACACCGCCGCGGTGACCGGCTCCGGCGAAGGCGCCGAGGACGAGCTGAAGGTCCCGGTGATCGCCCACTGACGGGCCGACCGGTACCCCACGTGGTCACCCACTGACCCTCGTACGTATGCGGGGTGGGGACGCCTTCGTACGTACGAATCCGGGATCTGCCCCGGCTCCGCGAGCGGCGGAGCCGGGGCAGATCCATGCCCGGAGCACCCCGCAAGGGGCGCGGGGCTGCGACATCGCGGCGGAGCCGCAACCACCGAACGACAGGCGTTTCCCGGTTGAACCCAGCGGGGCGACAGGTCAGCGGAGCCAGGGCAGGTCGGCGCCCGCCTCCTTGGGCTGGAGGCCCTCGGCGATGAGGCGCATGGCCTCGCCGAGGGCCTTCTGCTGGTCCGGGGTGAGCCGGTCGAAGAAGGCCTGGCGGACGGCGTCCACGTGTCCGGGCGCGGTTCGCCTCAGGACCTCGTACCCCTGATCCGTGAGAACCGCGAACTGCCCGCGCTTGTCCGATGGGCAGTCCTCTCGCCGCACCCAGCCGTTCTTCTCCAGCCGGGCGATGGCGTGTGAGAGGCGGGACCTCGTGATCTTGGCGCGCATCGCCAGCTCGGTCATCCGCAGCCGCCTGAGCGGCGCTTCGTTCAGCTGCACGAGCAGGCCGTAGTAGATGTGCGGCATGCCCGCGTCACGCTGCAACTGGCGGTCGAGATGGTCCTCAAGGAGAAGGGTCGCGTGCAGATACGCACGCCAGGTGCGCTGTTCCTCGTTGTTGAGCCAGCGGGGCTCGTCAGCGGATGCCGTGTTCATACACCTACTGTACGAGGCCCCTCTTTGAATGTTAAACCAATGGGGAGTAGGCTCTGTTCATATAGCTTGATAGTTCAAGCAAATAGAGTGAGTCGACCAGTCGAAAGGGGAGTCACCGCCATGTCCGCCGCCACCGAGGAACGTGCCGCCGAAGCGCGCATGCCCGCCCTCTACCTCTCGCACGGCGCCCCGCCGCTGGCCGACGACCCGTTCTGGCCCGGCCAGCTCGCCGCCTGGTCCGCCGACCTGCCGCGCCCCAAGGCGATCCTCATGGTCTCCGCGCACTGGGAGGAGGCCCCGCTGGCCCTGGGCGCGACCGAGTCCGTCCCCCTGGTCTACGACTTCTGGGGCTTCCCCGAGCACTACTACCAGGTGCGGTACGCGGCTCCCGGCGCCCCCGAACTCGCCGAGTCCGTCCGCAAGTTGCTGCGCGCGCCCGGCACCGCGGTCCAGGACATCCCGGACCGGGGCCTCGACCACGGGGCGTATGTCCCGCTCGTGGAGATGTTTCCCGAGGCCGACATCCCGGTCCTGCAGATCTCGATGCCCACACTCGACCCGGTCCGCCTCATGCGCATCGGCCGCAAGCTGGCCCCGCTGCGCGACGAGGGCGTCCTCATCGTCGGCTCGGGCTTCTTCACCCACAACCTGGCGGCGCTGCGGCAGGGCGGGATTCCCGGCTGGTCGGCGGAGTTCGACGAGTGGGGCCACCGGGCGCTCGACTCCGGCGACGTGGACGGCCTCCTCGACTTCCTCCACAAGTCCCCGGCCGGCCGACTGGCCCACCCGCGGACCGAGCACTTCGCCCCGCTGTTCGTGACGATGGGGGCGGCGGACGCCTTCGGTGAGCTGGGCGAGCAGCGGTCGGTGATCGACGGGTTCTGGCTGGGGCTGGCGAAGAGGTCGGTGCAGTTCGGGTAGGGCTCCGCCCACTGGTTTCCCCGTCGGCTTCCCGCTGTTTCCCGCTGTTTCCCCACTGGGGCAAGGGAGTTGCTGCTTCGCTTGGCGATGTGACGGAACGGGGCGGGGCGGACAGCCGGGTCAGCGATCACCCGATGTAAGAGGCATGATCCCTGCCGCGATGGCGAAACTGCCCAGGCTCGTGGACCCGGAACAACCTGAATGAAGCCACCAAGACGAAACCACCGGAACAACCGGAACAAACGGGACAACCGGAATGAAGGACCCTGCCTAAAGCTCCTTCTCGTACCAGGCCACGTCCCAGTACCGCCCGAACTTCCGCCCCACCTCCCGGTACGTCCCCCCGTACCGGAAGCCGAACCGCTCGTGCAACCGCACCGACGCCTCGTTCGGCTGCGTGATCCCCGCGTAGGCCCGATGCAGATCCTCGCCCGCGAGCGCCTCGAAGAGCGCCTTGTACAGCAACGTCCCCACGCCCAGCCCATGCGCGTCCGGGGCGAGGTAGATCGTCACCTCCGCAGACGTGACGTACGCGGGCTTCGCCCGGAACGCGCTCGACGTGGCGTACCCCAGAATCTCCTGTGAGTCCACCGCCGTGGCAACCATCAGGCGATGCGGGCCGTCTTCAGGGTGGGAGAGCAGCCAGGGGCGGCGTTCTTCCGGAGTGAAGGTCGCGGTGTCGAAGGTGATCGGCGTCTCACGTACGTAGTGGTTGTAGATGTCGGTGAGGGCATCGAGGTCACCTTCGACTCCTGGCCTGACCTGCACCTCTGTACGTTCCGACGGCATCTCGCCTCCCTCGTGGCGGCACAGGGTACTGCAAGATCAGAAAAATCGAGGGGCGGGTTGGGAATTCTGTCCGGATTCCAGTCGTTGTTTCCATCAGATGGAGGGCACCCGGGAGGGTGCCCGAGCCACCACTAGGACCCGCAAGCCCACCACGCAAGGGAGCACGCATGGCAACCCGTGCCGTCGCCCGTCGTAAGTCCGCCACTGGCGGGAACGACGCGGCAAGCAGTGTTCGCGCTGTAGGCGGCGAGATCGCCGATCGCGACCTGGTCGGCATGTATCTCGACGAGATCGCGCGTACACCGCTGCTCGATGCCGCCAAGGAAGTCGAGCTGTCCCAGATCATCGAGGCGGGTGTGTACGCCCAGCAGATTCTCGACGGCGAGGTCACCGACGCCAAGGCGGACGCCTCCCGTGAGGAGCTCGAAGCGCTGGTCGCGGACGCCGAGCGGGCCAAGGACATCTTCATCAGGTCGAACCTGCGCCTGGTCGTCGCGGTAGCGCGACGCTATCCGCGCAGCGGCCTGCCCCTGCTGGACCTGATCCAGGAGGGGAACGCGGGACTGGTCCGCGCGGTGGAGAAGTTCGACTACCGCAAGGGCTTCAAGTTCTCCACGTATGCGACCTGGTGGATCCGTCAGGCCATCACCCGGTCGATCGCCGATCAGTCACGTACCATCCGGCTCCCCGTCCACCTGGTGGAGGAGCTGGGCCGGATCCGCCGTGTGCAGCGCGAGTTCAACCGCAAGAACGGCCGCGACCCCGAGCCCGCCGAGATCGCCGCCGAGCTGGATACGAAGCCGGAGCGCGTCATCGACGTGCTGGACTGGGCCCGTGACCCGGTCTCGCTGAACATGTCGGTGGACGACGAGGGCGAGACCCAGTTCGGCGACCTCCTCGAGGACACCTCGGCCGTCTCGCCCGAGCAGTCCGTGCTCACGCTGCTGCGCAGCGAGGAGCTGGACGACCTCATCGGACGCCTCGACCAGCGCACGGCCTCGATCATCAAGATGCGGTACGGCATCGAGGACGGCCGGGAGCGCACGCTGACGGAGGTCGGCAAGGAGCACGGCCTCACCCGCGAGCGCATCCGCCAGATCGAGAAGCACGCGCTGATGGAGCTGAAGAAGCTGGCCCGGGACACCGGGTTCGACGCCGCGGCGTAAGGTCTCCGCTTCGGGGGCTGGCCGCTTTGGATCTAGTCGCTTCGGATCCAGCCGCTTCGGGGCTTGTTCCGAAGCAATTCGAAGCAATTCGATGCAATTCGAAACCAGGCCTCGAACGGAGTCGTACAGAAGGCCGTTTACGGCCGCTTCAACTACCCGAGCCCTGGGCAAAAGACTCCAGGGTCCCCGAGCCGAGTCCCGACGCCCTCCCCCCCCCCTGGCGCCGGGGCTCTCCCAGAGCCGAGTTCCGGCGCCTCCCCCCCCCTGGCGCCGGGGCTCGGCTCTACATTTGCGCGACTCGCTACGCCTCGGCGTCCGGCCAAGCCGAGGCCAGGTGTTGACCGCCACTCCCGAGGCGTACGACGGTACGGGGGTGCAAGATTCTGCTGATCAGCCTGGGCTCCTCCATCACGCTGCTGGGACTGGCCCATGCCGACGGAGTGCTCGGTCCGCCGGCCGGCGCGGACCGGCGATGGGCTCTGGACCACCTGTTCTCCGACAACGCCGAACTGGGCAACGTAAGCCTGTCTGGCATCGAGCGTCGGCTGTTGCCCGATCCATCGAATCAGCGGAAACGCGCCGAACTCCCCAGAACCAGATTCCACCAGTAGGTAGGCCCGGGAGTCAGTTGCCCGCCAAGGGCGTTCGGCTGCTTGACGCGGTCAAGCGGGTGCGGGTGCGGGTGCGTGAGCTCACACCGACGGGCGCAGCCAGGGCGAGCAGCCGAAGCGGTTGCGCCCCCCTCGACCCATCCCACCCCAACCCACCCCAACCCACCCCCTACAGGCGGACGCCCCAAGTGGAAGCTTTGGGACGCCGGGGCGCCCTATCGGGTGTCCCAAAGTTTCCAATCGCTCAGCATGAATCCGCTCGGGGCAGACCCGGCCGGTCCCGTTAGACGCGGTCCAGAGGTCGGTGTGGCTTTTCGGGGGGCTCTGACTTGATGGTGTCACCGGGACGCACTACGCCGCCGTCCTTCACGACGCTCATGATTCCGGCCTTGCGCACGATGTTCCCCGCCTCGTCGCGGCCCACGACCCGCTTCAGCAGACCGTCCTGGAACATGTCGATCTGCAGGCAGGGATTGCGCAGGCCGGTGACCTCGACGACTGCCTCGTCGCCAATGCGCAGCAGGGTGCCGACGGGCAGACCGAGCAGGTTGATGTCGCGGGTGGTGATGTTCTCGCCGAGTTCGCCGGGCGCCACCGCGAATCCTTCTTCGCCGACCTCGGTGAGGAGTTCTTCCTGGATGAGGTGGACCTGACGCAGGTTTGGCTGAGTGGGGTCCTGCGCGACGCGCGAGCGGTGCTTGACCGTCACACCCGCGTGTACGTCCCCTTCCACTCCGAGCCCGGCCAGCAGCGTGATGCTGTCCCGGTTCGGCTTCGTGAACGAGTACTCGCCGTTGCTGCTGACCGCCGTCACCGTCCCGTTCATACCCTCGGAACCCCTCTTCCGGAACCCCTTCTTCAGCCTTCAGCCTCTTTGGCAGCGATGACTCCGCCAGAGCCCAGAGCCCAGAGCCCAGACCTCGACCCTCAACCCACCCAGCACCCGCGATCAATCGCAGGGGCATACCGTAATGGGTCACCCCGGACCTGAACCCCGGGGTGACCCAGATCGAACATTGTGTCACGAGGGCAAACTCTGTCGACCGGCACGGACTCCGCGACCGCCAGCACCC